>NZ_JBEXDT010000001.1:0-374039 GCF_040605905.1 Nonomuraea sp. NPDC005501 | reverse complement strand
CGCCGTCAGCCGCCCCCTGCTCGCAGCGCCATCGCCCGAGGCGCTCGCCGGTCAGGGCCTCCTCGTAGCGCAGGCCGGCGTCCTTCAGCACGGTACGGGCCCCGTCCAGCAGCCGGTCGGCCGCAGAGGGCCCCGAAGCACGCGCGAGCACGGCGCGGGCGGTCAGGAGGGCCGCCTGGGCGAGGGGCGCGTCGGCGCCCGCCATCCCCGCGGCCAGCTCGTCCACCAGCTCCACCGCCTCACCCGCCCTGCCCAGCGCGTCGAGGGAGTCCACCAGGCACAGCACGCTCTGCGCGCCCCACGCCCAGTTGCCCTTCGCCCGTACCCGTACCAGCGCGGCCGTCGCCTGCTCGGCCGCGCCGGCCGCGTCGTCCAGCGTGAGGAGGAGCCGGGACAGCGCCGTCCGCGCGGGGATGAGCGGCCACACCGCCCCGACGCGTTCGGCGATCGCGATGACCTCGGTCAGGGCCGCCACCGCCTCCTCGGCCGGGCCCGTGGCCGCGAGCAGCGTGCCGTGCAGGAGCCGTACGTCCAGGGTCGCGGCGGCGAAGGTGGCCGGAGCGCTGTCCCCGAGGTGGCGGACGCGGCCGGCGAGCCCGTCCCAGCGTCCCGCCGCATGGTCGGCGGCGGCCGTCACCAGCTCGACGATCTCCGCCAGCCGCAGGTACTCCGCCTGGTCCACCACCTGGCGTCCCTCGGCCAGCAGCGCCTCGGCCCAGTCCAGGTGACCGATGTGCAGGGCGCCTTGCGCCCAGTTGAGGCAGGCGCGGGCGTGCTCGCGCGGCGCGGCCCGGAGGCGGTCGTCGTGCCGCAGCTCGTCGATCAGCCGCCGGCTCGCCGGGTCGCCCTGCTCCAGCAGCAGCGAGGCGCGGGTGATGCGCACCGCGACGCCGACGTCGGGGTCGCCGCTGCGGCGCGCGGCCTCCTCCGCCTCGTCGCACCGGGCGGTGTGCTCGCTGATGTGCCGGTCCACGACGGTCTCGGGCGCGGCCAGTACGGCGAGGGCGCGGCCCAGCAGGGCGGGCCGGTCGGCGAGGTCGTCCAGCGCCTCCTCGATCCGCAGGTGGCCGGCGCGGGCCTCGCCCTGCTGGCGCAGCAGGCGGCCCAGGGCGAAGCGCAGCTCGCCCCGGAGGTGGGCGGGCAGGGGCTCGGTGGCCAGCAGGCGTTCGAGGATGGGCACGGCCTCGGCGTGGGCCAGCCCGTCCACGGCCGCCCGGCCGAGCTTGACGGCCAGCCGTACCCGCACGTCGCCGGGCAGCTCGCCGGTCTCCAGCGCCTGGAGCAGGAACCGCGCGGCCGTGGCGTCGTCGCCGTGGGACATCGCCGTGCCGGCGGCGGCCTCCGCGTTCTCCACGAACTCCGTCGTACGGCCGGCGTGCCGGTAGTGGTGGGCCAGCCCGGCCACCGGCTTCGGGCCCGGGCGGGACTCCAGGGCGCGGGCCGTCCTGAGGTGCAGCCAGCGGCGGCCCGACACGGGCCGGGCCTCGTAGACGATCTGCCGCGCCAGCGCGTGCCGGAAGCGGCAGCCGCCGTCCTGCTCGTGCAGGAGCCCGACGGCCTGCGCCTTGGCGAGCGCCCGGGCGACCTCGGCCGGGCCGTGCTCGGTGACGTCCGCGAGGACGTGCTCGTCGGGCGTCATGCCGACGACGGCCGCGGCGCCGATGATCTCCTGTGCCGTGTCGTCGAGCGAGGCCAGGCGCTGGAGCACCACGTCACGCAGCACGGTCGGCACCGCCAGACCGGCGAGGACGTCGGCCCGGCCGGGGATCTCGCCGGCGGGCAGCCGTTCGAGGAGCGTGCGGAGCACCTCCTCCACCACGAACGGGATGCCGCCCGTCTTCTCGTACAGCGGCGCGGTGAACGTGCGGGGGAGGTCCGCCTTGAGGATGCCGGCCGCCAGCTCCTCCACCTCGGAGCCGCTCAGCGGGGCGAGGCCGACCGTCAGCGCCGGGCCGGACGGCGCCCGGGCGAACGCCTCCCGCAGCGGCAGGGGCCCGGCCGCGGGGCGGATCGTGACGATGACCGACAGGTCGCGCGGCTGGTGGGAGGCCAGGAAGGAGAGGAAATCGTGGGTGCCGCCGTCGGCCCAGTGCACGTCCTCCAGGACGAGGACCAGCGGGCTCAGGTGGTCGAGCAGCGCGACGGCCGCCCGGAACACCCGGTGCCGCTCGGCCCGCTGGTCGTGCAGCGCGGGCGGGGGCGGCGGGAGCTGTCCGGCGATCTCCGGCAGCAGCGGCGCGAGGGCCCCGGTCACCGGGTTCAGCGGCCGGGACCGTGCCAGCTCGGCGCCGGTCAGCCGGATGGCGTCGAGCACGGGCGACAGCGGCAGGGGCTCCTGGAGCTGCTCGCACTGGCCCACGAGCCTGCGGACGCCGGCCAGCTCCGGGGTGGCGAGGAGCTCTCCCACCAGGCGGCTCTTGCCGATGCCCGCCTCGCCTTCGACGAGGACGAGCGAGGGCGGGGAGGCGACGGCCGTACGCAGGAGCGCCAGCTCGGACTGCCGTCCGACGAGGACGTCCGACAGCGAGCCCGAGGGGCGGCGGGGCGGCGCCAAGGGCATCCGGCCAACCCCCTCTCGCTCACCACCAGCAGGTTAGCGGATCTCTCCGTCCGGGTTAGGTGGCAAAAATCCGTATACGGTACGGATCACCCGTATGGCCGGATCTCGTTAGCCTCAGCGATCGTCCGCTTTGATCGGCGGCGATGCACGGAGGGCAACGATGGAACTGTCCAAATCCGCTGGCCATGGTCGTAGACGGCTGTCGGCGACGCTGGCGTTGACCGGGCTGATGCTGGCCGGAGCCGCCTGGCCCGGTGGCCCGGCCTTCGCCGAAGCCGGCCCGGAAGAGCAGAATATTTACATAGTTCACATGGCCGAGGACCCCGTCGTGACGTACGAGGGGGACAGGGCCGGGCTGGCCACGACCAAGCCTCAGCGCGGCGAGAAGATCGACCCGCGCTCCGCCGAGGTCACCACGTACGTCGACCACCTGCGCGGCCGGCACGACGCCACGCTGCGCAAGGCGGGCGGCGGCAAGAAGCTGTACGAGTACGTGTACGCGTTCGAGGGCTTCGCCGCGAAGCTGACCAAGGACCAGGCGGCGCAGCTGAGGGCGTTACCGGAGGTCGTGGCCGTGACCGAGGACAGGAAGGTGTCGGTGGCGACGTCCTCGACGCCTTCGTTCCTGGGCCTCGACGCGCGGGGCGGCCTCTGGGACCGGCTCGGCGGCCCGGACGGCAAGAAGGGCGCGGGCGAGGGCCTGGTCATCGGCGTCATCGACAGCGGCATCTGGCCGGACGCCAAGAGCTTCGCCGGCACCGACGGCAAGGGCAAGCCGTACCCTCCGGTCAAGGGCTTCCACGGCGAGTGCGAGCAGGCCGGCGACGACTCCTGGGACCGCAAGGCGTGCAACGGCAAGCTCGTCGCGGCGCGGCACTTCACCGCCGCGTGGGGCGGCGACGCGGCGGTGAAGGAGTACTTCCCCTGGGAGTACCTGTCCCCGCGTGACTACAACGGTCACGGCACGCACGTGGCCTCGACGGCCGGTGGCAACCACGACGTGCCCGCGACCGGCGCCGCCGCGACGTTCGGCAAGGTGAGCGGCATCGCGCCGCGCGCCCGGATCGCCGCCTACAAGGCGCTCTGGTCGACGCAGGACGCGTCCACGGCCAACGGGTACACCTCCGACCTGGTCGCCGCCATCGACCAGGCGGTGGCCGACGGCGTGGACGTCATCAACTATTCCGTCTCCGGGACCAGCACGGACTTCCTCGACCCGGTGGAGATGGCGTTCCTGTCGGCCGCGGAGGCGGGCGTCTTCGTCGCCGCGGCGGGCGGGAACAGCGGCCCGGCCGCGTCGACCGTCGCGCACCCGTCCCCCTGGATCACCACGGTCGCGGCGGGCACGCACAACCGCGGCGCCCGGGGCTCGGTGACGCTCGGGAACGGCGCCACGTACAGCGGCGTCTCGCTGGCGGCGAAGGCCGGCCCCGCGCCCCTCGTCGACGCGACCGCCGCGACGCTGCCCGGGGCCGACCCGACACGCGCCGCGCAGTGCTACACCACCAAGGACAACGACGGGAAGCCGGTCCTCGACCCGGCCAAGGTCAAGGGCAAGATCGTCATCTGTGACCGCGGGGTGACGCCCCGGTTCAACAAGAGCGCCGCCGTCGCCGAGGCGGGCGGCGTCGGCATGGTCCTGACCAACGTGGACGAGAACTCCCTCAACGCCGACCTGCACACGATCCCCACGGTGCACCTCGACGTCAAGGACAGGCAGGCGGTCAAGGACTACGCCGCCACCCCCGGCGCGACGGCGACGATCGACCAGGCGAAGATCAGCACCGACGTCCCGGCGCCGTACATCGCCTCGTTCTCCTCGCGCGGCCCGCTCAGCGCGGGCGGCGGCGACCTGCTGAAGCCGGACCTGATCGCCCCCGGGCAGGACGTGCTGGCGGCGGTGGCGCCGCCGGGCAACAACGGGCAGGAGTTCAACGTCCTCAGCGGCACCTCCATGGCCTCGCCCCACGTCGCCGGGCTGGCCGCGCTGCTGAAGGACCTGCACCCGGACTGGTCGCCCATGACGATCAAGTCGGCGCTGATGACGACGGGCTCCGACGTCCGCGACGGACCCGGCACGGAGCCGGCGGTCATCTTCGGCGAGGGAGCCGGGCACGTCACCCCGAACAGCGCCGCCGACCCGGGCCTCGCCTACGACAGCGGCGTCGACGACTGGGCCGCGTTCCTCTGCGCGACCACCAAGGGCGTCGAGGACAAGGTCTGCCAGGCGCTGTCCAAGGCCGGCCACTCGCTCGACCCGAGCGACATGAACGTTCCCTCCATCGCGGTCGGGCGGCTGGCCGGCACCCAGACGGTCACCCGCAGGGTCACCAACGTCGGCCGCTCCACCGCCACCTACACGGCGTCCACCTCGGGGCTGGCCGGGATCACGACCAAGGTCTCTCCGAGCCGGCTCACGCTGCGCGCGGGTGAGACCAAGTCGTTCACGGTCACGTTCACGCAGGCCACCGCCCCGATGAACGTCTACCGGGGTGGCCGGCTCACCTGGAAGGACGGCCGTCACACGGTGAACGTCCCCGTCCTCGTGCGCCCGGTGCCCGAGAAGTGGGCGGCCACCTTCGGCGCCGCGGGCGGCGTCGACTCGGCCGAGCAGACCGTCCTCGACCCCGGCGGCAAGCGGCTCTACGTGTCGGGCGTCAGCTACGACCCGGCCCCGGGCGTGCTCAAGCCGCGCATCGCCACCGTCGCCTACGACCCGGCCACCGGCGCCGAGGTCTGGAACGCGGGCTACACCGGCCCCGCCGGCTGGGACGAGGTCGAGTCGCTCGCGGTGAGCCCCGACGGCTCCAAGGTGTTCCTCGCCGGGCTCAGCACCGGGAAGGACACCAGCAGCGACGCGGTCGCCATCGCGTACGACGCCGCCACGGGCAAGGAGCTGTGGGTCGCCCGGCGCAACGGGGCGGGCAACGGCTCCGACTTCGCCAACGCGCTCACGGTCAGCCCCGACGGGAAGACCGTGTACCTCACCGGTATGAGCACGATGGGCGAGGCGGGCAAGGAGGACTACGTCACCGTCGCGTACGACGCGGACAACGGAACACCCAGGTGGACGTCGTACTTCGACGGGCCCGGAGGGGGCACGGACGACGCGCGGGTGGTCGAGGTCAGCCCGGACGGGTCCACGGTCTTCGTCACCGGCCAGAGCTCGGGGCCGTCGGGCACGGGCCTGGCCGACTGGGGCACCGTGGCGTACGAGGCGGGCACGGGCCGGCAGCTCTGGAGCGCCGCCCACAACGGCTCGGCCAACGCCATCGACATCCCCGTCGCCGCGACGGTCGCCGCGGACGGCAAGGCCGTCTTCATCACCGGCTCCGCCGAGAACCGTGACACGCAGACCGACATGACCACCATCGCCTACGACACCACGACCGGAAAGGAGCTGTGGGCCGACCGCTTCGACGGCCCGGCCCACCTCAGCGACAACCCCCACGACATCACCCTCGCCCCCGGCGGCGGCAAGCTGTACGTCACGGGCAACACCACGGGCGAGGGCACCGAGGCCGACTACACCACCGTCGCCTACGACCCGGCCACGGGACGGCGGTCGTGGGTGCAGCGCCACAACGGCCGGGCCAACCGCGACGACTACGCCTGGGACGTCGCGGTGACGCCGGACGGCGGCAAGGTCGTCGTCACCGGTGAGAGCTCCGACGACGAGTCGGCGGGCGACGACTACGTGACGATCGCCTACGACGCCCGGACCGGTGCGCCCGTCTGGACCGGCCGCTACGACGGCCAGGTCGCGGCCCGCGACAGCGCGCACGCGCTGGCGGTGGACACGGTGACCGGCACGGGGGTCCGCCTCTTCGTCACCGGGGTGAGCGCCACGGGCGGCACCCCGCCCGACGCCCTGGAGATGGACTTCGCCACGGTCGCCTACTTCGAACCGTGGAAGCGCCCATGACGGCCTGACACCAGGTGCCCCCGGCTCTCCGGAGCCGGGGGCATCCGCGTTCCACGGGGGATCTCAGCGGCGGAGGCGGGCGGCGATGCCGTCCAGGACGCATGCGAGGCCGGCCTCGAAGGTCGCGTCCGCGTCAATGTGGGTGGCGTCGTGGACCCAGCGGGCCAGCGTGGGGTAGCGGCCGGTGGCCAGCATCCGGGTGAGGTACGGGCCGGAGGCGATCTGCCACTGCCGCTCGTCCAGGCCGGTGTCCCGCTCGGCGCGCAGCCCGGCGACCTGGGTCCTGATTGCCCCGACCAGGTAGACGTTCACCGTCTGGACGGCGTGCTGCACCGTGTCGATGTGGTCGAAGCCGGGCGCGCCGTCGAGGGCGGCCAGGGACGCCTCCAGGCGGGCCAGCGCGTTGGGGCCGAGGTGCGGCCGTCCACCGAGCAGGTCGGCGAACCACTCGTGCCGCAGGGCGGCCTCTCTGGTGCCGTGGGCGAGGGAGCGCAGGGCGCTTCGCCAGTCGTCGCCGGTGCGGGCCGGCCGGGGCATCTCGCCGTACACGGCGTCCACCATGAGGTCCAGCAGTTCTTCCTTGGTGGACAGGTAGCCGTACAGCCGCATCGGGCCCGCGTCGAGCGCGGCGGCGACCTTGCGCAGCGACACCGCGTCCAGCCCGTCGGCGTCGGCCAGCTCGATCGCGGCCCGCACGATCCCGTCCCTGCTCAGGGGGGTCGGGGCGGGCCTGGCCGGTGGCTCGGGCCGCTCCCACACCAGCGTCGGCTCGCCCTCTCCGGCCTCTCGTCGCGCCACCTTCGCGCCTCCTCCCCTTGCGCAGGCCTGTCCGTACGGGACACTGTATCGGCACCATACGTTGTATCGCCGAGCGGAAACCGGTTGCCGGGCAGGTGGGCGGTTCTGCACCATCGCCTGGATGAACGTTCCGTACCGGCAGATCCGTGCCGCCTTCACCGACGAGTCCATCACCGTCTACCAGGCATACGACCCCGCCATCGCCGACCCGGCCGTCGCCGCGCAGCGCTTCGTGCCCCCGTTCAAGCGTGACCGGATGACCTGGATCAAGCCGTCCTTCC
Source organism: Nonomuraea sp. NPDC005501 (assembly GCF_040605905.1). NCBI lineage: Bacteria > Bacillati > Actinomycetota > Actinomycetes > Streptosporangiales > Streptosporangiaceae > Nonomuraea > Nonomuraea sp. NPDC005501. The sequence goes on along the minus strand of NZ_JBEXDT010000001.1, from coordinate 366,475 downwards.
TGTGGATGATGTACCGCTGCGGCTGGGCCGCCAAGCCCGGCCAGACGAGGGTCCTGGCCATCGACATCACGCGGGACGGGTTCGCGTGGGCGCTGGAACACGCCTGCCTCAGCCACCCCGAAGGCCACTCCGAAGGCCACCCCGAAGGCCACTCCGACGGCCACTCCGACGGCGCCGCCGACGCGGCCGGGTGGAAGGCACGCCTGCGCGCCAGCCCGGTGCGGATCCAGTGGGACCCCGAACGCGACCCGCACCACAACGCCCTGCCGTACCGGTCGATCCAGGTGGGCCTGTCCGGTGAGGCGGTGACCCGCTACCTCGGCGAGTGGATCGTGGCGATCACGGACGTGACCGGCCGCGTCCACGACCTCCGGCGGGCCCTTCGCGACGGCCGGGACATCACCGGCCTGCTGCCCGCGGAGCGCCCGTACCCCCTGCCCGCGGACCTCGCCCGCTCCATCGGCGCCACCCTCCCGGCGGAGCGGGGCGTGTAGCGTCGTGGGCATGCGGCTTCATGTGGGATGCGCCATGTGGACTCACACACCGTGGCGGGGACGCTTCCTGCCGCACCCGCTGCCCCCCACCGAGCGCCTGCGGGCCTACGCCACCTGGTGCGACGCGGTGGAGGGCAACACCACCTTCTACGCCACCCCGGCGAGGAGCACGGTGGAGTCGTGGGCGGCGCAGACCGATCCCGGCTTCCGGTTCGTGGTCAAGCTGCCCAAGCCGATCACCCACGAGCGCCGTCTCACCGGCGCGGGCGAGGAGCTGCGGACGTTCCTGGACGCGATCGAGCCGCTCGGGCCCCGGGCGCACGCCCTGTGGGTCCAGTTGCCGGGCTCGTTCGGCCCGAACGACCTCGGCACGCTCGCCGCGTTCCTCCAGCGGCTCCCCGAGGGGCACCGGTACGCCGTCGAGGTGCGGCACCGCGCCTTCTTCGAGGACGTACGGGCCGCCCGCGCGCTGGAGTCGGTGCTCGGCCGCGTCGGCGCCGAGTGGATCCCGTTCGACACCGTCGCGTTCTTCGACAGCCCGCCCACCAGCGACGCCGAGCGTGACGCCTGGACGAAGAAGCCGCGCGTGCCCCGTCGCGCCACGGCTCTCACCGACCGTCCGATCGTCCGCTACCTGGGCCGGGACGACATCACGCGTACGGCCGAGGGCTGGCGGCCGTGGGTGGGCACGGTCGTGGAGTGGCTGCGCGAAGGCCGCTCCCCGACGGTCTTCGTCCACACCCCGGACAACGCCGAGGCGCTGCCCCTCGCCCGCCGCTTCCACGACGAGGTCCGCGCCCTGGTGCCCGAGCTGGAGCCGCTGCCCGAGCCCATGTCGCCGTCCGACGCCACCGGAACCGAGCCGCTGACTCTCTTCTGAGACCCCGCGATGTCACGATGGGTACGTGAACCCTGACGCCTTAGCGCGCTTGCAACGTTTGCACCGGTTCTACCGCGACCCGTACCCCCTGTACGCCGAGGCCCGCCGTACGCCGGGCCTGACGTTCGTGCCCGACCTGGACGCCTGGCTGGTCAGCAGGCGCGAGGACGTCCGGGAGGTGCTGAGCAGGCCCGGACAGTTCTCGTCGGCGGGCGCGCTGCGGCCCGACGTCGTGCCCGGCGGGCGCGCGCTGTCGGAGATGGCCAAGGGGTACGGCGGGGCGCGGGCGGTGCTCACGGCCGACGGCCAGGCGCACCGGCGGCTGCGAAGGCCGCTCACCCGTGGCCTGTCCCCGGCGCGGATCGCCGCCGCCCTGCCGTTCGTCACCGAACGGGCCGAGGCGCTCATCGCCGGGTTCGCCGGCGACGGGCGGGTGGAGTGGATGGACGCCTACGCCAGGCCGCTGCCCGCCGCCGTGATCGGCCATCTCATGGGGCTGGACCCGGCCGACACGCCGGGCGCCGTCCACGGCGGGCACCAGGCGGAGGAGCTGGTGTTCGCCGGGTTGACGGAGGACCAGCAGGTCGAGGCGGCCAAGGACGTGGTGACCCTCCAGCGCCTCCTCGACGGCTACGCCCGCGCGCGGCGGACCAACCCGCGGGACGACCTGATCACCGAAATCGTCCGCGACCTGGCCCCCGGCTCCGGGGAGCTGACGCTCGGCCAGCGCAACGAGATCGTCGCCAACGTGCAGAACCTGCTGCTCGCCGGCCACCTCACCGCCACCGCGCTGCTAGGGACGGTGATGCTGAACCTGCTGCGTGACCGCCGCCAGTGGGAGCTGCTGTGCGAGCGGCCGGCGCTCATCCCGGCCGCCGTCGAGGAGGCGGTCAGGTTCGACGCGCCGATCCAGGGCTTCCGCCGTACGGTCACCGAGGATGTGACGCTCGGCGGGACGGAGCTGCACCGGGACGACATGGTGTTCGTGTCGTTCGCCTCAGCCGGCCGCGACGCCGATCCGGACACCCACCCGGACACGTTCGACATCGCCCGCCCGGTCGCACGCCACCTGTCCTTCGGCCACGGCCCGCACGGCTGCCCGGGCTCCCACCTCGCCAAGGAGCAGGTCCGGATCACGCTGGAGCTCCTTGTCCGCGAGCTGCCGGGCCTGCGTCTGGACCGCACCGACGTCACCATGGCCCCCACCCTCATCCACCGCTCCCCGGAGGCGCTCCACCTCACGTGGTGACCGCCCCGTCAGGTCCGGCTCCGACCGCGGCGACGCTCGCCGTACGCCATGTCAGGTCCGGCTCCGAACGCGGTGACGCTCGCCGTACGCCATGAGGTGGGCGGCCGCGAGCGCCCGCCACGGGCGCCACCGCCCGGCCGTCCACGGGGCCGCGCCAGTCCGCGGCACGCCGATCCGCTCCAGCGCGGCCAGCAGCGCCGGGTCCGCGAGCGGGAACGCCTCGCGCTGCCCCAGCCGCAGCCCGATGGCCTGGCGCAGGTCCTCGTCCAGGTGCGGCAGCGCCCCCAGCGCGTCCGGGCTCGTGCCGTACCCGAGCGCCCCGTCCCCGCCGGCGACGGCCGCGGCGAGCGCCGCGACCCGCGTCACCTCCGCCTCGCTCAGCGGAGAGGCCGTCTCCGGCAGGGTCAGTGCCGCGAGGGCGGTCCGGGTCAGCGCCCCGGGCTCCGGGAAGACGTGGGTCAGGCCGCCGGGCAGCCCGGGGACCGGCGTCCCGAGGCCCTCCACCAGCGCCTCCAGCCACCGGCCCCGGCCCAGGACCTCCTGTACGCCGATCTCCAGCGCGCTCCACGCCCCCGGCACGGCGAGCCCGGGCCGCTCCCGCACCACCGGCCCGAGCACCGGATCGGCGGACAGCGCGGCGACCCCGGCCGCGTGGTCGGTCTCCGTGCCGAGCAGCCGCCCCACCTGGTCCACCACGTGGATCAGCCCCTCCCAGTACGGCAGGTGGGCCCGCAGCAGCAGGTGCCCCGCGGTGTCGCCGGGGGAGACCTCCAGCACCCCCGGCGCGCCGTCCACGGAGATCGTGCGCCGGTACGTACGCCCCTCGACCGCCTCGACCCCCGGCACCGCCCGCGCCGCGAGGAAGTCCCGTACCGCGTCCCAGTCGTAGCCGGGCACGACCGGCAGCCGCAGCGCGAGGCCGCCGTCGGCGACGAGCCGGTCCGCGCGGTGCCGCCGGTCGCGCAGGTCGGTCGGCGAGGCGCGGAACACCTCACGCATGATCCGGTTGAACTGCCGCAGGCTCCCGAACCCGGACGCGAACGCGATGTCCAGCACCGTCAGGTCGGTGTCGTCGAGCAGCCGCCGCGCGAAGTGCGCCCGGCGGGAGCGGGCGAGCTGGTCGGGGCTCGCGCCGAGATGCCTGAGGAACAGGCGCCGCAGGTGGCGCGGCGACAGCCCGACCCGCTCGGCGAGCGCCGCCTCGGTCCCCTCGTCGAGGACTCCGTCGATGATGAGCTGCCACGCCCGGCACACCAGCTCGGGCGTGTCGGCGGCGATGGGACCGGCCACACGGTACGGCCGGCAGCGCAGGCAGGCGCGGAACCCGGCGGCTTCGGCGGCGGCGGCCAGCTCGTACGTGCGGGTGTTCTTCGCCAGCGGCTTCGCGCCGCACCCGGGCCGGCAGTAGATGCCGGTGGTGACGACGGCGGAGTACGTGGTCATGGGTCAGATGTACGACACCGTCCCCCTGCCATGCCAGACATATCCGGACAACGGGGGTTGGGAAGGCGTGCCCCGATCCGACCGGACAGGGACCGGCGCCCGGTGGACGGCCGGGTCAGAAGAAGCGGCCGAGCCGGAACGGGCGTACAACCAGCGGCACGGTGAAGCGGCTGATCAGCCGCACCTTCCGGATGCGCGTGTGCTCGTCGATCGTGACCTTGACGCACCTGAGGTGCGCGAGGTGGTCGCCCGGGAAGGCGTAGTACGAGATGCCGACGGCGCGCCGGCCGAGCCCGCGGTCGGACAGGCCCAGCCCCACCTCGCGGTAGATGCGCCGCGAGCCCTTCAGCGTGAACGCGGTGGACCCGATGAGCGCGTGGTTGGCCTTGACGGGGCAGTGGACGAAGACTCGCACCTCGTCGTTCTGGCGCGGCCACGGCGGCAGGATCCGCAGGGATGTGCGTTTCTTCCAGTCGTCCGGCACGGGGCCGCGGACGGCGGCCGTGGAGACGGACGGGCGAGGCAGAGCGGTCGCGGTGGCCGGGCTCATCAGGAGAACGGCGGCGGCTCCCAATCCCGCGACGGAACGCATGGATTCCTCCCGCCGGGCGTCCGCGACCAGGTGATCACCTCATTATGTCGAGCGTTAGCGGTGGAAAAGCGCGCCACGCCGTACAACACTCCTGAACGGCGCCGCCGCCGAATTTCGGGCCGAAATGCCGTGCCCCGCGCATCGAAATCGAGTGCGTGATCAATATGTGATCGAGAAAGCGCTTGATGGCGTTTGTAATGTTTTAAGATCGCTGTCTTGTGAACCCGCCTGAGGACCAGCCCGAGCTGGACGTCGACGCGGCGTTCGCCCGCCTGACGGCCGGCGTGCGCCTGAAACCGCCGGGACTGGGATGGCGGCTCCGGCTGGCCTTCGCCCCGGGCTCCCGGCTGCGGCGGCGGGTGCTGATCGTGGCGGTCTGCCTGGTCGTCCTGGCCGCGGGCGCCCTGACCCTCCAGGCCGTGGACCGCCCGGACCCGGTGCCGCCGCCATCGGACGACTCCACGCCCTTCCTGACCGCCCTGCCCGCCATCGAGCGGGACGCCGTCAGTCGATGATGGGGTTCGCGTACTCAGCTCCCGGTCCACCGGTCGCGGCCCGGAGGCTGAATCCGCCCCTCTGAGCTCGCCTGCGAGAAGCCCCGGTGTGAATGCGGGCAAAAAGGTCTACCTGGCACTACCGACCCCTGGGGCCGCGCGCGGATAGTGTCGCGGCGTGCTCGTCAGGACCGCGCCGGAAGCGCTCACCCAGCGGCCGATCCCCTTCCTGAGGTCGGCCTGGCCGTGGCGTTCGCTGGCCTACCTGCTGGCCGCGGTCGTGCCCGGAGTGCCCGTCATGGGCGTCGTGGCCGGAGTGGCGGTGACGGCCTCCCCGGCCGTCGCGGTCGCCGGGGTGGCGGTGGTCGCGCTGCTCACCCCCGTGGTGGCCCGCTACGAACGGTGGCGGCTGCGGCTGGTGGACGACGTGCCGCTGCCCGTCACGCCCGGCGGGCTGCGCCGGGAGGCGGCGCTGGGCGGGGTGACGGTGCTGCTGCTGTGGTGGCTGGACGTGGTCATGGCGCTGTTCGCCGCGGTCGGGCTCGTGCTGCTGATCCTGACGCCGGTGGTGCAGCCCACCGTGAGCGTCCCCGTCGGGCTCGCTGCCTCGGGCCTCGGGGTCCTGCTGGTGCCCGTCGCCGCGTACACGCTCACCGCCTGGGCCGGGGCGAGGGGCGCCATGACCCGTGCGATCCTGGCCCCGCAGGCCGCCGAGCTGAGCGAGGTGTTGCGGTCGCGGGCCCGGCTCGTGGACGCGTTCGAGACCGAGCGACGCAGGATCGAGCGTGACCTGCACGACGGCGCCCAGCAGCGGCTGGTGGCGCTGACGATGAGCCTCGGCATCGCCCGGCTGGACCTGCCCGACGACACTCCGGCCGGACGGCTGGTGGCGCGGGCGCACGACGAGGCGAAGCAGGCGCTGGCCGAGCTGCGGGCGCTCATCCGGGGCGTGCACTCCCAGGTGCTCACCGACCGGGGACTGCCCGCCGCCGTCCGCGACGTCGCCGGCCGCTCGCCCGTCCCGGTCGAGGTGGAGCTCGCGCTGGAGGAGCGGCTGCCACCGGCCGTGGAGGTCACCGCCTACTACGTCGTCACGGAGGCCCTCACGAACGTCGCCCGGCACAGCGGCGCGAGCGCGGCCCGCGTCACCGGCGGCGCCGAGGGCGGCACGCTGCTCGTGGAGATCCGCGACGACGGCCGCGGCGGGGCCGATCCGGGGCGCGGCAGCGGTCTGACCGGCCTGGCCGACCGGCTCGCCGTCGTGGGTGGCAGGCTGTCGGTGTCCAGCCCGGCCGGCGGGCCGACCCTGGTGCGAGTGGAGATCCCGTGCGCGTAGTGATAGCCGAGGACGCCGTCCTGCTCCGGGAGGGGCTGGTCGGCCTCCTCGAACGGTTCGGCCACACCGTGCTCGCCGCCGTCGGGGACGCGCCCGCGCTGGTCGAGGCCGCCACCGAGCACCGGCCGGACGCCGTGGTCACCGACGTGCGCATGCCGCCCGGCTTCTCCGACGAGGGGCTGCGCGCCGCCCTGGAGCTGCGCCGGGCGCGCCCGGAGCTGGCCGTGCTCGTGCTCAGCCAGTACGTCGAGCAGACGTACGCCGCCGAGCTGCTCGACTCGGAGGGCGGCGCCGGCATCGGCTACCTGCTGAAGGACCGCGTCGGTGACGTGCGGGAGTTCGTGGACGCGCTCGACCGCGTGGCCGCCGGAGGCACGGTCGTCGATCCCGAGGTGGTGCGCCAGCTCCTGCGGCGGCGCCGCGACCCGCTGGCGCGGCTCACACCCCGCGAGCGGGAGGTGCTCGGGCTGGTCGCCGCGGGCCGCGCCAACGCCTCGATCGCGCGTGAGCTGTTCGTCACGGAGGCGGCCGTGGCCAAGCACATCGCGGGCATCTTCACCAAGCTGGACCTGCCGCCGGCCGCCGACGGCCACCGCAGGGTGCTGGCGGTCCTCGCCTACCTCCGGGGCTGAGATCGTCCGGTCAGTAAGGTTTCGTTCATGAGGGAGCAATGGCGGGAGGTCGGCGACCGGGTGTACGTCCGGCGCCACAGGTCGTACGACATGAATGTCGGCTTGGTGGTCGGCGACGGGCACTGCCTCGTACTCGACACGCGGATGTCCCACCGCGAGGCGGCCGACCTGATCGAGGCGATCAGGCGGATCACCGGCAGCCCGTGGACGGTCGTCAACAGCCACTCCCACTTCGACCACTACTTCGGCAACGCGCCGTTCCTGCCCGCCGAGATCTGGGGCCACGTGAGGTGCGCGGAGGAGATCGAGCGGTACGGGCTGGAGCAGCGCGCCAGAGTCGTCGACCGGGTGCCGGAGGCCAGGCGCGAGGAGGTGGAGGAGGTGGTGATCGTGCCGCCCGACCACACGTTCACCACCGCCGCGACGCTCGACATCGGCGGCCGGATCGTCCACCTGCGCCACTTCGGGCTCGGCCACAGCAGCAACGACATCGTCACGTACGTGCCCGACGCCGGGGTGGTGTTCGCGGGCGACCTGGTGGAGCAGGGGGCGCCGCCGGCGTTCGGCGACTCGTACCCCCTGGACTGGCCGGAGACGGCGGCCGCCATGCTGGCCGAGCTGCCCGGCGAGGTGATCGTGCCCGGTCACGGCGCGGTGGTGGACCGTGCGTTCGCCGAGGCGCAGGCGGCGGAGCTGGCGACGGTCGCCGCGCTGGCCAGGCGGGCGCACGTGGAGGGGCTGCGCGACATGGTCAAGCAGTTCCCGTACCCCGAGGACGTCACCCGGCAGATCATCGAGCGCGCCTTCATGCAGCTCGACAGTCTCCTCGCCTGACGGGCCCGCCCCCGGCGGACCCTCGACAGCTCCGGCGGCCCCGCTTATAGTGCAAGTTGCACTATAGAAGGAGGCATCATGGCGCAGCGCCATGACCTGGCCGGGCTGACCGTGCTCGCCCTGCTCTCGGTCCGTCCCAGCCACCCCTACGAGCTGCACCGCCTCATCGTGGACACGCACAAGGACTACGTGGCCGGGCTGCCCAGGAGCCTCTACCACGCGGTCGAACGGCTGGCACGCGAGGAGTTGATCGTCCCCGCGGCCACCGCGCGCGAGGGCCGCCGCCCCGAGCGGACCGTCTACGAGATCACCGGCGAGGGACGGCAGGAGCTGGCCACGAGGCTGCGGCGCCTGCTGGAACGGCCCGATCCGGACCGGCGTGTCCTCGTGGCCGGGATCTCGCTGATCGGCGCGCTGCCGGTGCCCGAGGCGCGGCGCGCGCTGCGCAACCGCGCCGCCGCGCTGGAGGCGGCGGTCGGCGGCCTCGACGCGCACCTGGCGGGCATGGCCGACAACGGCCTGCCGGAGGTGCTCGCGCTGGAGCTCGACTACCAGCGGGCCGTCCAGGCGGCCGAGCTGGCCTGGGTGCGGGGCGTGCTGGAGCGGCTGGAGAGCGGCGCGCTCGACTGGCCGGACACGGTCAAGCGATCACTGATGGAGCGGGTATCCGAAGGAGGCGACCATGGACAAGAGGCTGATCACTGAGGTGTCGGGCGTGGTGGAGGCGCCGGTGGAGCGCGTGCGCGCGGTGCTGGCCCGGACCCTGCTGCCGGAGGGCGCGCCGGACAGCGGCCGGTTCACCGTCGAGGACATCCCCGGGCACACGAGCACCGCCGAGGTCACGGACCGGATGATCGCCCTCCAGGGCGGATGGTGGTACCGGGGCGAGTGGACGTTCGTCGCCCACCTCGGCGGAACGCGGCTCACCCACCGGGTCTACGACGTGGCCACGAGTCTGCGCTGGGGCGTGCGGCTGGCCAACCGCTTCTTCATCGGCTACGACCGGAACACCCGCGACTCCTTCGCCGCCGGCCTGACCCGCATCGGCGCCGACCTCGGCTGCCCGGTCCACCTGTCTCCCTAGCGCCGGCCCACCTCACCGGGGGCCGGCCCCGGTCACGTGCTCGCGGGGAGCGTGGCGCGGAAGCCGCCGTCGATCGCCACCAGAGTGCCGCCGTGCAGCCCCGCGATGTCGCGGGCGATGGGCAGACCCAGGCCCGCGCCGCCGTCGTCCCTGGCCCGCGCCTCGTCCAGCCGGGTGAACCGGTCGAACACCGCCTCCCGGTGCTCCGGCGGGATCCCCGGCCCGTCGTCGAGCACCTCCAGCACCGCGAGGCCGTCACCCGGGCGCACCCGGACCGTCACCGCCGTCTCGGCGTGCCGCCGCGCGTTGTCGAGCAGGTTCGTCACCAGCCGGGCGAGGTGGCCGCGCGAGCCCCGCACCACCACGTCCGGCTCGATGTCCACCACGACCCGCGGCTCCTTCTCCTGCCCGTGGCGCACCGACTCCTCGAACGCCACCTGCCCGAGGTCGAGCGACGTCGTCCGCACCGGCTCACCGGCGTCCAGCCTGGCCAGCATGAGCAGGTCGCCGGCCAGCGCCTGGAGGCGCTCGACGTCCGCCAGCGCCTCGCGGGTCAGCTCGCTGGGCGGGGCCAGCTCCAGCCGCGCCCGCAGCGTGGCGATGGGGCTGCGCAGCTCGTGCGCGGCGTCGGCGACGAACCGCTGGTGCGTCCCGACGGCCGTCTCCAGCCGGTCGAGCGTGCCGTTGACGGTCGTGGCCAGTGCCGCGATCTCGTCGCCCGAGCGCGGCACCGGCACGCGCTGGTGCAGGTCCCGGGCGGTGATGTCGGCCATCTTGGCGCGGATCGCGGCGACCGGCCTCAGCGCCCGGGTCACCGAGAACCACGTCATCGCCGCCACCACCCCCAGCAGCGCCGGAACACCGGGCAGCAGCGCGCCGTCGAGCGCCCGCAACGCCTCCTCGGCACCGGCGCGGGAGGCCCTGGCCAGCACCGTGGAGGTCCCGTCCGCCGTGGCCACCTTCAGGGCCGCCACGGCGTACTGGCGCGGCTGGGCCCACTCCGTGACGGCCAGAGACTCACCTGAGCCGCCGATGAGCAGGACGTCGGGGTCACCCATCGGCTGATCCGCCTCGGCCCCCTCATAGGTCTCCTCAGTGGGCCGCACACCCGGCTTCCCTTCGGTCCTCACGCCGGGCTTCTCTTCGGTCTTCACGGGCTTCGCGTCGAGCGGGGCCGCGCTCCCGGCCTCCGCCGGCTCGGCCTGAACGGCCTTCACCGCCTGGATGAGCCGCGGCGCCGCCGCCACCGCCCGCCGCGCCGCCTCGGCGTCCGTGCTGGCCTCCAGACTGCCGCGCAACGTCACGACGAGTACGGCCGCGGCGACCCCCAGGGCGAGCGCCACGACCAGGGTCGCCGCCGCCGTGGCCCGCAGCCGTACCGACGACAGCCCGGCCGGCAGACCGACAGGCAACCTCTTCCGCACCCCGGCGACCAGCCCGGCCGGCAGTGCGGTCCGCAGCCGGTCCCGCGGGGTCCGCGTCAGGTCCGCGCTCATGTCGCCTCCAACCGGTAACCGGCGCCCCGCACCGTGATCAGCGACGACCGGCCGAACGGCTGGTCGATCTTGCGCCGCAGCGCGCTGATGTAGACCTCGACGATGTTCGGGTCGCCGTCGTAGGAGAAGTCCCACGCCTGCGCGAGCAGCTCGCTCTTGGAGACCACCTCGCCCGCCCGCCGCGCCAGCCCGTGCAGCACGGCGAACTCCTTCGGCGTCAGCGCGATCTCCACCTCGCCCCTGCGGCAGCGCAGCCCCGCCGGGTCGAGCACCAGGTCGCCCACCGTGATCGACACCGGCCGCTCCCTGCCGCCCCGCCGCACCAGGGCCCGCAGCCTCGCCAGCAGCACCACGTACGAGAACGGCTTGGCCAGGTAGTCGTCGGCGCCCGTGTCGAGGGCCTCGGCCTCGTCGTAGACGCCGTCCTTGGCCGTGAGCATCATGATCGGCGTCCAGTTCCCGGCCTCGCGCAGGCGGGCGCAGACGGTGTAGCCGTTCATCCGGGGCAGCATCACGTCCAGGACGATCACGTCATAGGGGTTCTCGGTCGCCATCCACAGCCCGTCGCGGCCGTCGTGGGCCACGTCGACCGCGAAGCCCTCGCCCGACAACCCGTCCCGTACGAGACCGGCCAGCCGCCGCTCGTCCTCCACCAGTAAGAGCCGCACGCCGACCAGAGTGCCGCACGCTGCCTAAAGCCAACCTGAAGATCATTTCGGCTGCGTTCAGGCTCGCTTCAGGTACGGCGGGCCAGTCTCGGACCGTCAGATCGTGCCGAGCACCTTCCATGAAGGGAAGATGTCCATGTTGAAGAGGCGTGTCGGGATCCTGGGCGCGGTGGGCGTCCTCGCCCTGTCGATCCTCAGCGGGTCGGCGCTGGCCGACGAGACCCCGTCGCCCGCGCCCGAGGGTGCGATCGTCTGCAGGACGAGCGACGGCGAGACCCTGAGCTTCGCCAAGGGCGTCAAGGCCCTCAAAGTCGTGAAGCTCAAGGACGGCAAGGTCGTCGTCGCCGAGGGCGATCCGGGCGAGCCGGTCGAGCCCGCCCGGGTGAAGGACTTCCGCCTGGAGCGCGCGGTGCCCGCGGAAAAGGCGGAGAAGGCGGCCGAAACCCTCCCCGAGGGCGCGCCGGAGCTCCGCATCAGGAAGGCCGAGCCCGGAGAGGAGGCGAAGATCCTGCGGCTCAAGGAGGGCGGCCTCAAGGAGGGCGAGCTGAAGGGGGGTGAGGTCAAGGGGGGCGAGCCCGAGGTGGTCGAGGCCGTGCCCGCCGTCCCGGCCGAGGGCCCCGACGGTGTGCCGCCCAAGGGCCTCAAGGACGTCAAGGGCGTCCGCTTCACGGTGGTCTGCAAGGCCGAGAAGGAGTAGCCGGCCGGTCAGGAAGTGAACGACGGGTGCGGGCCGAGCGCCCAGTACTCGAACAGCCCGTGTCCCACCAGACCGTCGTACTCGAACCGGCCCACGGCGTCGACCAGGCCCCACATCCGGGCCGCGTCGGCCGGCAGCGTGTAGGTCACCCCCTGCACGACCGGCCCGGCGCCCTGGTACATGCCGTGCCGCCAGTCCGGTTCGAGGCCGTACCCGGTGCCGACCATGAGGTGGACCGGCAGGATCGGCGTGCAGCGCACGTCGAACGGCTTGCCTCCGGGTGGCGCGAAGGTGATCGTGGCCTCGACCACGTCGCGGGTGCCGGGCGCGTAGACGGGACGGTACTCGGGCCGGCCGAGGTACTCCTCCTCGCGGCCGTCCGACCACACCCGGGTGGCCTCCTCCAGCACCCGGCGCCCGCGCTCGTCCTCCTGCACGATGCAGAGGATGGCGTGGTCGTCGAACATCATCGGCGCGTACAGCCAGTAGAACGTGCCGGCGTTCCTGGCCTGGACGCCGGGCGGCTCCGGCTCGCCGACGGGCCGGACGCCCCAGGACCGGTCCCGGGTGCCCTGCCATCGGTCGGGGGTGACCGGGATCTCCTCGGAGCCCACGCGGATGTGGCCGGTCCACCTCCCGGTCTGCGCGAGCCGTACCGAGTCGAAGATGACCCGTTCCTGCCGGCGCAGGAAGTGCCGGGGCTCCAGTGTCGCCGGGATCGTGCCCTCCCAGGCGAGGTCGAAGGACAGGCCATGCTCGTTCGGCTCCAGCACGACGCGGAGCCGTTTGAGCCCTTCGACGACCTCGACCCGGAACGGGCCGATCCCGGTGTCCATCCGGTCGGCGCCCAGCTCGCGGGAGGCGCGCACGACGCGGTGCAGGTCGCGGTTGGCGTCACGGTGCCGCACGCAGGCGAACGCGTCGGTGACGCCCAGGTTGGGATACTGGCCGAGGCCGATGATCAGCATCAGCTCGTCCGTGCCGGCGTGGCAGTTGAAGTAGTAGCGGTCGTAGAAGTTGCGGTCGGACGTGGTCACGTGCCGCATGACCTCGGCGGCCTGGTGGACGGGGTGGTCGTCGAGCGGTGACAGGCTCATGCCGCTCGTTCTAACAAGCGCTTGGTACGCCGTCAACGCCGCCCCGCCGGTGCCGTGAAACGCGAAAGTGCGCCCCCCTGAGGTGGGGGCGCACTTTCGCGCTGGTTCACTGCATCTTGTGCGCTGCCTCGTCCGTCGTCTCGGTGACGGTGGACGCGGCGTTCTCCGTGGATTGGGCGGTCTTGTCCGCCTTCTCGCTCACCCAACGCGACGCGTCGGACGCGGAGTCCTTCATCTGATCCGTCCACTGCTGCGCGTTACGGCGATAGGCCATGTAGCCCATCGCGCCCACGGCGACACCAGTGATCAGAATCATGATCGGCCAACGCCGCGATCTGGCGGGCGTCGGGTCGATCTTGTCGGCCGCCGCGGTCAGCATCGAGCTGACCTTGGGAGCGAACTGGTCCTCCACCCGATGCGCGGCGTCCTCCAGCCTCGGTGCCGCCCAGTAACGGGCGTCCTCGATGCGCTGGGCGGTGGCGAACCTGGCCTGGTCGGCCATGATCCTGGCCTGATCGGCCATCACCTTGGCCTGGTCGGCCATGGGTGCAACACGCTGACCGGTCTCGACGGCCCGGGCCTTCATGCGGCCCATCCACGTGGCGGGAACCTCTATGACCACGCGGCGTCTTCTTAGTGTCAGGGACACGACAACCTCCCCTGTCGTTGGGGCCCCGAGCCTGACCTTCCCGGTAGAAGGCGGCTCAATCATGACGAGCCGTGGGAGGATGGCCCGGAGGCCTAACGGCCATAGTCAACGAAACACCACAGAACTAACCGTGTGCATAGAGGGGGGCAGCTGTCTCGTGGCTGAGAAGCTGATCGCAAACCTGCAGACCAATCACGGCACCGTCAAGGTCGAACTCTTCCCCAACCAGGCGCCCAAGACCGTGCGGAACTTCGTGGAGCTCGCCGAGGGCAACCGCGAGTGGACCCACCCGGGCACCGGCGAGAAGAGCACCGGCAAGTACTACGACGGCACGATCTTCCACCGGGTGATCTCCGGCTTCATGATCCAGGGTGGTGACCCGCTCGGCCAGGGCATCGGCGGCCCCGGTTACGAGTTCGACGACGAGATCCACCCGGACCTCTACTTCAACCGTCCCTACCTGCTGGCCATGGCCAACGCGGGCGTCCGCTTCGGCAAGGGCACCAACGGCTCGCAGTTCTTCATCACGGTCGTCCCGACGCCGCACCTCAACGGCCGGCACACCATCTTCGGCGAGGTCGTCGAGGGCCAGGACGTCATCGACTCGATCGCCAAGACCCGCACGGGCCGCAACGACCGTCCGGTCGAGGACGTCGTGCTGGAGTCGGTGACGATCGAGCGCGTCCAGGGCTGAGCCCAGGGCTCGGCCCGGGACCCGGGTCGGAGGCTGAGGGGCGGCGTCGGCGCACGCGGCAGGGCCGGTGAGGCCGTAGGCTGCGGGCATGACCAGCCAGCCGCCCCTGCCCCCGGAGCAGCCCGCGGAGGCCGTGCCGACGTGCTACCGGCATCCCCAGCGGGAGACCTGGGTCCGCTGCCAGCGCTGCGAACGCCCGATCTGCCCCGACTGCATGCGCGACGCCGCCGTGGGCTTCCAGTGCCCCGAGTGCGTGGCCGAGGGCAGCAAGGGCATGCGCCAGGCGAGGTCCACGTTCGGCGGCGCGGTCGTCCGCACGCCGTACGTGACCTGGGCGCTGCTGGCGATCAACGTCGTGGTCTTCGGCATCCAGCAGCTCCCGAACGACCCGCTCTCTCTGCGCTTCGCCATGTGGCCGAACGGGGTGGCCCAGGGGGGCGAGTACTACCGGCTGCTCACCGGAGCGTTCCTCCACCGGGACATCCTGCACATCCTGTTCAACGGCTGGGCACTCTACGTCATCGGCCCCTACCTGGAGCGTGCCTTCGGCCATATCCGCTACCTGGCCGTCTACCTGCTCAGCGCGCTGGGCGGCTCGGTGCTGAGCTACTGGCTCGACCCGCTCAACACGGCGACGATCGGCGCGTCAGGCGCTGTCTTCGGCCTGTTCGGCGCGGTGTTCGTGGTCGGCCGCAGGCTGAACCTGGACGTGCGCGGCATCGCCCTGATCATCGGCCTCAACCTGGTGTTCACGTTCGTGGTGTCCGGCATCAGCTGGACCGGCCACATCGGCGGACTGATCACCGGCTCGGTCCTCGCCGCCGCGATGGCCTACGCCCCCCGGAGCAACCGGGCCCTGTGGCAGGCGCTGGCGCTCGCGGGGGCGCTGGTCGTACTCGTGGCACTCGTCGTCGTACGGACCACGGCCATTCTCGGCACCGCCGGGTGAACGGCCGGTGACCCGGCGTCCCCAGGGTGTGGAAAAGACTGTGGAAAGATCTAACGCCAGCGGGTGGAGAGCACCACACCGAAGATGATGAAAACGAACCCGATCAGCAGGTTCCAGGCCTCGAGGTCCTTGATCAGGGGCGCCTGCTGCGGGGCCACGTAGTACGTGGCGATCCACAGGATGCCGATGATCCACGACGCCACCATCGTCGGCGCCAGCCAGCGCGGGCTGACCTTGACCTGCTGGGACTTCTGCGGCGGCGTGTAGACCGCCTTCTTGCGAGCCTTCGACTTGGGCACTGGATGACTCCTGCTGAGGGCCTGGGCTTCCGGATCGTCCACAGGCTCTTCGTTTAGCGTAGTTGAGACAGCGTAGCCGAGAGCGGCGAGCTTGGGACCGGCCCAGGATAGTCGCCACGCGCATGACATGGCGATCCCTCACGAACCGTAGCGGCGCGCCTACGCTGTGGGGGTGAGGGCCACGCTACGGGCCGTGGGGGAGCTGTGCATCACCGCGGGCCTCGTACTCCTGCTGTTCTGCGCCTACCTGCTCTGGGGCACGGGCGCCTACACCGACCGTGAGCAGCCGCTGCTGGAGCAGGAGCTGGCCCGCGAGCAGTCGGGCGGCGAGCAGCAGGGCGACGACGGCCGCCCGAAGCGGCTCAAGAAGATCAAGCTCGGTCACGCGGTGGCCCTGCTGCGCATGCCCAGGCTGGGCAACGACTACAAGTACGCCGTGATCGAGGGCGTGTCGGTCGAGGACCTGCGCAAGGGCCCCGGCCACTACCCCGGCACCGCCCTGCCGGGCCAGAAGGGCAACTTCGTCGTCTCCGGCCACCGCACCACCTACGGCGCGCCGTTCAACCAGATCGACGAGCTGAAACGCGGCGACGAGATCGTCGTGGACGCGCGCGAGGCCCGCTACACCTACCGGGTGACCTACCACGAGGTCGTGCTGCCCACCGACCTGGACGTCATCGCCCCGGTGCCCGGCAAGCCCCGGCGCAAGCCGTCCAAGGCGTTCATCACGCTCACCACCTGCCACCCCGAGTACTCCGCCGCGCAGCGCTACATCGTGCACGGGGTGCTCGACCGCGTCGAGCTCAGGAAGGACTGATCACGTGTACGGCTGGATCTGGCGCAGGCTCCCCGGCCCCACGGCCGTCAAGGCACTGCTGGCCGCCGTGCTGGCCGGCATCGCGGTGGCCGTACTGTGGTATCGGGTGTTTCCGCTGCTCGAACCCCTGATGACGCTGGACGAGGTGACGGTTACGCAATGACCCGTGTGCTGGTGGTGGACAACCACGACAGTTTCGTCCACACCATCGTCCAGTACCTGCGCGAGCTGGGCGCCACGTGCGACGTGCGCCCGCGCGACGAGGTGGCCGTGACCGACGCCGCCGGCTTCGACGGCGTCCTCATCAGCCCGGGTCCGGGCACCCCCGAGGCGGCGGGCGTCAGCGTGCCCCTGGTGCGCCGGGCCGCCGAGGAGGGCCGGCCGCTGCTCGGCGTCTGCCTCGGCCACCAGGCCATCGCCCACGCCTACGGCGCCACCGTCTCCCGCGCGCCGGAGATCGTCCACGGTCGCACCAGCGCGATCGCCCACGACGGCCGGGGCGTGTTCGCGTCGCTGCCCTCGCCGGTGCGGATGACCCGCTACCACTCGCTGGCCGTGCGCCCCGAGACGGTCCCCGGCGAGCTCCTGGTGAGCGCCCGCACCGACGACGGCGTCATCATGGGCCTGCGCCACCGCGAGGCCCCGATCGAGGGCGTCCAGTTCCATCCCGAGTCGGTGCTGTCCGAGCACGGCCACCGGCTGCTCGCCAACTGGCTGAACGCGATCGGGTAGCGCGATCGTGTAACGCGCGGCCCGGCCGCCACGACTCACAGATGAGCGTCCCCGCCGTTGCCCCCGAGCGGCGGGGGCGCTCTTTCGCTTGGCCCGGCCGCCGGGGAGCCGCAGGCCGTTCTCGCCGCGTTCCCCGGGCGGGCGTTCATCCACAGGCGCCCCTGGCGGCTCTCAGGCGCTCACAGGCCCGCCGGAAGCCACCGAAAAGCGGGGAGCCGCCTCCCAGCCGGGAGGCGGCTCCTCAAGCGCTCTGAGCGTCACGCGCTCCGGAACGTCATCCGAAGCCGTCGTCGCCGGTCGGATCCTCGATCGTCGTCTGCTCGTCCGTCGGCTCGTCGGTGGGCAGCGTCGGATCGGGCTCCTGCGTGAACGTCGGCTGGTCCGTGGGCTGCGACTGGTCGGGCCCCTTGGAGACCAGGAGCGAGATGGTCGTGCCGGGGGACAGCTTGGCGTCCGGGCCGGGGTTCTGCTGGAAGACCGTGCCCTCGGCCTGCTCGTTGAACTGCTCACTGATCTTTACCTTGAAGCCGGCCGCCTCCAGCGCCGCCTTGGCCTCGTCGGCCGTCATGCCGGTGACGTTCGGGACCGTGGTCAGCTCCTTGGGCACGTACAGCGTGACGCTGCCGCCGTCCTCGACCTCCTCGCCCGCGGCGGGATCGGTGGAGATGACCGTGCCCTGCTTCCTGGTGGAGGACTTGGTCTTGATCGTGGCGGTCAGGCCCTCCTTCCGGAGGAGCTCGGTGGCCTCCTCCCTGGTGAGCCCGATGAGCCCGTCAGGCACCTTGACCTTCTTCTTGCCCTTGGAGACGACGACCTTGACCGTCGCGCCCTTCTCGACCTCGGCGCCCGCCGCCGGATCGGTCTTGATGACGGTCTTCGGGTCGTACTCGTCGCTGAACTCGCGGACGACCTGGGGCTTCAGCCCGAGACCGGTCAGCTCGGCGACCGCGGCCTGCTCGGTCTGCGTCTCCAGCGAGGGGACCTTGAGCGCCTGCGCCGCCGGCGTGTCGGTGTTGCTGAGGAAGGCGTAGCCCACGCCGATGAACGCGCCGATGACGAGCAGCGGGACGAGGATCCACGCCGCCGTCTTCAGCGCGGTGTTGCCCCCGCCGCCACTGGCCCGCCGCCGGCCGCCGCCGCCCCTGCCGCCGCCACGGTCGTCGTCGTACTCGTACGGCGGGACGGCTGTGCTGCGCTGCGTCGCCGGGCCCGCGGCCTGCTGCGTCGAGGTCATCATGCGGGTGGTCGGGGCGTACGTGTTGTTCATGGCCATCGTCTGGGCGTCGACCGGCATGCCGGACATCGCCCGCTGGATGTCGGCGCGCATCTCGGTCGCGCTCTGGTAGCGATGCGCCGGGTCCTTGGCCATGGCCTTGAGCACGATCGCGTCGGCCCACTGGGGGATCTCCGGGTCGATCTGCGACGGCGGGATCGGCTCCTCGCGCACGTGCTGGTAGGCGATCGCGACGGGCGAGTCGCCGGTGAACGGCGGCTGACCGGTCAGCAGCTCGTACAGCACGCAGCCGGTGGAGTAGATGTCGCTGCGCGCGTCGACGCGCTCGCCGCGCGCCTGCTCGGGCGACAGGTACTGGGCGGTCCCTATCACCTGCGCGGTCTGCGTCATCGTCGCGGCGGAGTCGGCCATCGCGCGGGCGATGCCGAAGTCCATCACCTTGACGTCGCCCGCCCGGGTGATCATGACGTTGGCCGGCTTGATGTCGCGGTGCACGATGCCGCCGCGGTGGCTGTAGTCGAGCGCCCGCAGGATGCCGTCGACCAGCTCGACCGCCCGCTCCGGCAGCAGCCGCCGGTCGGCCCGGAGCAGGTCGCGCAGGGTGCGCCCGTCGACGTACTCCATCACGATGTAGGGCACGGGGGCGCCCTCGCTGACGTCCTCGCCGGTGTCGTAGACCGCGACGACGGCCGGGTGGTTCAGCGAAGCCGCGGACTGCGCCTCACGGCGGAAACGGGCCTGGAAGGTGTGATCGCGCGCCAGATCCGACCGGAGAGTCTTGATCGCGACTATGCGGTCCAGCCGGATGTCCCGGGCACGATACACCTCAGCCATGCCGCCGCGCCCGACGACACCGTCGAGCTCGTAGCGACCTCCGAGTAGCCGAGGCTGAGTCATTTCCTGCACTGTCCCTTACCGTTCATCTTGGGTACCGCGGTCTGCGCGGAGCCGCCGGTGTCCATCATCGACCCCATGACGCGTCACGTCCCATCCTTCGGCGGGTTTGTCGCCGCCGGGTCAGGTGAAGCGCTCTGTGTCTGACTTGTCGGCGTCGTCGTGGGCTTCGGAGTCGGTGTGGGGGTCGGGGTACGGGTGGTCGGGGTGGGTCGGGGTGTCGGCTTCCGGGTAGGAGTCGCCGACTTGTCAACGGTAGCCGACCGTGAGGGTACCGGCCGTTTGGACTTCGCCGTAATCGCGGGCGGGCGCCGCGTGCGTTTGGCCTTGGCCGTGCGGGTGTGCGTCGGCGTCGGCGTGGCCGAGCCGGCGCCGGACGGCTCCGTGACGTCCGGCGGCCGCGTGGGCGCGTCGCGCTCGGCGAGCGTCATGGCACCGAACCCGACCGCGGCCAGGCAGCCGGCCGCGGCGACGACGGCCAGCGCCCGCGCGCCGGTGCCCTTGCGCTGGGAGGGCCGCCGAGCCGGACGCCGCGCCACAGTGGCCGGCACGCCCCCGCCCATCAGGTCGTAGGTCGGGTCATCGCCCTGCCCCGGCCCGCCCTGCCCCGGCCCGCCCTGCCCCGGCCGGGTCGGTCCGGTCTGCCCGGGGCCGCTCCGCTCGTGGACGCGGAAGCCGTCGGGGTCGGTGAGCATGCTGAGCTCCACGCCCTGCTCGTGCCCCACCAGCGAGTCACGCAGCACGTACGCCCGGTCGGCCAGCTCCCGCGCGGAGCCGGGCCGGCGCGCCGGGTCCTTCGACAGCAGCGCCATGACCAGGTCACGCACCGGGGCCGGCACGTCGACGCCGAGCGGCGGCGGCTGCTCGTTGAGATGCTGGAGCGCGATCGCCACCTGGCTCTCGCCCCGGAACGGGGTGCGGCCCGCCAGGCACTCGTAGACGACGATGCCGAGGGAGTACAGGTCGGTGGCGGGCGTGAGCGGCAGGCCCTGCGCCTGCTCCGGGCTGACGTACTGCGCGGTGCCGAGCACGGTGCCGGTCTGCGTCACCGGCGCGGCCTCCAGCGCGCGGGCGATGCCGAAGTCGGTCACCTTGATGTGGCCGTCGGGCGTCACCAGCAGGTTGCCCGGCTTGACGTCGCGGTGCACGACCCCGGCGGCGTGGGCGGTGTGCAGCGCCTTGGCGGTCTGCTGGAGCACGTCCAGCGCCACCTCGGGGCCCAGCGCGCCGTTGCGGGCCAGGATGGCCGACAGCGGCTCGCCGTGGACCAGCTCCATCACGAGGTAGGCCAGGTCGTTCTGCTCGCCGTAGTCGAAGACCTGCGCGATGCCGGGGTCGGCCAGCGCCGCGGTGATGCGCGCCTCGTTGCGGAACCGCGCGCGGAACGTGGGGTCGCCGTGGATGTGGCTGCGCAGCACCTTGACCGCCACCTCGCGGCCCAGCAGCTCGTCGCGGGCACGCCAGACCTCCCCCATACCGCCCATGGCGATGCGGGAGAGGAGGAGATAGCGGTTACCGAGCCGCATGACCCGGCACGTTGCCGTCGATCAATTCTTCAGCACCGCCTCCATCACCTGCTTGGCGATCGGCGCGGCGGTGTGGCCGCCCGTCGCCTCGGCACCCACGTTGGCGGCGCCCGACTCGACGATGACCGCGACCGCGATCTGCGGGTCGTCGGCCGGGGCGAACGAGATGAACCACGCGTGCGGGGGCTGGCCGTCGGTGGTCTCGGCCGTGCCGGTCTTGCCGGCCACCTGGACGCCCTGGATCTGCGCGAGGTTGGCGGTGCCGTTGTTGACGACGCTGACCATCATCTCGCGCAGCTTGCCCGCCGTCTCGGAGCTGACCGCCTCGCTCAGCTCCTGCGGGTCGGCGTCCTCGATCGAGTCGCCCTTGCTGTCGGTGATCTTGTTCACGAGGTACGGCTTCATGACCGTGCCGTTGTTGGCGATGCCCGCGGCGATCATGGCCATCTGCAGCGGCGTCATCCGGTTGCTGCGCTGCCCGATCGAGGCCATCGCCAGGGCCGCCTTGTCCTCTTCCTTGCCGAAGTCACTCTGGGTCACCGACATCGGTACGCCGAGCTGCTCCCCCATGCCGAACTTCTCGGTCTGCTCCTTCATCTTGTCGTAGCCGAGCTCCATGCCGATGGATCCGAACGGCGTGTTGCAGGACTTCTCCAGCGCGAAGACCAGCGGGACCTTGCCGGCGCCGCAGGCGGCGCCGCCGTAGTTGGGCAGGCTGATGGTGGTGCCGGGCAGGGGCAGCCGCTGCGGCGCGTCCACGGTGGTGTCCGGCCCGCGCGAGGAGTCGTCCTCCAGGTACGCGGCCGCGGTGACCACCTTGAACGTGGAGCCGGGCGGGTAGGTCTGGCGGATGGCGCGGTTGAGCAGCGGCTGGCCCTTCTCCTTGGCCAGCTCGTCGTAGCGGGCGAACACCTTGCTCTTGTTGGTGCCGGACAGCTCGGCCGGGTCGTAGGTGGGCAGCGACACCATCGCGAGGATCGCCCCGGTCTTGGGGTTGAGCGCCACCAGGGCGCCCCGCTTGCCGCTCCCGCGCAGGGCGTCGTACGCGGCCTTCTGCGCCTTCGGGTTGATCGTGAGGTCGACGTTGGCGCCCTTGGTGGGCTCACCGGTGAACAGGTCGATGCTGCGCCGCAGCAGCAGGTCGGAGCTGGAGCCGTCGAGCAGCTTGTTCTCGGTGGACTCGATGGCGTCCGCGCTCTCGGGCGAGAAGAAGCCCGTGACGTGCGCGTACAGCTTGCCTTCGGTGTACTGCCGGACGAAGCGGAACTCCTTGCTGTCGGTCTCGACCGACTGGGCGAGGATCTCCTTGCCACCGGCCGTGATCCGCCCGCGCTGCACGGCGTAGCGCTCGTAGAAGTTGCGGATGTTGCGCGGGTCCTCGGAGTACGTGCCGGCCTTGATCGCCTGGACGTAGTTCACGTTGACCATGAGCAGCGCGAACATGGCCAGACAGGCCACGGCGATGCGCTTGACGGTGCTGTTCATCGCTGGAACACCTGCGTCATTCCTTCGTTCTGGATCGCCTGCGGCGGTGGCTTCCGCGCCGCGTCGGACGTGCGTACCAGGAGGGCGATGAGGATCCAGTTCGCCAGCAGGGCCGAGCCGCCCTGCGACATGAACGGGGTGACGAGGCCCGTGAGCGGGATGAGGTTGGTCACGCCGCCGACGATGATGAACAGCTGCCACGCCAGCAGGAAGGACAGACCGCCGGCCAGCAGCTTGGTGAACGGGTCACGGGCGGCGAGCGAGGTGCGCAGGCCGCGCTCGACCAGCAGGGCGTACATCATGAGCAGTGCCATCAGGCCGGTCAGGCCCAGCTCCTCGCCGGTCGCGGCGAAGATGAAGTCGGAGAACGACAGCGGGATCTGGTAGGGGTGACCCTGGCCGAGCCCGGTGCCCAGGATGCCGCCCGCGCCGAACCCGAAAAGGGCCTGCATGGTCTGGTAGCTCTTGCCGCACATCGGGCTGCCCGGAGGATCCTGCTGGCAGATGTCGGCGTTGCCGTAGAAGATGTTGTTGGTGGGGTCCAGCCAGACGTCGAATCGGGCACCCACGTGGTCGAAGATCTGCCCGGCGACGAAGGCGCCGCCGACGAACAGCAGGATGCCGATCAGCACCCACGACGTGCGCTGGGTGGCGATGTAGAGCATCGCGATGAACGTGCCGAACAGCAGCAGTGAGGTGCCCAGGTCCTTCTCGAAGACCAGCACCAGCAGGCTGAAGCCCCAGGTGACGAGGACCGGGCCGAGGTCCCTGGCCCTGGGCAGGTCGATGAAGAGCAGCCGGCGCCCGGCCAGGGCCAGCACGTCGCGCTTGGCCACCAGGTAGCCGGTGAAGAAGACGACCAGGGCCAGCTTGGCGAACTCGCCCGGCTGGATGGAGAAGCCGCCGATGCGGATCCAGATCTTGGCCCCCTGCACCTCGCTGAGGCTGCCGGGCAGCACCGCGGGGATGGCGAGCAGGACCAGGCCGACGGCGCCCGCGGTGTAGGTCAGGCGCTGGAGCATGCGATGGTCGCGCAGCACGATCAGCGTGATCGAGAACATGGCGACGCCGAGACCGGTCCACATGATCTGGTTGGCAGCGGACGCGCCGGGCATCTTGGCGGCCTCGAGCCGGTAGATCATCACCAGGCCAAGACCGTTGATCAAAGTCACCAGCGGCAGGATCAGAGGGTCGGCCCAGGGCGCGAACTTGGCCAGGACGAGATAGGCGGCCAGCATCAGACCGCCCAGACCCAGGCCGTACGTCAGCATGCCCGCCGGGACCTTGCCGTCGACGGCCAGGCCCACGTAGGCGTAGGCGAACATGACGATGCCGACGGCCAGCGCCAGCATGAGAAGCTGCGCCCCTCGGCGCTTGGCGGGCATGGGAACGGGGGAGGCGGCCATCTCGCTCATCTAGGGCTTCGTCCTCGTGGGGCTCGGAGATGCCTTCGTGGCGCTGGGGGACGCCTTGGCGCTTTCGGGGGACGGGGACGCGCTCGCGTCGGTTGCGGCCTTGTCCTTCGACCCGGTCTGGTCGTCGGCGAACCTGAGGTCGTTGATCTTCTTCAGGCCCTCGTCGACGCTGGCGACCTCGATGCCGTCCTCGATGAGCGCCTGGTCGGGGGCGGAGAGCCGGGACACGGGCTTTCCGGTGTACTTGGCCACCGAGAAGAACTGGAGCGGGCCGACTTCCTGCTGGATGCCCTGGAAAACGACCACTTCGCCGCCCCTTGCTCCGACGAAGAACTGCTCCTGGGTCCACTGCCAGCCGAAGTAGCCGCCGACACCGGCGACCACCGCCCCGACGCCGAGCACGGAGACCAGCACGGGCCACACGCGACGACGGCCGCCCGACCGCCGGGTCGCCTGCGCGCCCGGCTCGTCGAACTCGTCGTCAGTGATCACCGGCTGGGGCGCGGTCACCGCGCTCGATCGCCCCGGGGAGGTCTCCTGCGGGCCGGGTCTCAGCCGGTCCATGCCCGCCGCGCCCACCACCGCGGCCTCGGCGGGCGCCTGCTGGTCGTCGGCGATCTCCAGCACGTCGGCCAGCACGCAGGTGATGTTGTCGGGCCCGCCGCCCCTGTTGGCCAGGTCGATGAGCTGCCGGACGACCTCTTCGGGGTCGTCGATGTTGGTCAGCGTGGCGTGCAGCGTCTCCGCGCTCACCACACCCGACAGCCCGTCGGAGCACAGCAGGTAGCGATCGCCGAGCTGGGCCTCGCGCAGCGTGAGATCGGGATCGACCTCGCCGCTCCCGTCGAGGGCCCGCAGCAGGATCGAGCGCTGCGGGTGCGTCGCCGCCTCCTCGGGGGTGATGCGCCCGTCGTCGACCAGCTGCTGCACCAGCGTGTGGTCGTGGGTGATCTGGTAGAGCTCCCCGCGTCTGAGCAGGTAGGCGCGCGAGTCGCCGACGTGCACCAGGGCCACCTGGGTGCCGTGCCAGAGCATGGCGGTGAGCGTGGTGCCCATGCCCTTCAGGCTCGGGTCCCGCCCCACCATCTCGTGCAGTCTGCGGTTGGCGTCGCGTACTGCTGCCTCGATGGCGTTGAGCAGGTCACCGCCCTGCTGGGCCTCCTCCAGGGAGGCCATTGCGGCGATGGCGACGGAGCTCGCCACCTCGCCGTGTGCGTGCCCGCCCATGCCGTCGGCGACGGCCAGCAGGCGGCCGCTCGCGTACGCCGAGTCCTCGTTCCCTTCGCGGAGGAGGCCGACGTCCGAGCGGGCGGCGTAGCGGAGTGCGATGGTCATTTGCGCAATTCAATGACTGTCTTGCCGACGCGGATCGGAACACCGAGCGGCACCGGGGTCGGGCGGGTGACTTTTGAGCGGTCGAGGTACGTGCCGTTGGTCGAACCAAGATCTTCCACGATCCACTGACCGTCCTGAGGGAAGAGCCGGGCATGCCGGCTGGATGCGTAGTCATCGGTGACTACCAGCGTGGCGTCGTTCGCCCGGCCGATGGTGATGGGCGTCTCCGTGAGGTTAATGGTGGTGCCCTGCAAGGGGCCACCGGTCACGACTAGCTGGCGTGGCTCGCCCTTCTTGCTCTTCGGCTTGGCCACCGGTTTGGCGGGTTTCGCGGTCTTTCGCGGACCCGAGGGAGCCGTACGTGATCCGAACAAGTCAGTCCGGATCACGCCGACTGCGGCAATGACGAAAAACCACAGCACAGCCAGGAAGGCGAGCCGGATCAGCAGCAGCGTGAGCTCGGACATGGACCGTTTGTCTACCCTTAATCGCGCCGGAACACCAGAGTCGTGCGCCCCAACGTCACTCGCGTGCCGTTCTGGAGCTCGACTCTGCGTACCGGCTGGCCGTTGACGAAAGTGCCGTTGGTCGAACCCAGGTCGACCAGGAAGACCTGGGGGCCCTCCACGCGCAGCTCCGCGTGGTGGCGTGAGACGCCGGGATCGACCAGGCGGAGATCGCAGTCGGTGCCCCTGCCGAGCAGGGTCACCGGCGTGGTGAGCTCGTAGGAGCGGTCACCCTGCGGGTCGTCCTGGGTGGAGACGAGCAGCCGGGGCCGCCCGCCGAACGCGTTGGGCCGGGAAGGGGGCAGGTCGCTGGCCGGCTGGCGGATCTCGTCCTGCTCCACCGTCGCGCCGCGGATGACGCCCGACCTGATGCGGAACAGACCCACAGCGAGGTCCGCCGCCGTCTCGAACCGCACCCGGACCGGTCCCACGAAGGAGTAGCCCTGCTCCTTGGCGTACTCCCTGGCGAGGTTGGCCAGCTCGTGGCTGATGCTGTCGGCGTAGACCTCAAGCCGCTCGCTGTCGGTCGTGGACAGCTCCACCACGAAGTCGTTGGGCACGAGTGTGCGACCCTGTGCGACGATCGCCGCACGCTCGTCCATCTCCCGCTGAACCGCGCTGGCGACCTCGACCGGCTGAAGGTCAGATTTGAACGCCCGCGCAAAGGCCCCCTCAACCAAGCCTTCGAGCCTTCGCTCGAAGCGCTGAAGGACTCCCACCGGGTACCTCCCTTCCTCCGTGCATATGATCGCGGCCTCCAGGCGCTCGCGCGCCTGGCTCCGCTCGTCCCACGTCACGGCGGTCCAGGCGCTTGGTCAGCCGTCGCGCCCAGCTCATCCGCTCCCGTGTCTTATGCGATCGTATCCGGGTTCAGTACCAGCGGCTGTTCCGTGCTACTGTTTCTCCGCACCCAACAAAGGGCGGGTGGCGGAACGGCAGACGCGCACGGTTCAGGTCCGTGTGTCCGAAAGGACGTGAGGGTTCAAATCCCTCCTCGCCCACTCAGGTTCGCCGATGAAATCGGCAGAACCACACTGACGAAGACAAGCCCCGGTTCGCAAGAGCCGGGGCTTTTTCTTTCCCAGGAACCTGAGAGGTTGCGGCTGGCGCTCCCCCGGCGATGAGTGTGGGGCGGGCCGCTTGCAGATCGCCTTCGGACTGCTTTCGCCGGGTTCACGGTGAGATTTCGCTCACAGCGGAGCATGGGCGCCCGGGTGAGGCGCGCGCCGGAGCCCGTCCCCGGGAGTCACGCCTGACTGCCGGGCCGGCCCGTTTCCGGACCGGCCGCGGCGTTCTCAGACGGCGGCCATGGCGGGGGCGGCCAGGGCGGCGCGGGTGTCCAGCAGCTCCCCGATCAGGTCGGTGAGCGTCACCATGCCGATGACCTCGCCGCCCTGGTCCGTGACCAGGGCCAGGTGCGCGCGGGCGTCCTGGAGCGCCGTCACGGCCTCAGGGACCTGCGTGACGCACGCCAGCCGCGGCACGGGCCGCGCCAGCCCTTCGGCCGTGGCGTCGGGCTGGAGCAGCGCCTCACGCGCGTGCAGGACGCCCCTGATGTCGCCGGGCACGCCCACCAGCAGCCGCAGGTGGCCGCTGTCGCGGGCGGTCCGCCTGATGGCCTCCGCGCCGGCCTCCGGCGGCACCGTCACGGCGCGGCCGATGGGCACCATGAGCCGCTCGATGCCCTCGGCCTGGAGCCGCAGCGCCCGGGTGAGCAGGTCGTGCTCCTCCCGGTCGAGCAGCCCCATCCGGCCGGACTCGCCCACCAGCATGGCGAGCTGCCGCGGGGTGCGGGTCGTCGCCAGCTCGTCGCGTGGCCGCACGCCGAAGGCGCGCAGTATCAGGTTCGTCAGGCCGTTCAGCGTCGACAGCAGCGGGCGCGTCACGGTCACGAACGCGCGGAAGGGCAGCGTCAGCAGCATGGCGGCCCGCTCGGGCGCGGTCAGCGCCCACGACTTGGGCGCCATCTCGCCGATCACCATGTGCAGGAACGTGACCAGCGCCAGCGCGATGGTCAGCGCGATCGGCATCCGCAGCGACTCGGGCACGCCGAGGGCGGCGAAGACCGGCTCCAGGAAGTGCTCGATCGCGGGCTCGGTGACCTGGCCGAGGCCGAGCGTGCAGAGCGTGATGCCGAGCTGCGCCCCGGCCAGCATCATCGACAGCTGGCGTCCGCCGCCCACCGCCGACCTGGCGGCGAAGCGGACCAGCCGGTTGCCGCCGCTCGCCGCCTCCTCCAGGCGGTGGCGCCGCGCGGAGACGAAGGCGAACTCCGCGGCCACGAAGACCGCGTTCAGCGCCAGCAGCACGAGGCTGAGCAGGATCATCGTCATCGGGCGGCCTCCGTCTGCAGCACCGGCGACAGGCGTACCAGTCCGGGCACCCGGCGGTCGAGCGCGACGACGGTGAGCTCGGCGAGCCGCTCCTGGCCGTCGTCCTCGGCGAACAGGTCGGGCTCGGCAGTGAGGGGCACGACCACCTGGTCGCCCGCCTCGGCCATGCGGCCCAGCCTGGCCAGGATGAGACCGGCGAGGGTGTCGTAGTCGTCGCTCTCCGGCAGGGCCACGCCGGTGGCCCGCTCGACCTCGTCGAGCCGCAGGCTGCCGGGCACGTCCCAGCCGCCGTCCGGGCGCTCCACGGCGCCGGCCGGCTCGGGGTCGTTCTCGTCGACCAGCTCGCCGACCAGCTCCTCGGCCAGGTCCTCGATGGTGATGACGCCGGCCAGGCCGCCGTACTCGTCGATGACGCAGACGATGTCGTCCTTGCCGGCCCGCATCTGCTCGATCACGCCCGGCAGCGGCAGCGAGTCGGGCACCAGGCGGGCCGGTCTGGTGATGTCGCCGACCGTCCCGCCCCCTGCCGTGCCGTCCGCCCCGATGTCGAGACCTGAGGCCAGCAGCTCGCGCACGCCCGTCACGCCGGCCACGTCGCCGTCGGCGCCCAGCACCGGGTAGCGGGAGTGGCCGCGGTCGCGCATGACCTGCACGAGGTCGGAGAGCGGCTGTGAGTCGCGCAGCGCGACCACCCGCGGGCGCGGCACCATGATCTCCTCGGCGATGCGGTCGCCGAACTCCAGGGCCCGCTCCAGCAGCTCCGACAGCCGCGGCGGCAGCTCGCCGGCCCGCGTCGACTCGGCGATGATCCGCGACAGCTCCTCCGGCGTCGCGCCGTGCTCCACCTCCTCGACCGGCTCGATGCCGACGCGCCGCAGCACGCCGGTGGCGGCCGAGTCGAACAGGCGGACCACCGGGCCGACCACGGCGAGGTAGGTGAGCGTCGAGCCGGCCAGGAACTTGGCCACGGGCTCCGGCCGCGCGATGCCGAGGTTCTTGGGCGCGAGCTCGCCGAGGACCATCTGCACGATGGTCGCGGCGACCACGCCGGCCGCCACCGACAGCCCGGTGACGGCCGCGTCGGGCAGCCCGTGGCCGTCCAGCCAGGGCCGTACGAGCGTGGCGATCGCCGGCTCGGCCAGGAAGCCGACCAGCAGCGCCGTCACCGTGATCCCGAGCTGGGCGCCGGAGAGCATGAAGGAGAGGCGGGAGGTCACCTGGAGGGCCTTGTCCGCGGCCTTGTCACCGGCCGCGGCCTGCTCGCGCAGGACGCTCCGGTCGGCCGCCACGAAGGCGAACTCCTGGGCGACGAAGTACCCGGTCGCCGCGGTGAGAAGGAGAAGGGCCAGCAGGCCCAGATAAGCGCTCACCATGGTGAGCTCTCAGAGGAACCCGTGCACCCGCACGGGCTGCTACTCCAAGGGTCCGGAGCGGACACGATCTTCCCTTCGATAGAGGTCGTCCATAACCGTAACGATCCGACTCCCCACTATGTTTCCCGTGCGTATGTTTCCCGCGCGGGTGTCAGCAGGGGCGAGGAGATCCGGTTGGCGACGGCTGCCAGGATCGCGCATGCCACGGCTGCGGCGGCGGCCACGCCGAAGGCGGTGGCGCCGGTGTCGTGGGGGCCGGTGAGCCGGCCGGCGACGGCGGTGCCCAGACCGTAGCCGGCCCAGGTGAAGGTGCTGAGCCAGGCGAAGACCTCGGTGCGGTGGCCGGCGGGGGCGTGGTCGGCGAGCAGGGGTCAGGTCGGGTCGCCGCGTCCCCGCTAAGGTGGTGACGAGGTCTCCGGTACGAGGGTTGATCTTGGTCGATCAACCCTCGTACCGGGGACCTCACTCGTTGCCGATCTCCCACCCGTCAAGTCGAGTCGGCCACCGCGGACTTTGATGCGGGCCCTGGTTCCGCGTACTTTTCCGTGGCAAATGCCCGGCGGGAAGGCTTCACTGGTGCAGGTACGACGTAGCGTTTATGGCAGCCGAAGGAAGTAGGGGGACGTGTCTGAGGACGACCGGACGCGGGCCATGCGCTCGCCGGGCGACGGCCGCCCACTGCCTTCCAGGAACGACAAGCCCCCCGGGAACGACGGGGGCCTGCTGTCCGGCGGCGCGCCCGCCCACCAGCGGCCCTCCGCGTCGGGGCCGGAGTCGGCGCCCACGCACCTGCTCCCCAACGCCTCCGGGCCCGCCTCGCCCGCCGGCGACGCTCCCCGGTCGGCCGCCCGCGTGTACGGCAGGCAGCGCTCGGGCGACTCGCCCGTCAGACCGCTCGGGCGGCGGGACGGGCCCCCGGGGCCCGGCGGCCCGTCGGGCCCTTCCGGTCCCTCGCGGTCGCGCTCGCCGAGGCGGCTGCCGTCGTGGTCCACCATCGCGAAGATCGTGGCGGGCGTGGTGGCCCTGCTGCTGGTCGTCGCGGTGGGGCTGTTCTTCTGGATCGACTCCCGGCTGGCCGGCATCGACGGCGTCCTCGACGACTACGAGGGCCGCCCGGCCGACACCCCCGGCACCAACTGGCTGCTCGTCGGCTCCGACAGCCGCAAGGGCCTGTCGGCGGCGCAGCGCCGCAAGCTCGCCACCGGCCGCGCGGCCGGGCAGCGCACCGACTCGATGATGCTGCTGCACATCCCCGAGGGCAGCGACAAGCCGACGCTGGTCAGCCTGCCCCGCGACTCGGCCGTCACCATCCCCGGCAAGGGCCGCAACAAGCTCAACGCCGCCTACGCGTTCGGCGGCCCGAGGCTGCTGGCCCGTACCGTCGAGACCGTCACCGGCGTGCACGTCGACCACTACATGGAGATCGGGTTCGCCGGGTTCGTGGGCATCGTGGACGCGATCGGCGGCGTGGAGATCGACGTACGGGCCGCCGTGGACGACCCCAAGGCCGGGCTCAAGCTGAAGAAGGGCAAGCAGGTGCTCAACGGCAGCCAGGCCCTCGGCTACGTGCGCACCCGCAAGGGCGGCGCGCTGCCCGACTTCGAGCGGACCAAGCGGCAGCGGCAGTTCCTCGGCGCGGTGGTCAAGAAGGCCGCCGGACCCGGTGTCCTGCTCAACCCCTTCACCTCGATCCCGCTGGCCATGAGCGCCACGGACGCGGTCACGGTCGACTCCTCCACGGGCGCTCTCGACATGCTCTCGCTGGGGCTGGCGATGGGCGACAGCCCGGTGACGACCGTGGTGCCGTTCGGCGGCAACGAGATCGCGGGCGGCGGCTCGGCGATCAAGTGGGACCGGACCCGCGCGCTGGCGCTGTTCGACGCGCTCAAGAACGACAGGCCGGTCCCGCAGGAGATCCTGGACGCCGGCTGACCGGCCGCCCCGGTCCCGTCCCGCGAGGGCGGGACCGGGGGCGCTCAGCTGGTGGCGGCGCTGGTCGAGGCCGCGATGGCGGCCGACGTGACCGCGGCCATCATGGCCGCGTTGATCGCCGCGATGGTCTTGGCCACGGCGTCGGCCGTCCACGCGCCCTCGGCGATCTCCTTGACGCGCTCCTTGCTCGCGCCCGGGAACGCCTTGCGCTCGATCTTGGCGGCGTGCAGCAGCGCGATGAGCACCGCGGTGCGCGGGTCGGGGTCGGCGCCGCCCAGCGCGCTCGCGACCCGCTCCCTGACGTTCGCCTCGACGGAGCCGTCGGCCTCCGGCCACCGCGTCGTCGGGAAGATCCCCAGGACCTTGCCGCGCTGCTCGGTCAGCACGCCGGTCTCGGCGAGCCGGGTCAGCAACCGCGGGCGGGGCTTGCCGGCCATGAGCCTCTGCACCCACCAGACGGGCTTGCGCTCCTTGCCCTCCGCCGCGATGCGGGCCAGGGCCGCGTCCAGCTCCTCGTCGCCGAGGGGAGTGGGGTCCTTGACGGTCACGGTCTTGTCCGACAGCTCGATCCGGCCGTTGACGGCCAGCTCGGCCAGGAGGGCTCCGGCCAGCGCGGGGTCGAGCTGGGCGGAGCCGACAAGCTGCTTGCCCTCGTCCTCGCTGTAGGCGAGCAGGAGGAGTTCCTCGGCGATCGTCACAGTCATGCCCCCGACACTAACGTGCGCTCATGTCCATCTCCGAGAAGTTGCACGCCGCCGGCCGCCCCCTGCTCGACGCCCAGCTCGCGCACCCCACCGTCGCCGGGATAGCGCGCGGCGACCTGCCCGAGGCGGTGTTCCGGTCCTGGCTGGAGCAGGACTACCTGTTCCTGCTCGACTACGTGCGGGTCTTCGCCCGGCTGGCCTGGCAGGCGCCGGACGGCCACCTGGGGGATCTGGTGGACCTGGCGCACGCCACCTTCCATGACGAGCTGAGCCTGCACCGAACCATGTCGGCCGAGTTCGGCGCCGATCTGGAGGGAGCCGTGAAGGGGCCGGCGTGCGCCGCGTACACGGCCTTCCTGCTGGAGTCGGCGGCCACGTACGCCGACGGGCTGGCGGCGCTGTACCCGTGCATGTGGGGATATTCGACGCTGGGCCGGATCCTGGCGCAGGACCCGCCGGCCGAGCCGCGCTACCGGGCGTGGGTGGGCACCTACGCCGACCCGGGGTTCGCCGCGCTGGCCGCCCGGATCGCCGTGATGATCGACGAGGCGGCTCCCGACCCGGTGCGGGCGGAGCGGCTCTTCCGCGAGGGCATGGCCCATGAGCTGGCCTTCTGGGACGTGCCCTGACGCGTGGAGCGGCGTCCGCGAGCGTCCGGGCAGCTGTCGGTGAGTGACCGTACTCTGGTGGCATGCCGGAACTTCCCGAAGTCGAGTCCCTGGCCGGATTCCTGCGTGAGCGGGCGGTCGGCCGGACCGTGCTGGCCGTGGACGTGGTGGCGATC
This sequence comes from Nonomuraea sp. NPDC005501, assembly GCF_040605905.1. Classification (NCBI taxonomy): domain Bacteria; kingdom Bacillati; phylum Actinomycetota; class Actinomycetes; order Streptosporangiales; family Streptosporangiaceae; genus Nonomuraea; species Nonomuraea sp. NPDC005501. Next base: position 333,818 of record NZ_JBEXDT010000001.1, on the reverse strand, counting down.
CAGGCGCTCAAGACCTTCGACCCGCCGGTGAGCGCGCTGGGCGGGCTGACCGTGACCGGGGTGTCGCGGCACGGCAAGTTCCTCGACCTCGACTGCGACGGGCTCCACCTCGTCATCCACCTGGCCCGGGCCGGCTGGCTGCGCTGGCGCGACGACCTGTCGGGCGCCAAGCCGGTCCGTCCCGGCAAGGGCCCGCTCGCGGCGAGGGTGCGGTTCGCGCCCGACGACGAGGGCCTGGCGCCGGGGTTCGAGCTGACCGAGGCCGGCACGCAGAAGCGCCTGGCCATGTACGTCACGAGGGACCCGGCCGAGGTACCCGGCGTGGCCGCGCTGGGCCCGGACCCGCTGGCGGAGTCGTTCACGGTCGAGACGCTGAAGAAGATCGTGGGCGGCAACCGCACGCAGATCAAGGGCCTGCTGCGCGACCAGAAGGTCGTCGCGGGCATCGGCAACGCCTACTCCGACGAGGTGCTCCACGCGGCCCGGATGTCCCCGTTCAAGATCGCGTCCTCGCTGACCGACGCGCAGATCGCGGACCTGCACGAGGCCATCGTCACGACGCTGCGCGAGGCCATGGAGCGGGCCCATGGGCTGGCCGCCAAGGACCTCAAGGCGGAGAAGAAGTCCGGCCTGCGCGTCCACAACCGCGCCGGCCAGCCGTGCGACGTCTGCGGCGACACCATCCGCGAGGTCTCCTTCGCCGACTCCTCGCTCCAGTACTGCCCGACCTGCCAGACCGGCGGCAAGCCGCTCGCCGACCGGCGCCTGTCGCGCCTGCTCAAGTAGGGTCGGTTATCTCTTGTAACCGCCGGCTGCCTGCGACAGCATGGAGCCATGGACGACCACGCCTCCTGTGACATCACCGACGACTACGACGTCCGGCAGTGGGACACCCGCGAGGACTGCGAGGTCCGGCAGATCCTGGACCGCGTCGCCGACAAGTGGTCGCTGCTCGTCATCGCCCTGCTCGACAGCCGGAGCCTGCGCTTCAGCGAGCTGCGCCGCGAGATCGACGGGGTCAGCCAGCGCATGCTCAGCGTGACCCTGCGCCACCTGGAGCGCGACGGCCTGGTGACCAGGACCGTCCATCCCGTCGTGCCGCCCCGCGTCGACTACGCGCTCACGCCGCTCGGCCGCACCCTGCACGAGACGATCAAGTCGCTGGTCACCTGGACCGAGCGGCATCAGCGGGAGATCGCCGAGGCCCGTGCGGCCTACGACCGAGGGCGCGAGATGATGGACGCATGACGGTTCCCGAGGTAGAGGCACGTGACGTACCCGACGACGCTTTCCTGCTGGACGTGCGCGAGCGGGAGGAGTGGGTGGCGGGCCACGCCCCCGAGGCCGTGCACATCCCGATGAGCGAGATCCAGGGGCGCGTCGACGAGGTCCCCGCCGGCGGCAAGGTCTACGTCGTCTGCCGGGTCGGCGGCCGGTCCTACCAGGTGGCGGCCTGGCTGAACCACCTGGGGCGCGAGGCGGTCAACGTCGGCGGCGGCATGCAGTCGTGGGAGGGCGCGAGCCGTCCGATGGTCAGCGAGACCGGTCAGCCGCCGTTCGTGGCCTGAGCCGGTCCCTTAATCCGGTTGCCCCGCGCGCGTCCGTGCTGGTGGGCTGTGCCGGTGAATCGTGATGAGATGCTGGCGGCCTACGACCGCCAGGTGCGAATCAGCCAGGGCGAGCGGGCGGGCCGCGTGGTGCGCAAGGCGGCCGAGGGCGGCTGGAACGGCATCCTGTGGTCGGACCTCGACGAGGACACGGCCGACGCCGAGATCGCGGCGCAGGTGGCGTACTTCACCGCGCTGAAGCGCTCGTTCGAGTGGAAGCTGTACTCCCATGACCGCCCCGCCGACCTGGCGGAGCGGTTGTCGGCCGCGGGCTTCGCGGCCGAGCCGGAGGAGACGCTGCTGGCCGCGGAGGCCGCCGCCATGGCCGCCGAGCCGCGGCTGCCCGAAGGCGTCGTCCTGCGCCCGGCGGAGGACCCGGCGGGGATCGAGCTGCTCATGGAGGCGCACGAGCAGGCGTTCGGCATCCCGGCGCCGGGACTGCGCGACCAGTTGCTCCGCCGGCTGGCCGAGCGGCCCGAGTCGATGGCCGCGGTCGTCGCGATGGCCGGCGACCGGCCGATCAGCGGGGCGCGGGTGGACCTGGACCCGGACACCGAGTTCGCCGGGCTCTTCGGCGGCGGCACGGTGGTCGGGTGGCGCGGGCGCGGCGTGTACCGGGCGCTGCTGGCCCACCGGGCGCGGGTGGCCGTCGAGCGGGGCTACCGCTACCTCCACGTGGACGCCTCCAGCGAGAGCCGTCCGATCCTGCTGCGGCTCGGCTTCGTGCCGCTCGGCACCACGACCCCGTACGTCTACACCCCCTGACGGGCCCGGGTGGCCGTCCGGCGGCGCATGAGGCATCATGAGGGCGCACGCCAGGACATCTCCGGCACAGACCAGGGTGGTCCGGCGCGCGACAACTACAGATCCCGCGGGAGCTCGGGGCCACCGGGCTGAGAGGGCAGCTGCCGCTGCTGCCGACCGCATGAACCTGTCCGGGTAATGCCGGCGTAGGGAGTGTGTGATGACGCATGCCGTCAACGAAGTCCCGCTGACCCTCGACGAGGCCCCGCCGAAGACGCTCGGGGTGCTGGACCAGGGCGCGCTCTGGGCCAACCTCGGGGTGAGCCTGCTGGGCTTCTCCGGCGCGCTCTTCCTGCTCGACCCGCTTGGCGGCGCGCCGCTGAGCGTGGCCGCGGCCCTCACCGCCGCGGTCGTGGGCAGCCTCGTCGGCACCGCGATGGTGGGCCTGGCCGCCATCCCCGGCACGCAGACCGGACGGCCCTCGATGGTGCTGCTCCGGGGGCTGTTCGGGGCGCGGCTGTCGTACCTGCCGACGGTGCTCAACATCATCCAGATGGTCGGCTGGGGCGCCTTCGAGCTCTGGGTGATCTCCATGGGCGCGAGCGCGATCTTCGGTCCGGCGGTGCCGTACGCGGTCTGGGTGATCGTCGCCGGAGTCCTCACCACCTCGCTGTCGATCTGGCCGCTCGGCTCGGTGCGGCTGCTGCGCCGGTACGTCACGGTCGCCGTGGTCATCGCGCTGGCCTGGTTCGCCGTGGACTTCCTCGGCCAGGCTCAGCCGCAGGCCGGCGGCTCGTGGCACGCGTTCGCGCCGGCCGTCGACTACGTGATCGCGCTGTCGGTCTCGTGGGTGCCGATGGCCGCCGACTTCGCCCGGCACTCCAGGTCGAGCGCCGCCGCGTTCACCGGCGTCGTCGGCGGCTACACGCTGGCCCAGGTGGCCTGCCTGGGGCTCGGCGTGTACGCGGTGGCCATCGCCGGGGCGGCCGCGGTCCAGGCGGACGGCACCGCGGTGTTCGGGACGTTCGTCGCGGCGCCGCTCGGCGCGCTGTTCTTCGCCGTGCTCGTCCTGCGCGAGACCGACCAGTCGTTCGCGAACGTCTACTCGACCACCCTCTCGCTGCAGAACCTCATGCCCCGCGTCGACCGCCGCCTCTTCAGCGTCGCCATCGGCGTGGTCACCACGGCCGTGGCGCTGGTGGTGGACGTGAACTCCTACGGGGCCTTCCTCGGCATCATCGGCGCGGTGTTCGTGCCGATGTTCGCGGTCCTCGCCGTGGACTACTTCGTGCTCGGCGGCTCCGCCCGGTGGAACACCGACGAGGACGCGCCGTCCCGCTGGTCCATGCTGGTGCCCTGGGTGCTCGGCTTCGCCGCGTACTGGCTGACCACCTCGACGCCGACCGTCGGGGCGTGGGACGGCCTCTGGGCCTGGGTGCGCGAGGCGATCGGCTTCACCCGTCAGCCGTGGATGAACGGCGCGCTCGGCGCGGCGCTCGTGGCCGCCCTGGTCACGCTCGCCCTCGGCCTGGCCCGGCGCCGGACCTACGCCGACCGCGTCTGACAGCTCGTGATCAGGAGCGGGACTCGACGGTGAGGAGGTGGCGCTTGGCGTTCACGCCCCCGGCGTAGTCGCCGAGCGCGCCGTCGCCGGGCACGATCCGGTGGCACGGCACGATGACGCACACCGGGTTGGCCATCAGCGCGTTGCCGACCGCCCGCAGCGCGCGTGGCCGGCCGATGTGCTCGCCGATCTCACTGAGCGTCGCCGTCGTGCCGTACGGGACCGCCATGGTCTTCTGCAGCACCGTGCGCGCGAACGACGTGGCGATGGCCAGGTCGACCGGCGTGGTGAAGGCCCGCAGCCGCCCCGAGAAGTACGCGTCCAGCTCCCGGCGCACCGGGTCCAGCCGGCCGGGGTCGGGCCCGATGAACGAGCCCACGTGCCGCGTCACCCGCTCGTACACCGCGTGCTCGTCCTCGAAGCTGCACGCCACGATCCCCTTGCCGGACACCGCCAGCACCAGCCGCCCCACGGCGCCGTCATAGGTGCCGAACGCGACGTCGGGCGGGGTCTCCCCGCGGTAGGTGGCGGAGGTCACCCGTAGCAGGGCATCGAGATCACCGCTCGACATCCGCTCACCCTCTTCTCACCTGGTAGGTCGTGATCGGCAGCGTATCGGACGGATCGGCCGACGGCGGCCGCGCAGCGCGGGCACTATGGAGGTGTGGGTGACGAGTGGGCCGGCAGTGACGACGAGATCGCTCGCGCGGTGCTCGCCGGCTCGCCCGACGCGCTGATCGCGCTCGACCGGGACCAGACCGTGCTGGTGTGGACCCCGGCCGCCGAGCGGCTCTTCGGCTGGACCGCCGAGGAGATGCTGGGCCGCAGGGCGCCGATCGTGCCGGGGGAGCTGACGGCTGAGCACAACGCGGTGCTCGAACGCGCGCGTACCGGAGACCAGGTGACGCTGCGCACCAAGCGGTTACGCCGCGACGGAAGCGTGCTCGATGTGACGGTCGACATCGGGCCGCTGGTGATGGGCAGCTCGGTGGTGGGATACGTGTGCGTCCACCACCGCGCGGCGGCCGAGGAGGCGGCGAGCGAGCGCATGGCGCGCCGGGTCCGGCTGGTACGCCGGCTGACCGACGTGGTCGGCGACATCAACGCCGAGCTGGAGCTGCCCGCCGTCCTCGACCGGATCGCCGGCAGCCTGACCGAGCTGACGGGCGCCGACGCGGGCGGCTTCGTGCTCATCGAGGGCGAACGGCTGCGCGTGGTCAGCACCCACCGGCTGCCCGAGACGCTCAAGGACGCCACGGCCGGGCTGCGCACCAGCCTCGTGGACAAGCTGCTGCGCACCGGCAAGACCGTCCTGCTGGAGTCCCACGGGCTCGACGAGCTGCTGTGGGCGGAGCTGACCGGCCTGCACACGATCGCGCTCGGGCTGGCCGCCGTGGGCGGGCGGCCGTACGGCGCCCTCTACGCCCTGTACGCCCAGCGCAAGCCCGGCCACCTGGAGCTGGAGCTGCTGGAGCTGCTGGCCGGGCACGCCGGCATCGCGGTGGGCAACGCCATGGCCTACCAGGAGGCGGTGCGGCAGCGGGCCCACGAGCAGGCGGTGTTCGACGCCAGCGCCGACGGCATCGCCGTGCTCGACGGGGCCGGCCGCGTCATCCGGTGGAACCCCGCGGCGGCCGAGCTCACCGGGCTGCCCGTCGACGACGTTCGGGGCGGACCGCCGCCGTTCCCGCTGCCCAGCCCGGGGGAGAAGCTGACGTTCCAGCTCGACACGGGCCGCTGGCTCGACGTCGTGAGCGCGCGCGTGGAGGAGACCGGCGAGATGGTGGTCGACTTCCGCGACGTGACGCGCGCCAAGGAGCTGGAGGAGGCCAAGGACCTGTTCCTGGCGACGACCAGCCACGAGCTGCGCACCCCCATCACGATCGTGCGGGGCTTCGCCAGCACCCTCGACGCCCGCTGGGACAAGCTGAGCGACCCCGAGCGCCGCTCCGCCGTCCACACGATCGCCGAGCGGGCCAGGTCGCTGGGGACGCTCATGGACCACCTGCTGCTCGGCTCGCGGGCCGGCGCCGACGAGCTCAAGGTACGGGTGGAGGCATTCGACCTGGCTGAGCGGATTAATGCGGCAACGCTAGGATTGCCCGAGTTGTCCGACACGCATCGGGTCGAGGTGGAAATTCCCGGCGGCCTGCCGTGGGTGAAGGGCGACGCGCTGGCCACCGACATCGTGCTCGGCCAGCTGCTGGAGAACGCCTTCAAGTACTCACCGAAGGGCGGGTTGATCAGGGTCCAGGCATGGCCGGAGGACGACAGGGTGGTCGTGGTCGTCGACGACGAGGGCGTCGGCATCGCCGCGTCCGACCGAGAACGGATCTTCGAGAGGTTCGTCCAGGTCGACAGCGGTGACCGGAGGAGGTTCGGCGGCGTGGGGCTCGGGCTCTACATCGTCCGCAGCCTCGCGAGGGCCCAGGGCGGCGACGTGAGCGCCCATGCGCGACCGGGAGGAGGCACCCGGATGCGGATGGTGCTCAACGCGGCTGCTCCTATCGGAACCGACACACCGGTGTGGTAACGAGGTGGTCACGGTTGAGCTGACCTATCGTCCGATGTGGACAAGCTGTGATCGAGATCCGGTTTCTGGGATCGAGTAACGGGGCATTTCGGTCGTACCGGGGAGTGTTCCCGCGGGGGGCACGTGAAGACGGGGAGGTGGGTGTGTCAAGCGTGGTGTTGCTGCCGTACGCGCCGTCCAGCGTCGCTGTTGCCCGCCAGCGTCTGAGCACTGACCTGCAGGATTGCGGCGTCTTCTCCGCCGCGATCGACGATGCGGTGCTCGTGGTGAGCGAGTTGCTCAGCAACGCGCTGCGGCACGCGCATCCGCTGCCGTCGGGCATGGTCAAGGTCACCTGGCTGCGCAACGACGACCACATCGAGGTCGCGGTGAGCGACGGAGGCGCGGCGACCGAGCCGCGCGCGGGCCGTCCCACGCTGTCCTCCCTCGGCGGCCGGGGTCTGGGCATCGTGGAGTACGTCGCCGAGAGCTGGGGTGTGCGCCACGACGGCGACACCACCACGGTCTGGGCCGTCCTGCCCGCCCCCAACGGCAACGGCACCATGAAAGGCCAGGTCGCAGCCCTGCGAGAGGCCGGCTGAGCCGGCCTCTCGGTTTTTGTCCGGGCGTTCGCCCGCTCCCGTCAGGCGAACCGGCGCGTGAGCACCGTCCGTTCACCGTACGTCCATGCGCTGGACATCAGCAGGTACAGGGCGGCGGCGAGCGGCATCACCAGGGCCGCCAGGACCGAGCCGAAGGGCATCAGCGGCATGATCCTCCGCATCAGCGCCGGCTGCTCCTCGGGGAGTGTGGCCCTGATCCGGCGTGCCTGGAGCCACGCCACCAGCGTGACCAGGGCGATCACCGCGATGAAGACCGAAAAGGGCCAACTGATCAGTCCGTAATGGGTGACAATTCCGGCAACCTGCTGGCCCAGCGGGGCGCCCAGAAGGTCATGACCGGCCAAGGCAGTCGGATGCGTGGCCACCCGGTACATCAGCCACATGAACGGCAGCTGGGCCATCCCGGGCAAGATTCCGGCCAGCGGAGAGCTGCCCTCGTTCGCGTACAGACGGGACAGCTCCTTGCTGAGCCGCTCCGGGTTGCGCTCGAACCGCTTGCGCAGGGCCCGGACCTTCGGAGCCAGGCGTTCGGTGACGCGCGCGGCGCGCGCCTGCCGGACGCTCAGCGGGAGCAGCAGCAGCCGTACGGCCAGCGTGAACAGCACGATCGCGACGGCCGCGTGGCCTCCGGACATGCCGACGAGAAGCGTGACAAGAGAATCGATCATGAGCCCTTCCTCGACGTGCAGGTGACGAGGGCTCGACGAGACGAGCCCCGCTAGACGGAAGCGGGGCTGGGTGAGGGCGCTCTCGGGCGCGGCCGACCGGCGGCGCCGGGATCACGCTGACGCTGGAACGCCGTCCGCCGGGCGTACACCAGCGGGAAGCTCGGCCCGCGGCCGCCAGCGACGGGCAGCAGCCTGGCGGCCCAGCTCACCAGGAGCAGGACCGCCACCATGGTGACGCCGGCCAGCCACGGGTCCAGCAGGAACAGGGTCACGTCAGGTCCCGGACCGGGGCTACCGCGACGACGTCTTGCCGACCAAGGTGACGGCGACGAAGACGAGCAGAGCCACCACCCCGATGATCAGCGCGACCTTCAGGAGTCCCACCACCATGGGCAGGACGAAGGTGAACAGCACGAAGAGCCCCAGCAGGGCTCCCAGCACGAGCATGACGACTCGACTCATGAGCCCACCGTACGTCCTCCGACCAAGATCCGCGAGGCTTACGAACCGATGACGTGGGTGTCTCATCAGGGGGCGCCGGCCGTACGGTGAAGACGTGAGCACGCGCATCCTGGTGGTCGACGACGACCCCACGGTGGCCGAGGTGGTGGCGCGGTACCTGGAGCGCGACGGCCACGAGGTGGAGTGCGTGAGCGACGGCGCCGAGGCGTTGCGGCGCGCCCTCGCCCGGCCGCCCGACCTGATGGTCCTCGACCTCATGCTGCCCAAGGTGGACGGCCTCCAGGTGTGCCGCAAGCTGCGGGAGCGCTGGCCGGTCCCCGTGATCATGCTGACCGCGCTGGGCGAGGAGATCGACCGGGTCGTCGGGCTGGAGACGGGCGCCGACGACTACGTCACCAAGCCGTTCAGCCCGCGCGAGCTGGCGCTGCGGGTCCAGTCGGTGCTGCGGCGGGCGCGCGGCGCTTCCGTGCCGGGCGGCACGGGGGTCCTGCGCGACGCCGACCTGATGGTGGACGTGGGGGCGCACGAGGTACGGCTGGGCGGGGCCGAGGTGATGCTGACGGCGCGGGAGTTCGACCTGCTGGCGTACCTCATGCGCAACCCTCGTCAGGCGTTCAGCCGGTCGGCGCTGCTGGACCAGGTGTGGGGGTGGTCGTTCGGCGACTCGTCCACCGTGACGGTGCATGTGCGGCGGCTGCGGGAGAAGATCGAGGTGGATCCGACGGAGCCGCGCAGAATTGTGACGGTGTGGGGGGTCGGGTACCGGTTCGAGCCTCTGGAGACCACGGGATGAGCCCGGCGCCCCCTCTCCTGACCGGCCTCCCGACGGCTCTCGTGGACCGGCTCCCGGGCGGTCCTGTGGCTCGGCTCCCTGGCGGTCATGTGGTTCGGCTCCCTGGCAGTCCTGTGGCGACCGGGGCTGCGGCGATGGGCGATCTGGGGATGATCGTCGCGGTCACGGCCGGGCTCGGGCTGCTGGTGGCGCTCGTCGGGGTGTGGGCCATGTGGGCGCTGCGCCGCCGCTCCATCGGCGTGATGCTGGCCGTGGTCATGGTCGTCTCCATCGCGGCCACCCTGGCCGGCGTCGTGGCGATCACCCTGAAAATGATCATCGAGGGCCAGGTCAAGAACATCGTGCTCAGCGTCGTCGCGGTGGGCGGCCTCGTGGGGCTCGGGGTGGCGTACGTGCTGGCCAGGCGGGTCGTGGGCGAGAGCCGCCGGCTGGTCGCCGCCGTACGCGAGCCGCCGTTCACCGCACCGGCCGGCCTGCCCGCCGAGCTCCAGACGATCGCCAACACGCTGGAGGAGGCGTACGCCCGCGAGCGCGCCCTCGAAGGCGCCCGGCGCGAACTCGTGGCATGGGTCAGCCACGACCTGCGCACGCCGCTCGCCGGGATGCGCGCCATGGCCGAGGCGCTGGAGGACGGGGTGGTGACCGACGAGGCGACGGTCGGGCGCTACCACCGGCAGATCAAGCTGGAGGTGGAGCGCCTGTCGGCGATGGTGGACGACCTGTTCGAGCTGTCACGCATCCACTCGGGGGCGCTGCGGCTGTCCCGGGCCAGGATCGGTCTGGCAGACCTGGTGGCCGACACCCTCGCCGGGGCCGAGCCGCTGGCCAGGGCGAAAGGCGTGAAGCTGAGCGCTGAGGCCGCCGAGGCGGTGCCCGTGGAGGCCGACGCGGGAGCGCTGGGACGGGCGCTCGGCAACCTCGTCGTGAACGCCATCCGGCACACCCCCTCGGACCGCTCCGTGGTGCTGCGGGCCGAGGTGGACTCGGGCATGGCCTGCCTGTCGGTGAGGGACTGCTGCGGGGGCATACCGGACGCGGACCTGCCAAGGGTGTTCGACGTCGCCTTCCGGGGCGAGACCGCCCGTACCCCGACCCGGGAGGGGGGTGGGGCCGGGCTCGGACTGGCCATCGCCCAGGGGATCGTCGAGGCGCACGACGGGATGATCGGCGTGGTCAACGACGGCCCGGGCTGCCGCTTCGAGATCCGTCTCCCGCTGGTGCGCTGACGCGATCCGTCTCACGCTGGTGCGCTGGTGCGCTGGTGCGCTGAGGCGCTGGTGCGCGTCAGGCCGCCGGGCCTCGTCGCGCCTCGCCATGCGGTCCCGGCGGCCACTCACTGCGCGGCGTCGTCCTATGCGCGCTCGGGGAGGGTGTCGCCGTCGAGAGTCCCGCCGAACGACTCTGACATCGCACGAAATGTCGGGCACGGCCAGCGCCACATGCAGCTCCGGCAGCGCAGGATCGGATTGGCCGAGTCGCTGGTGATGCCCCCGGCGTCCCTGGGCTGATGCAGGTCGAGCAGTCGCAGCGTCAACTCGGTGAATGCCAGCACATCCCGGCGGGCGCCCGCGAGGAACTCCAGGTCCTCGATCGCCAGCCGGGTACGTACAGGGACGAACCCCTCGTGGTTGACCAGACCACGCAGGCGCCCGACCTCGTCGTTCCAGGGGGCGGCCTTCTCGGTGCGGATGAGGATGGTCTCCAGGTGCTCGCGGAGCCGTTGACGCTGAGGATCTTCGGGTTCTTCGCTGTTCATCAGATACTCGGGCCCGTGAGTCGCGCCCAGCCCCTCCTTCTCGATGCGGCGATCAGAGTGGTTTCCGGATGCGGGTGCCGGGCCGCCCCCTTCCGGCCGTGCCGGTGTCACACCGTCAAGCTTCGCGTACTCTGCGTTCCTGTGAAGCCCAAACGGAGGACAAAAACCTGCTGTTCGCCTCTCGGCGTGACAACGTGACCGGAAGGCTTCGCGCCGCTAGCCTGCCCCTGTGGAGCTCAAGGTCTCGACTCGATCACATGCCGGCCAGGCGCTCGTCGCCATCACCGGCGAAATCGACCTCTATACGGCACCCCACCTGCAGTCCGAGTTCACTCGCCTGCTGCAGGACGGGCCCAGCCGCGTGGTCATCGACATGTCCGGCGTGGATTTCTGCGACTCCACGGGGATGAACGTCCTGCTCTCGGCGCTGAAACGCATGAAGGAGCGGGGCGGCGCCCTCGACGTGGCCGCCCCTCGTCCCGCCGTACGGAAGATCCTGCAGGTCACGGGGCTCGACTCGGTCTTCACCGTGTACGACGCGGTGCCGCAGGAACTCCTGATCACCGAGGGGTCGTGAGATCGCCCTTGACCCGCCCGCACCCGATCCCCTCGCCCACCACGGATCTCGCGCCGGCCGCGGGCCCTACGGCCGGCAGAGACTTCACCGTCATCAGGGAACCCGCGATCACGCCGTACGCGACACGGACTCCCGCGATCACGCCGTACGCGACACGGACTCCCGCGATCATGCCGCACGCGACACGGGCTTCCGCGATCGACGCGGGCCGGACCCACGCTCCCGGCCCGCACCGGATGACCGCGCCCGGCTTGGCGGGGACCCGCATCCCCGCCCTCACCTCTGTCGGTGAGGCGAGGTGAGCGGCGACACGGCGGTCATCATCCCGGCCAAGGACGAAGCGAGACGCATCGGCGCCACCGTCACCGCCTCCCTGGCCCTCCCGGGGGTCGACCTGGTCGTGGTCGTCGACGACGGATCGTCCGACCAGACCGGCAAGGCGGCGCGCGCGGCGGGCGCCCGAGTGGTGCGCCACAGCCGCAACCGCGGCAAGGCCGCCGCCATGGAGACGGGCGCGGAAGCCGTACGCCTGCTCGACGGCGACACCCCGCGCCACTTACTGTTCCTGGACGCCGACCTCGGCGAGACCGCCGGCGCGGCGGCCGCCCTGATCACCCCGATCCGCGAGGGCACGGCCGACATGTCCATCGCGGTCTTCGCCGCGCGCGTCAAGCTCGGCGGCCACGGCATGGTCGTCCGGCTGTCGCGTGACGGCATCCGCCGCGCCACCGGGTTCACGGCCACCCAGCCCCTCAACGGCCAGCGCTGCCTCACCCGCGACGCCTTCGAGGCGGCCAGGCCACTGGCCCACGGGTTCGGGGTGGAGACGGGGCTCACCATCGACCTGCTGCGCAAGGGGTTCCGCGTGGTGGAGGTCGAGGTGGAGATGAGCCACCGCGCGACGGGCACGGACTGGCGCGCCCAGCTTCACCGCGCCCGTCAACTCCGCGACGTGGCACTCGCCCTGGCGACCCGCGAGCCCCTAATCACCCAAAACCTCAACAAACTCCGCCCCAACCGCTGACCGGCTCCACGCAAACCCGGTCGATCCCTCTCACCACCCTCCACACCCCGCGGATTCCCCTACGAATCACCTTTCGGCCGCCCCGTGTGCCGTCGCCTTGTCCCGAACGCCGAGACGGCCCGGAGCCGGCCCGGCAACCCGTCCGGCCCCACCCTTACGGGCAAGGCCCAGGCTCCCGCGCCGTCTCCCTCGCCCATCGGCGCGGGCACGCCCGCACGGCTGATCCCAGGACGCGGGTACGGGCGCATCTGCCGAATGACCGGCCCTATTTCGGGCCGCCTCGCTGTCCAGACATGTCCTGACGTACCGCACGCGCGGTCTACCCGGCGCAGCTCACCGGCGGAGCTCGCCCGGCGGAGCTCGCCGGCGGAGCTCGCCGGCGCAGCTCGCCCGACGCAGCTCGCCCGGCGCTCAAGAACGAGCTCGGATACGACCGAAACTCACCCCACTGTCCGTCCGAAACCCGATCCGGGCCTTTCCAGCCACCCCTCCGGCACAATCCCCACCCCTTCATCCACCAGAAACGCGAAGTTATCCACAGCCTGGGGACAGACGACCTGGGTGCTCGGCCCGGTGTGCTGGAATTTGCGGGTGACTCCGGAGAACGAGAGCGGAAAGCCGAGCCACCGGCTTCCGAGGGCTGCCACGATCGCGATCGTCGCGTCGATCCTGCTGACGATCGCCATCGGCGTCCTCGGCCCGTCCGCCATGGTCCCGGCCCTCGGCGGCCCGGCCTGGACACCGCCGTTCTCCCTGGACGTCCGGCCCGATCCCCATCTCGTGATCGCCATGGCCGTGGCCGCCGTCCTCCTCGGCGGCCTGGGCCTCCTGGCGGGCCTGACCGCCACCCGCCGAGCTGCCTCCCACTCGAATGACCACCCGACCCAGCCACCCTCCACCCCCCGAAACGCCGCAGATCACCCAAAGCCACACCGCAGCACCCTGGGCCACCTCGCCTCGGACCACAGCGCGGTGGGACGCATCACCTCAGACCACGGCGCGTTCGACCACAACCCGCCCGCTGACCACATCTCACCGCCCCACCGGCTACCCGACGGCACCACCCCGGAGCCTTCAGGCCCACCACGAACCACTACACCCCGCACCGGCCCACATCCGGCAACACCGCGCCAACCGCCCGAACACCCGCGAGAGCGCCCTCTCCGCCGTGGCGATCACGGCCTGCCGCCGGCCCGGCTGCTCGTCCTCATCGGTTGCGTCGCCGCCGGTCTGCTCGCCTTCCTGCCACCCTCCGGCTCCGGCGATCATCTCAACTACGCCGCGTACGGCCGCATGGTGGTTCTCGGCGTCGACCCGTACACCCACGGCGCGGTCGATCTTCCCGCCGACCCCATCGCCAAGGCGGTGGAGGATCCGTGGCGCGAGGAGCCCAGCGTCTACGGCCCGGTCGCGACGGGCGCGCAGGCGTTGGCCAGCTGGGTCGGTGGCGACTCGCTAAAGCTGACGATCTTCGTCCTGGGCCTGCTCAATTCCGCCGCGTTCATCGCGACAGCTCTCCTGATCGACCGTTTCACCCGGCACGACCCCGCCGGACGACTGCGGGCAGCCCTCCTGTGGACGGCCAACCCGCTCCTGCTGTACCAGCTCGTCGCCGGCATGCATGTGGACACGCTGGCCGTCGCCTGCATGATCGCAGCCCTCCTGGCGCGCGGCCGTCCGCTGCGATCAGGGCCGCTGCTCGGCCTCGGGGTGGCGATCAAGGTCAACGCGGGACTGGTCGCCCTGGGCCCCGCGTGGGAGCTGCGGCGCCGCCCGGGACGACTGGCGCTGATGGCCGGGGCGGCCCTGGCCGTGGTGGTCGCCGGGTACGCCATCGTGGGCACGGACGCCATCAGCCCCGTGACCCGCACCAGCAAGGCGATCTCACACGCCTCGTACTGGAAGCTCGTCCAGGGCTGGCTGCAGACGCTGGTGGGCGAGGGGAGCGCCTACCGAGGTGAGATCCAGATCGGTTCCCTGCTCGTCCTCGCCCTCATCGCCTGGTCGCTGTTCCGCCTGTCTCCCCGCCTCACCCCGTCCGGATCGCCGACGACCGGCAACCCGGCCGGCGGGCCGCCGGCCGAGGTGGTGTCCGCGGTGCTGGTCGCCGCGTACGTGTTCGCGACGCCGTACGTCCTGCCCTGGTACGACGGGATGGCGTTCGCGTTGCTCACGCTGGTGGCGGCCACGGCCTTCGACGGTTTCCTCGTCGTGCACCTGCTGGTGCTGTCGCTGGCCTACCTGCCGGCGCGGGTGATCAGCCTGCCGGCCGACCTCGACTGGCTCAGGGCCGTGGTGAGGCCGCAGGTGGTTCCGTGGATGCTGCTGGCTCTGACGGTGGCCCTGGTGTGGTGGGCCCGGAGATCCGCAGGGCCCGTACGGAAGCGGCGAGCGACAGCGGTACCGCCACCGTGAGCGCCATGGCCGGGATGGCGATCCCCGAGTCGTTGATGAGAAAGCCGATGAACGCGCACGTCAACGCCCCGAACAGCCCGGCGCGGAGGGCGGGCGCGAGCGCGTACGCCTGGCCGAGCGCCGACGCGCCCCAGCGCGACGGGCGGTCCAGCACCAGGAACAGGAAGGCGAGCGCCACCACGGAGAGCAGCGTCAGCGACCAGTTCCCGACGGTGACGCCGATCATGGCGCCGAACTTCCGGCCGACCACGGTCCATGCCTGGCCGTCGATGATCTGCTGGACGAAGTTGCCCAGATGGGTTCGCTGCGTCGCGGGCCGTAGCCAGTCGAAGACCGCGATGGCGCCGATCAGCGCGGCGCCCCCGAGCGCCACCAGCAGCAGCTTGACGATGGAGACCCGGCGACCGGAGAGCATGATGAGGAAGACCGCCAGTCCGATCACGAAGGCGGGCACGCCTCCGAAGTCCGCGCCCCATGCGGGCCACCCGTCGGCGAAGACCGCCAGGCCGCCGTACGCGGCGCAGACCAGCAGCGTCACGATTCGCGGCGCGCCCTTGCCCAGCAGCCACTGGGCGACCCCGGCGAGCCCGAGGATGGTTCCGGTCGAGTAGACGGCGAAGGCTATGTTGCTGAACCCGTAGAACCGGCCGCCGGTGACGGGCTCGTAGCCGGTGACGGCGTTCACCTGCAGCGTGGAGCCGGTCATCACGTCCGCGAGCAGAGCCACCGACGTGACGGCCGCGACGACGGTGAGCGGCCCGAGCACGTGCCCCCGCCACGGCCCGGCGAACGCCACCCCGCTGATCAACAGGGCGATGCCGAGAATGGTGACGATCAGGGCCGCCATCGGCGTGGGCAGGCTCCACCAGGGCACAAGCTGCGCCAGGAACGTGGAGACGGCGATGGCCCCACTGACCACCGCCACAACCTGCACGGTGGTCAGCAGCCGCGACTCCCCTGCGACATCCCTCCTGGCGCCCCCACCAGGCCCGCCACCCGCCGCGACTTCCGAAGGTACGCCGGCTGATGCGGCCCCCGCCGGGACGTCCGCCGCTGATGCGGCCCCCGCCGGGACGTCCGCCGCTGATGCGGTCCCTGCCGGGACGTCCGCCGTCGGTGTCGTTTCTGCTGGGCTGCCTGTCAGCGGGGTTGTTCGTGTGGAGGTGTCTGTCTCCGGTGTGATGGCCGGGGGAGCTCCCATCGGTGTCGTCTCTGTTGGGGCGTCCGCTGCTGGTGTGTTCTCCGTGGGCAGTTCGGCCTTCTGCGCTGTGGCGCCGGCCCCGTGGGGCGCCGCCGGGGTGGCCTGGAGGGGTGTGGGGAGGGTCGGGGAGGTGTCCGTTCCGTTGGGCTGCTGGGGGGCGTCGGTGGTGAGGGCCTGGCCTCGGGTGCCGGGGGACTTGCGGCGGCGGCGGAGGGCGAGCGCGGCGAAGGCGTAGAAGGCCAGTTGCACCGAGACGAACACGGCGAAGAACGGTCCACGCACATCGCGGAGCACCTGGCTGGCCAGGTCGGCGTCCGCCAGCTCCGCGACCGTCTCGGCCGGTGCGGCCGGGGCGGGGCCGTCGTTCTGCCAGGCGCGGCCGACGACCTGACGCGGAGGTTCGAGCCCGAGTGTCGCGATCGCCGTGGCCGTCAGGTCGGTGATCGTGACCAGGGCGTCCTGACGTGTGGAGGTGGCGGTGAGGTGACCGTGACGGTACTGCTCCCCGCCGGAGGGCTCGTCCGCGCCGGAGGGCTCGTCCGCGCCGGAGGGCTCGTCCGCGCCGGAAGGCTGGTCCCCGCCGGGATGCTTCCCTCCCGAAGGCTGCTCCTCGCCGGGATGCTGCTCTCCGCCGGGCTGCTCCCGGCCGGGCTGCTTCCCGCCGGAAGGCTGGTCGCTGGAGGGTGGGGTTGCGGTCGGCTCGTTGGTGGGGGCTGGTCGGTCGGCCGGGGCCGGGCCGGTGGCGAGGGCGACGTGGAGGTGGGCGTTCGGGGTGACGTCGGAGATGCCCGCCACCAGGATCGTCGTGTCGGACGGCAGCCGGGTCAGGAGGGTGCCGATGCGCCGGTCGGCCTCCGCGACGGCCGCCCGTCTCGTGGCTGTCGGCATGGGCGACGGCACGCCGTACTCGTCGAGGGGCTGGCGGGACCACGCTTCGGCCAGGGGGGAGACGTCCTGCACGATCAGGTGGTAGGAGGACGGGTCCGGCAGGGCTTCCGGGGTGTCGGCGTATGTGGCGATATTTCCCGCCTTGTTGGCGGCGGCGATGGCCGCTCCCGGACCGATGGCCGCGACCCGGCCCCCTCCGTCGGTCACCAGCTGACCGAGCGTGCCGAGCTGCGCGTCGTAGCCCGTGTCCGCCTGGAGAGCGGCCAGCGCCGCCCAGCCGGGGACGGTGGCGCCGTCGCCGTTCCGCTGCGGCGTGGGCAGGGCGGGACAGCCGCGCTCGGCCGTACCGGCTCGCTGGCCCGCCGAGACGGTCAGCCACCCTGCCAGGGGGCACGTGACGCCACGGTCCGGGGGCGGGACGGCGCGCGTGGACAGGGACGCCGAGCCTGCTCGTCCGACGAGCTTCCACAGGTTGGGGGTTCGGGAAGCGTCGAGGTCGCTCCACTCCAGGCCGGGGACGCCGATGAGGGCCACCCTGCCGGTCAGTTGGCCGGCTCGGCCGGTCGGGGTGTGGGCGATGGGCTGGAGGGCGTGCAGCGGTGAGGGTCCGCTCGTGGTCGCGGAGGCTGCGACTGTGGTCGCGGCTGCGGGGGTCGTCGTGGCGGAAGTGGCGAGGACGGCGCTCGCGACGAGGGCGAGTGCGCGGGTCAACGACCGACCGGCGAGCCGCGCGAGGACCATCCGCAGAGTCGCGGACGAAGGAGGCGTGAGCGCGGACGAAGGAGACATGAGCGAGGGGGAAGGAGCCGTCAGCGAGCGGGAAGGAGGCGTGAGCGAGGGGGAACCAGCCGTCAGCGAGGGGGAAGGAGACATGGGGGTGGGAGACGACGACGCTGCCGAGCGGTCAGGCAGGGAAGGCGACCGCCGGGGCGGGAGAGGGGCCAGGGGCGTGCGGGGGTGTGAGGGCGCGCTGAAGCTGGCGTGCGGCATGTACGGGACCCCCGGTGTCTGACCCTCGATCGGCAACAGCCACGGTAACCTCCCACACCGTGACAGGTGGCGAGACGCCGGTGCTCCGGCGGCAGTGGTGGGCGTGGGCCGTGGCGGCGGTCGTCGTGGCGTGGGCCGTGGCTCCCCTGGTGCTGCACTGGCTGACGAACCCCGACGACCAGCGCCTCGTCGACCTCGATGTTTACCGTACCGGCGGACAGATGCTCCTGGACGGCCGCGCCGTGTACGACTTCTCCACCCCCGCCCCCCAACTGCTCCCGTTCACCTATCCGCCCGTCGCGGCGATGCTGGCCGTGGCGCTGGCCGAGATGTCGTGGGGGACGGCCCAGTGGGTGTGGACGGCCGGGATCTTCGTGGCGCTGGCAGTGACCGTGGGGTACTCCTTCCGTAAGGCGCTTGTCGGAGCGCTCGGGAAGCACGGCCCGTGGGTGTTCGCGTTCCTGATGGTGGCGTGCACGTATGTGATGCCGATCCGCGACCAGGTCCGGTTCGGGCAGGTGGACATCATGCTGGTGGCGCTGTGCCTGGCCGACTGCGTGGCGCGGCGGCCGTGGTGGCCGCGCGGGTTCCTGATCGGGGTGGCGACCGCGGTCAAGCTCACCCCCGGCGTCTTCCTGGTGTACCTGCTGGTCACGAGGCAGTGGCGGACGCTGTTCATGGCGTCGTTCGTGACGGGGCTCCTCACGTTGCTGCCGTTCGCGGTGATCCCCCGGGACGCGGCCGGCTTCTGGTTCTCGGCGCTCCTCGACCCCGAACGTCTCGGCTCGAACGCCGGCACCACCAACCAGTCCGTCCGCGGCATGCTGATCCGCCTGTATCTGAACGACACGCTGACGTCGGTCCTGTGGGTGGCGGTCGTGGCCGTGGTCGCCTGGTACGGGTTCCGCGCCGCCCGTGAGGCGTACCGGGCGGACGACCACGTCACCGCCGTGGCGCTGGTGGGGCTGATGGCGGTGCTGCTGTCGCCCGTCGCGTGGATCCACCATCTGGCCTGGGTGGTCGTGGTGCTGGGCGCGCTCGTGGGCGACGGCCGCGATCCGGTACGGCTGCGCGTGGCGGCCGGGGTGTGGCTGTACTACGTGCTGCCGATCCCCTGGTGGGGCGTGTCGCTGAAGGCGGCCGAGATCCCGGTGCTGAGCCCCGTCCTGGGGAAGATCGTGCAGAACGGGTACGGACTGGGCGCGCTGGCCCTGGTCTGGCTGCTGGCGGCCTGGCTGCCGAAGCGGAGGGCGGCCGAGCCCTCGCCAGGCGCCTTGGCCGCCCATTACCCTCGGTAGCGTGCTGATTGCCGTGGGGATGTGCGCCGCCGCCGCGACGGGCGGCGTGGTCATGGGCTACCTGGCTCTCCGGCGGGCTCGGGAGGAGATCGAGGACTGCCGCCGCATGCTCGTACGGCAGGCGTCGGCCGCCCGAGGGGACCTGCTGGCCATCCGGGACGTGGCCGTGTGCCGGTACGACGCCCTGGAGAAGATGGCGGGCGAGCTGTCGTTCTCGGTCGCGATGATCAACGGTCTGGGCGACGGCATCGTGCTGACCTCCATCAACGGCTGCTCCGAGAGCCGCACGTACGTGCGGCGCGTGGTGGGCGGCAGGGGCGAGCAGCCGCTGTCGCCGGAGGAGGAGCAGGCGGTGCGGGCGGCCAGGCTCGGGCTGGGATCAGTCGCGGCGAAGCCGCGCGCACCTCGACAAGCTGCGGATACCCTGTAGCCATGCCCAGACTCGCCTATCTCGGGCCCGAGGGAACCTTCACCGAGGAAGCCCTGCGGCTCCTGGATCCCGGCGCCGAGCGTCTGCCCTGCCCGACCGTGAGCGCCGCGCTGGCCGCCGCGCGCAGCGGCGAGGCCGACGGCGCCGTCGTGCCGCTGGAGAACTCCGTCGAGGGGGCGATCACCACGACGCTGGACGAGTTCGCCTGGGGCGAGCCTCTCCTGATCAACGCCGAGCTGCTGCTGCCGGTGCGCTTCTCGCTGCTGGCCCGGCCCGGCACGGAGATCCCGCGCATCAAGCGCGTCTACACCCATCCCGCGGCCATCACCCAGTGCCGCGCGTTCCTCTCCCGGGAGCTGCCCGACGCGGTGGTGGTGGCGGCGCCCTCGACGGCCGCCGCGGCCCAGGAGGTGTCGCTGCCCAGCTCGCCGTACGACGCGGCGATCGCGGCGCGCATCGCGGGCGAGCACTACAACCTGGTGGAGCTGGCCGGCGACATCGGGGACCGCACCGACACGGTGACGAGGTTCGTCAAGGTGGCCCGTCCCGGCGGTCCGCTGCCCGGGCCGACCGGGTCCGACCGCACCACGCTCGTCGTCTTCCTCGCCGACGACCACCCGGGCGCGCTGCTGGAGATGCTGACCGAGTTCTCCGTGCGCGGCGTCAACCTGACCCGCATCGAGTCGCGGCCCACCGGCGACGGCATCGGCCGCTACTTCTTCCACTTCGACTTCGAGGGCCATGTCGCCGACGCCCGGGTCGGCGAGGCCATCTCCGGGCTCCACCGGATCTGCGACGAGGTGCGCTTCCTCGGCAGCTATCCGCGGGCCGACGGCGTCGTGCCCCGGGTCAAGCGGGGCACGGCCGACGAGGAGTTCGCCGAGGCGGGCGGCTGGCTGGCCCGGATCCGCTCCGGCGAGGTCTGACGGGCCGCAGCGGCGACGTCCGGGAATCGAGGGGCGAGGAGACGTCCCGCGCCGGTAGCCTTTCCTTGTGATTGACCTGCGTACCCTTCGTGAGGACCCCGACCGGCTCCGGGCGTCGCAGCGTGCCCGCGGTGAGGACGACGCCGTCGTCGACACGCTGCTCGACCTCGATGAGCGCCGGCGCTCCGCGCTGACCGGCTTCGAGTCGCTGCGCGCCGAGCAGAAGAGTTTCGGCAAGTCGGTGTCGAAGGCGCAGGGCGAGGAGAAGGCTGCGCTGCTGACCCGGGCCAAGGAGCTGGCGAGCGCGGTCAAGGCCGCCGAGTCGGAGGCCGAGCGGCTGGGCGGCGAGCTCGACGAGCTCATGCAGACGGTGCCCAACCTCGTCGAGGAGGGCGCGCCGCACGGCGGCGAGGACGACTACGTCGTGCTGGAGACCCACGGCGAGCCGCGCCGGTTCGACTTCGAGCCGAAGGACCACCTGGAGATCGGCGAGCTGCTCGACGCGATCGACATGGAGCGGGGCGCCAAGGTGTCCGGCTCGCGGTTCTTCTTCCTCAAGGGCGTCGGCGCCCGGCTCCAGCTCGGCCTGCTCAACATGGCGATGCAGCAGGCCATCGCCGCCGGCTTCACCCCCATGATCACTCCGGTGCTGGTCAAGCCGGAGACCATGCAGGGCACCGGCTTCCACGTGGCCCACGACAAGGAGATCTACCGCCTTCCCGAGGACGACCTCTACCTGGTCGGCACCTCCGAGGTGGCGCTGGCGGGCTACCACGCCCAGGAGATCCTCGGCGGCGACGAGCTGCCGCTGCGCTACGCGGGCTGGTCGTCCTGCTTCCGCCGCGAGGCCGGCTCGTACGGCAAGGACACGCGGGGCATCATCCGCGTCCACCAGTTCGACAAGGTGGAGATGTTCTCCTACGTACGGCCGGAGGAGGCGCACGAGGAGCACCAGCGGCTGCTGGCCTGGGAGAAGGAGATGCTCGACGCGGTGGAGGTGCCCTACCGGATCATCGACACGGCGGCGGGCGACCTCGGCATGTCGGCGGCGCGCAAGTTCGACTGCGAGGCGTGGATCCCCACCCAGGGCCGCTACCGGGAGCTGACCTCGACCTCCAACTGCACGGAGTTCCAGGCCCGCCGGCTGGGGGTGCGCTTCCGCGACAAGGACGGCAAGCCGCAGCACGTGGCCACGCTCAACGGCACCCTGGCCACCACGCGCTGGATCGTCGCCATCCTGGAGAACCACCAGCAGGCCGACGGCTCGGTCGTGGTGCCGGAGGCCCTGCGCCCGTACGTCGGCCTCGACGTCCTGGAGCCCGCCAAGAAGTAGGCCGGCCCGGACCGCCGAGAAGTAGGCCGTACGCGGCCTTGAGAGGGCTCGGAGACCCCTTGCGGGGGTCGCCGGGCCCTTGTCCTTCTCGGCGGCCGTACGAGGCCCGTACGGGCCTCTGGAACGCGAAAGGCCGGAAGCCCGCTGGACGCGGACCCCGGCCTGACTCGCTGCTACAGGTCAGATGGCACGGACCTGGGAGGCCTGCGGCCCCTTCTGTCCCTGCGTGATCTCGAACTCGACCCGCTGGCCGTCTTCAAGGCTGCGGTAGCCGTTGCCGACGATCTCAGAGAAGTGCACGAACACGTCCGGCGCACCGCCGTCCGGGGCGATGAAGCCGAAGCCCTTCTCGGCGTTGAACCACTTGACGGTTCCCTGAGCCATAAAAGCTCTCCCTCAGGATGTGAATCTATGGGACCCGCACCTCGCGAGTCCCGGTGTGTCGTACAGCAAGCACCCCGGGGTGGCTCAGACAAAGTCATGCTGGTTTTCACTACGGGATCAGCTAATACAACGCCACCACATCTAACACCATTCTGGCGCGTTGGTGTTCCCGTCTCTGGGAAGATTTCTCGCCGGCGGCATCACCCGGCAAACTGGAACGTGTTATGCAGAGTCTCCCCGCGCCGCGTCTTGTGGCCACTGACCTCGACGGCACCGCCCTGCGCGCTGACGGAACCGTCTCTCCCCGGACGGCTGCGGCCTTCGCGAGGGTCGAAGAGGCGGGCGCCATGCTCGTGTTCGTCACCGGGCGGCCGCCCCGGTGGATGAGCGGAGTGGCGGGTGCGCTCCGTCACCGCGGGCTGGCAATCTGTGCGAACGGCGCCCTGATCTACGACCTGCATACGGAACGCATAGTCGAATCTCACCTGATCGCGGCCGATGTGCTGGAACAAGTCGTCGCTCAGCTAAGAGCGAACGTGCCCGAACTCGCATTTTCGGTCGAGTATGAGGGGGGATTTGCGCATGAGTCCGAATTTCCACTCGGCGGCTGGGACAGCAAGGCCGTCGCCGGGCTGCGCGTCGGCATCCGCACGCTGACCTCGCAGCCCTGTGCCAAGCTGCTGGCCCTGCACCCCCACATGGACCCCGACGCGCTCCACGAGACCGTCCACGAGCTCGTGGGGCACCTGGTGACCGCCACGCACTCCAGCGGCCGCAGCCTCGTCGAGATGAGCGCTCACGGTGTGACCAAGGCCACGGCGCTGGCCGTGCTGGCGGAGCGGCACGAGATCAAACCCTCGGAGGTCGTGGCGTTCGGCGACATGCCGAATGACCTGCCCATGCTGAGCTGGGCAGGCACCTCGTACGCCGTCGCCAACGCGCATCCGGCCGTCCTGGCCGCGGTCGACCACGTGACCGCGGCCAACGACGACCACGGCGTGGCCCGCGTGCTCGAGGAGCTCTACGGGCCGCCCTCCCGCGACTACAGGTAGGGGCCGGAGCCGCCCGGCGGGCGGTGCTCCTCGCCGTGCGGTACGCCGGGCAGCGCCCTGCGCATCTGCTCCAGCTGGGCCCGAGCGGCCATCTGCTGCGCGAACAGCGTGGTCTGGATCCCGTGGAACAGCCCCTCCAGCCAGCCGACGAGCTGCGCGTGGGCGATGCGGAGCTCCGCGTCGCTCGGCGGCGTGCCGTTGTCGTCGGTGAAGGGCAGGGACAGCCGCTCCAGCTCGTCCACCAGCTCGGGCGCCAGGCCGTCCTCCAGCTCCTTGATCGAGGACTGGTGGATGTCCTTCAGCCGCTTGCGGCTGGCGTCGTCCAGCGGCGCCGCGCGGACCTCCTCCAGGAGCTGCCTGATCATGCTGCCGATGCGCATGACCTTGGCGGGCTGCTCGACCAGGTTGGTGACCGAGCGCTCCTCTTCCCCACTGTCGCTCTGCCCCTGGAAGTCTGGCCCGACCACCACGATGCGAGAGGTGTTGTTGTCCTCAGCACTCATAGGTTTCACCGTACTAGCAGGATCTTGCCGATGTGTTCCCCGGAATCCAGGATGCGGTGCGCCTCGGCCGCGTCGCTCATCGGCACCCGCGCGTGCACCACGGGACGCAGCGCCCCGGCGGCGACCAGCGGCCAGACGTTGTCCACGACGCTGCGCACGATGACGCCCTTCTCCTCGGCGGGGCGGGAGCGCAGCGTCGTGCCGTGGACGGCCGCCCGCTTGGTGAGGAGGAGCCCGAGGTCGATCTCGGCCTTGGCGCCGCCCTGGAGGGCGATGATCACCAGGCGTCCTCCGGTGTTGAGCGCCCGGAGGTTGCCGGCCAGGTAGCGGGCGCCGATGATGTCGAGGATCACGTCGGCCCGCACGAGGTCGGAGAAGTCCTGCTCGCGGTAGTTGACGGTCTCGTCGGCGCCCAGCTCCCGCAGCCGCGCCAGCTTGGCGTCGGTGCCGGCCGTGGTCACCACCCGCGAGCCGAGCGCCTTGGCGAGCTGGACGGCGAACGTCCCGATCCCGCTGGCCCCGCCGTGGACCAGCAGCGTCTCGCCCTTGCGCAGCCGCGCCAGCATGAACACGTTGGACCACACCGTGCAGGCGACCTCCGGCAGCGCCGCCGCCTCGTCCAGGGGCAGGCCCTCGGGCGCCGGCATCACCTGCTCCCACGGCACGGCCACCCGCTCGGCGTAGCCGCCGCCGGCCAGCAGCGCGCACACCCGGTCACCGGACTCGAACCCCGGCACGCCCGCGCCGACCTCCGCCACCACGCCTGAGACCTCCAGGCCCGGGTACGGCGGGGCGCCCGGCGGCGGGTCGTAGAAACCGTTTCGCTGGAGCACGTCCGCTCTGTTGACCCCGGCGGCGGTCACCTCGATGACGACCTGGCCCTGCTCGGGACGCGGATCAGGCACCTCACGCCACTCCAGGACCTCTGGGCCGCCCGGCCGGGCGATCTCGATGGCTCGCATGTCACCACCGTAACCGGGCAAAGAAGTTGTGGGTTGGCTGCGACCATGGGAACACCTGGCGTTAATCTTCAGAAGATTTGCTGCCCCTTTACACCCACCCGAGGGGGACCACGGTGGCGAGACACGACCGCGAGGAATCGCTCGAGGAGCAGCTTGCCTGGCTCGACGCGATCAAGGAGTCGGAGGAGGCGTCCGTACCGGCCGGCTCCACCGGCTCCGCCGACGAGCCGTCCGCTTCGCCGTACCCTCAGGACCCCTGGCGGTCGGTGACGCCGCCGGACGTACCGCCGCAGCCGCTGTTCCGGGCCGCCGCCGGGTCGATGTACAGCTCGAACCCGGACGCGGTGGACTCCGGCGCCGGGGAGGATGAGGCGGGGCGGGAGGATGACGCCTCGACCCAGTGGCTCCAGCCGCCGTCGCCCTTCGACCAGCCGTCCTCCTTCGAGCAGCCGTCCTCCTTCGACCAGCCGCCCACGCCCGAGCAGCCGCCCGCGCCCGCTCAGCCGTCCGCGTACGACCAGCCGGGGCGGACAGGCGCGTTCGGTGAGCCGTCGGCGTTCGAGACGCCCGCGGCGCCGTTCGACGCGAGGCGGGGGGACGAACGGGACGAACGGGACGACCCGGCGGCGGCCGGGGCCGGACGGCCGGACGAGGCGTTCCTGGAGCCGCTCAAGCCGCTGCCCCGGGCCGACGACGGCGAGACGTACCCCTCGCTGCCCCAGCTGCGGCCGGTGCGGGACGGCGACGACCCGACTGCCACGGCGGGACGCGCGGCCGACGAGCGCACGGCCTGGTCGGAGCCGCTGGAGTGGCCGCTCCCGCCTGAGCGCTTCAACGCCTTCGACTCACAGCCCTCGGAGGTACGGGAGGACCTGGGCTCCCCGGACACGACCTCGCCGGACGTACGGCCGCCCGTCGTGTGGCCGTCCGATGCGCAGCAGTCCGAGACCCGGCAGTCCGAGACCCGGCAGCCCGATGCGAGGCAGCCCGAGACGCGGCAGTCCGAGGAGGCGCGGGCCGCGGAGACCGCGCCCGGTGAGGACGAGACCCGGCCCGAGGACACCCGCACCGGCGACGCCCGCTCCGACCACGCGAGCTCCGGCGCAGCGACGGACCGGCCCGAGGACGCCGAGCCGCCCTTCGGGGACGCCGAGCCGCTCTTCGGGGAGGCCGTGGCGCACGACGACCAGCGGTCCGCCGCGCCCGCCGAGGGCAGGCCACTCACCCACCCGCCCGCGTTCGGCGCCCAGGAAGCCCTCCAGGCCACGCCAGACCCCCGCCCGCACGACACGGGCCGGCACGACACGGGCCCACACGACGTGGGCAGGCATGACGCGGGCCGGCATGACGCGGGCCGGCGCACGTACGACACGGTCCCGCACCCCCTGGCCGGCGGTGCCCACGGCAGGGGGCTGGACCGTCCGGAGCCGCCCGAGTTCCCCGAGCCGCCCGCACGGCAGCGCGCCTCTCAGGCCCAGCCGCCCGTGGCCCCCGCAGCCCCGCCGACCCCGGCGCCGGAGCCCGCGCCGCCGGTGCGCAGGCCGAGCCGCCCCGCGCCCGTCCCCGTCTTCACCGCCTCCCCGCGCCCGCCCGTCACCGGCAAGCCGACCGCCGAGAGCCTCGACCCCGAGACGCTGCTCCGCGGCCGCCGCAACGCCCCCTCCAAGGGCTGGCGGCGCCTGGTGTACAAGGCGTCGGGCGGCTGGATCAAGCCGGGTGAGCCGCCGGAGGTGCGCCGCCGTCGCGAGCTGCTGGCCAGGGCCCGCACCCCGGTCGCCACGGGCCACCACCGCGTGGCCGTGCTCAGCCTGAAGGGCGGCGTCGGCAAGACCACGACCACGGTCGGCCTCGGCGCGACGCTCGCCCAGACGCGCGGCGACCGCGTCATCGCCGTGGACGCCAACCCCGACCGCGGCACGCTGTCCGACAAGCTGGTGCTGGAGACGTCGGCGACGGTCCGCGACCTGCTCAACGAGCGTGACCAGGTCAAGAGGTACGTGGACATCAGGGCCTTCACCTCGCAGGCGCCGTCGCGGCTGGAGGTGCTGGCCTCCGACCGGGACCCGTCGGTGTCGGAGGCGTTCAGCGGCGCGGACTACCAGTCCGTCTCGCAGGTGCTGGAGAACTTCTACTCCATCTGCATCACCGACTGCGGTACCGGCCTGCTGCACTCCGCCATGGGCGGCGTGCTCGGCCTGGCCGACCAGATCGTGCTGGTCAGCTCGCCGTCGGTGGACGGCGCGCGGGCCGCTTCGGCCACGCTCGACTGGCTGGAGGCGCACCACTACGGCGACCTGGTACGGGACGCGACCGTGGTGCTGTGCAGCGTCCGGCCGCGGACGAAGTCGGCCGTCGACCTCAACAAGCTGGAGGCCCACTTCGCCGCCCGCTGCCGCGCCGTGATCCGGGTGCCGTACGACCCGCATCTGGAGGAGGGCGCGGAGATCGACCTGGACCGGTTGCAGGAGGGCACGCGCGACGCTTTCCTGCAGCTCGCGGCGTACGTGGGCGACGGCTTCGCGGGGATGCGGGAGCCGGCGGCGGCCCCGGGGCGGGACTAGGCCGCCGGGGGGAGCCGGAGCCGAGCGGAGGGTGTGGGATTCGAACCCACGAGGCCATCGCTGACCTGGCCGCTTTCAAGGCGGCTGCACTCGTCCACTATGCGAACCCTCCAGTGCGCACACCACCTTAGCGGCTGCCGTGGCGCCGGGGTACCGGACCGGCGGGGTCCTAGCCGGTGAGCTGCGACAGCAGCCACCTGGGGCCCTGGGTGGTGGCGCCGAGCTCGGTGACGCGCTCCTTCAGGCCCCGGTCGGCGGTCACGACGAGCACCCGCTCCCACGGCCGTGCCCGCCGTACGACCTCCACGACGGCGTCGTCGCCGCTGCCGGTGGCGGCCACCACCTGGATGCCCGCCACGTCCGGAACCTCGCGGGCGGCCCCCTCCACGACGGCCACGATCCGGGGGTACCACCGCTCCAGCACGGGGTGGGCCGGCGCCAGCCGTGACACCTCGCCGAGCAGCCGGGTGGCGGCGCCGAGCCGGTCGTTCCACCAGCCGTGCTCGGCCTGGGCGCCCACGATGTTCGCCACGTCGAGGACGAGCGTCTCGGGCCGCAGCTCCTGCCGCACCTCCTGCCAGGTCTCCGCGAACCCGGGGTGCAGCCGCAGCTCGGTGATCTCCGGCAGGCGCACCCAGCGCAGCTCGTCGCTCTCCCCGTTGGTGGGGACGGCGGGCAGCAGCTCGGCCGACTCGGCGATCACCGTCTCGAACGCCCATCCGCCGTGGTCATCCATGTACACGCCCTTGATCCGCAGCGCGTCGGCCGGGAGCGCGGCCTCCTCGCGGGCCTCGCGCAGCGCGCCGGCGACGGCGTCCTCGTGGCTGTCGAGCGCGCCTCCCGGCAGGCCCCATGTGCCGCCGTGGTGGCTCCACCACGAGCGCTTCTGCATGAGCACGTACGGCACGCCGGCCTGGTCATGGTGGACGGCGAGCAGCCCGGAGGCGCCGTGCAGTCCCCAGTGCCGGTGACCTCGTCCGCACTCCGCCCAACCGTCGCCGTCGCCAGCCGCCATGCTCTCGTGTCTCCCTGTCCGAGTCTCCCCTGTCCGGGTCTCCGTGTCCGGGCCCCAAGGACTCCAGCCTAGGGCCGCTCCCCCCGGGAGGGGCTTTGGAAACGGTTGCGAGGGTCAGGCCGTCTGCTCGGGCGAAGACTGGCGGGTCGGGCGCCGGTGACGGCGTGCTTTCGGCCGTCCTGACCCGGACATTGGAGGATGGTTTCTGCAACCGGTTGCAGATAGAGTCCCTGAGACAACATGTTGATCGACCAGGAGAGATCCACCGTGCCCCTGGACCCCGCCGACACCTACCGCAACCCCGTGCTCAACGCCGACTGGTCGGACCCCGACGTGATCCGCGTGGGCGACGACTTCTACCTGACCGCCTCCACCTTCACCAAGGTCCCGGGCCTGCCGATCCTGCACTCGCGCGACCTGGTCAACTGGACGATCATCGGGCACGCCGTGACCGCCGGCCACGACGAGGTGCGTCCCGGCTGCGGCGTGTGGGCGCCCTCGCTGCGCCACCACGACGGCCGCTTCTGGATCTTCTACGGGGACCCCGACGTGGGGATCCACCAGGTCAACGCCGAGGACCCGCGGGGTCCGTGGAGCGAGCCGCACCTGGTCAAGCCGGGTCTCGGCCTCATCGACCCGTGTCCGCTGTGGGACGAGGACGGCCAGGCGTACCTGGTGCACGCCTGGGCGAAGAGCCGGGCGGGGATCAGCAACCGGCTCACGCTGCACCGCATGGCGCCCGACGCGAGCCGGGTGCTCGACGAGGGCGCGATCGTCATCGACGCCGACCTGCTGCCCGGCTACCGCACGCTGGAGGGCCCGAAGCTGTACCGGCACGACGGCCACTACTGGGTCTTCGCCCCGGCCGGCGGCGTGGCGACGGGCTGGCAGTCGGTGTTCCGGTCCCGGTCGATCTTCGGACCGTACGAGGACCGGATCGTGCTGGAGCAGGGCGGCACCGACGTCAACGGCCCGCACCAGGGCGGCTGGGTGGACACCCCGTCCGGTGAGCACTGGTTCATGCACTTCCAGGACCGCGGCCCGTACGGCCGGGTCGTGCACCTGCAGCCCATGGAGTGGCGGGACGGCTGGCCGGTCATGGGCGCGGACGGCGTCCCGGTGCCGGGCGGGCCCGTGCCCGTGCCGGGCGGGGAGCCGGCCGCGCCGGCCACGTCCGACGACTTCGCCGGGCCCGGCCTCGGCCCGCAGTGGAGCTGGCAGGCCAACCCCGACCCGTCCTGGTGGGAGCTGCGCGACGGGACACTCCGGCTCACCTGCGTGCCGGGCCCCGCGGACCTGTGGGAACGCCCGGCAGTCCTCACCCAGCGGCTCCCCGGCGAGCCCTGCACGGTCGTCACCCAGGTCACCCTGCACGGCGAGGGCCGGGCGGGCCTGGCCGTGGTCGGCCGCACCTCCGCGTACGTGGCGGTCGAGTCGACGCAGGACGGGCCCGCCGTGGTGTGCGCGGGCTCCGCGCCGGTGCCCGTGCCCGAGGGCGTGGCCGTCACCCTGGGCGCGCGTGTCGGGCAGGGCGCGGTGGTCACGTTCCTGGCCGACACCGGGGACGGCCTGCGCGAGATCGGCGAGCCGTTCCACGCCACGCAGGGCCGGTGGGTGGGTGCGGTGCTCGGGCTGTTCGCCGCCTCCCACGGGGACGCCCCGGCGGGACACGCCGCCTTCGACGCCTTCACCGTCGATCTCGAAAGGTAAGAAGTCCTGCAACCTTTCGCCCCGCCGATCGCGTTGGCAACGGGCGAGAGGAGTCCCACCTTGGATCGTCACGACGGCTTCCGCGAGTTCGTGCTCGCCCGCCAGCAGGCGCTCATGCGCACCGCGTACCTGCTGACGGGCGACGCCCACCTCGCCGAGGACCTGCTGCAGAGTGTCCTGACCAACGTCGTGGGCCAGTGGCACAAGCTGTCACGGGGCGGCAACCCCGAGGCGTACACCCGCAAGGCGCTGGTCAACCAGTACATCTCCTGGCAGCGTCGGCGGCGTCTCGAACTGCCCAGCGGCGACCCGCCCGAGCGCGGCGTCTCCTACGACGACGCCGCGCTCGACCGCATGGTCCTGCGCCAGGCCCTGGCGAGGCTGACGCCCAAGCAGCGCGCGGTGATCGTGCTGCGCTTCCGCGAGGACCTCACCGAGGCGCAGACGGCCGAGGTGCTCGGCTGTGCCGTCGGCACCGTCAAGAGCCAGACCCACCACGCGCTGGCCCGCCTGCGCGAACACGCGCCCGAGCTGGCGCACCTGCTGTCCGACTCCGAGATCGCGGAGGTGGCCCCATGACGCGGCTGCGCGAGGCACTGAACGGCATCGCCGACGACGCCCCTCTGGTGGACCTGGCCGACCTGGCCATCGCGGGTCACCGTCGCAGGCGTCGCACCGGCACGGCGCTGGCCGCGCTCGCCACGGCCGTGGTCCTGGGCGTGACGACGGCCGTGGTGACGCTGCCGGGTCAGGGCGCGAACCCACCGGCCACGCCCCAGCGCCTGGACACGGTCCACGACCTGCCCGAGGGCCGAGTGGGACCGCTCAGCCACGCGTACCTGACCTCCTGCGAAGTGGACGCGGAGCGGCATCTGGACTGCAGCGCCGTCGAGTGGCGGGTGGTCACCGCCGCCGGCACCACGTACCGCGTGCCGCAGGCGCTGGCCCAGACCACGAGAATGGACACCACGCCGGTCGCGATCAGCAGGGACGGGCGCCTGCTCGCGTACTACAGCCGCCAGGCGCAGGCGCACGTGGTGCGCGACCTGGTCACCGGCGCGAAGACGATCTCCACCGCCACCGTGAAGGAGGACCGGATCGGCGTCGGCTCCATGCTCGTGGTCTCCGACGACGGCCGTTACCTGGCCTTCGACCCGCGCGAGGGCAGCAAGCAGCCCGGCTCGCTGATCGACACGCGCACGGGTAGGACGGTGCCGATCAACGGGAAGTACGAGCCGGTCGCCATCAAGGGCGGCGTCGCCGAGCTGGTCCGGTACATCAAGACGGACCTGTGGCTGATGCCCGTCGCCGGCGGAGGCAGGCCGGTGCGCTTCGACGGCGTGTTCATCATGTTCAGCGAGACCGCCCCTGACGGTCGCACGGTTGTCGCCTTCGGCAGGGACGGCGCCGCCCCCGCGACGGACGACCTCGCCCGGAACAGGCTGACCGTGCTCGACGCCAGGACCGGCCGGATCCTCCGCAAGGTGACCATGCGCGGCATGCCGAAGGGCGGGGGCCAGGCCATGGGCGCGGGTCCCTGGCTGAACGGCCACGAGGTCACGATCGCCTACGGGGCCAAGGGGGACACGAGCACGTACGGGGTGGACGTCACCACGGGGAAGGCCCGGCTCCTGTCCCGCTACCCGGGCCGCCACGAGGGCTTGACCTTGCCCGGTTTCGCCCAGTGATCCCCTGACGGTGGACACCATGGCCGTGACGGAGCTAGAGCACTTCTCGGAGCACGTCGTCGACCGGTGTGGCGCTCACGCCGAGGATCTTCTCGGTCTCGGAGTAGTCGATGACGAACGGGTGGCCGGGCTTGGTGAGCACTTCGTGCAGCTCCGCCCAGAACGGCTCGGTGAACGCGAGCAAGGTCAGGTCGCGTTCGGTCATCTCCTCCATCCGCGGCTCGGGCGCTCCCGAGAGGTCGGCGAGTCGCCCGGCCAGTTCCCGTACCGACAGCGTCGAGGTGGGCACGTGCCAGGCCCGGCCGTACGCCTGCTCGTGGCGGCTCGCGGCGACCAGCGTGCGTGCGGTGTCGCCGATCGCCGAGTAACTGTGCGGCACGTCGAGCTCCTGCGGCACCAGCACGGGCCTGCCCTCCAGCACCTGCCGCTGCACCATGAGGCTGAACACCGAGAAGGCGCCGGCGCCGTAGAACTGGGCGGCCCGCACCTCGGTGACCTTCACTCCCGAGGCTGCGGCCTCCTCCCAGATGCGCGCCCTGACCAGGCTCTTGCGCCCGGTCGCGGTGAGCGGGAAGTCCGGCGTGATCGGCCCGTCCACCGGCCCGTAGGCGTAGAGGTTGCCGAGCATGACGTAGGCGACGCCGGTCCGCTTCACCGCGGTGAGCAGGGATCCGGCCAGGGCGGGGAACTGCTCGGGCCAGGCGTGGTACGGCGGCGCGGCGGTGGAGAACAGCGTGTCCGCCCCCTCGGTCAGCTCGGTGAGCCGATCGGTGTCGGTCGCGTCCGCGGCGACCTTGTCGACGAGCGGGTGGTCGGGCCCGCCACCCGTGCGGCTGATCATCCGCACCCGTTCGCCGTCCTCGGCGAGCAGCAGAGCGGCCCTCGACGCGGCAGCCCCGCGACCCACGATCACATGAGATGTCATGAGGACAACAGTGCCGATCCGCGGCCCCGTGACATAGTGGCTGGAATGCCAACTATCCGGAAGATCTGGCCATGCACCTCGTCGCCGCGGTAATCGTGCCCCCCGTGCTCAGCTTCGACGTCTCGATCCCGCTCATGGTGTTCAACAACGTCCCCCACTATGACGTGCGCGTCTGTACGGCGCGGCCGGGCACGGTGCCGACCGTGGGGGGTCCCGACATCGTGGTGACGGACGGCCTGGACGTGATGGAGGGCGCCGACACGGTGCTCGCCGTCGGCAGCGGCGGCGAGCAGGCTCCCGCGGAGGTCCTCGACGCCCTGCGGAAGGCCGCGGCCGGCGGCGCGCGCATCGCCTCGCTCTGCACGGGCGCGTTCGTCCTGGCCCAGGCCGGCCTGCTGGACGGGTGCCGCGCCACCACCCACTGGGGACTGGCCGACGACCTCGCCGCCCGCTTCCCCTCGGTCGACGTCCAGCCCGACCTGCTCTTCGTCGAGGACGGCGGCATCTTCACCTCGGCGGGCGCCGCGGCCGCCATCGACCTGTGCCTGCATCTGGTCAGGCTCGACTACGGCGCGGCGGTCGCCAACACGGCCGCGCGGCTCGCGGTCGTCCCTCCCGTACGGCCGGGGGGCCAGGCGCAGTTCATCGAGACCCCGCTGCCCGACGACCGCGGCACGTCGCTCGCCCCCACCCGGGCCTGGGCGCTCGAACACCTCGATCGCCCGCTCACCCTCGCGGACCTGGCCCGTCACGCCGGGATGAGCGTACGGACCCTGACCAGGCGCTTCCACGCGGAGACGGGGCTCAGCCCGCTCCAGTGGCTGCTGCACCGGCGCGTCGACCGGGCCAGGGAGCTGCTGGAGACCACCGAGCTGCCCATGGACCAGGTGGCGGAGCAGAGCGGTCTGGGCAGCGCGGACTCCCTTCGCAAGCACCTGGCCGGCCGGGTCGGGCTCACTCCCACGGCCTACCGTGCCAGCTTCACCCGGGTGAGGGGCCAGGCGGTTCGGGGAGCCGCGATGCGCGGGCGGCGGTCCGGCGACTGACCCGGTAGCGGCCCGGGGTCGTTCCGATGATGTTGGTGAATGCCGCGATGAAGCTGCTGGGGTTGGCCCATCCGCAGGCGCCGGCGGTTCGGATGGTGTCGTGGCCGTCGGCGAGGAGCACGAGCGCGTGGTGGATGCGTAGCTGCGTGCGCCACTCGTAGAAGGTCATGCCGAGTTCGTCGCGGAACAGCCGGCTGAGGGTGCGGGTGCCGGCTCCGACCGTCTTCCCGAGTTCGGCCAGCGTGGCGTTGTCTCCCGGCGACTCGTACAGCATCCGGGCGATGGCCCGCAGTCGGTCGTCCCGTGGCTGCGGCAGGTGCAGTGGCTGTTCGTGGGCTTCGCGGAGTTCGTCGACGAGGACTCGAAGGAGGCGAGAGCGCGCGGAGCGGCTGTAGGCAGGCGCGGCGTCGTCGTAGTTGCGGGGGCCGGTCAGGGCGAGCAGGATCTCGCGGGCGAGGTCGGAGGCCAGGAACACTGCGGGATGGTCTGGTATGAGCCGGGCGAGGGCCGGCGCGAGAAAGACGATCCGCATGTCGGTGTCGCCGTGGGCGCGATGGTGGTGCGTGAACCCGGCGGGGGTCCAGGCGACCCGGTTGGCGGGCACGATCGACGTGCCGCGCTCGGTGTGAACCGCCAGGACGCCGCTGGCCGCGTATACCAGGTGTCCCCGTGCGTGCGACTGCACCGTGCTCGTCTCGCCGGACGGCCAGAGGTGGCGCCCGCCGGACGGCCACAGGTGTGACGTCACACCGGCGTCCCGGCGAGGTTGGCGGCGAACGGGCATAAGTTGGCATCCTATCGGTGGCAAGCCACACCTTGCTCCGGTGAAACTGCCTTCATGCGGAGCGTTCCTCGATCGCGCGGAGCGCCCGACCGGATCACATGGCATCGAGGCGGCGTGCCTCGATGCCGCGGCTTGAGAGAAGGCAGAAACGCATGGCGACGTTCGTTCTGGTGCCCGGCGGCTGGCACGGCTCCTGGTCGTTCGAGGCGGTGGTTCCGCTGCTGGAGCGTGCGGGTCATGCCGTTCACGCCCTGACCCTGACCGGTCTGCGGCCGGACGACGACGACGCGACGGTCGCGACCGCCAACCTCGACACGCAC
The DNA here is from genome assembly GCF_040605905.1 of Nonomuraea sp. NPDC005501. Taxonomy (NCBI): domain Bacteria; kingdom Bacillati; phylum Actinomycetota; class Actinomycetes; order Streptosporangiales; family Streptosporangiaceae; genus Nonomuraea; species Nonomuraea sp. NPDC005501. Next base: position 299,057 of record NZ_JBEXDT010000001.1, on the reverse strand, counting down.
GCCGACGACGTGTTGCGGCTCCTCGATCGCGCCCACGTCACCAGCGCGACGCTGGTCGGCCACAGCTACGGCGGGATGGTGATCGCCGCCGCCGCCGATCGCGCCGAGGGCCGGGTCTCACGACTGGTGCATCTCGACGCCTACGTACCGCGCGACGGCGAGTCGTGCTGGTCGTCGACGACCGAGCGCTACCGGGAAGTGTTCGCTGCCGGGGCCGCGACCACCGGCTACGCCGTCCGACCGCCGGACGGCGGCGATCCCCGCCGCCGTCCCCATCCCCTCGCCTCGTTCCTGCAGGGGATCCGGCTCGCAGGCGGGCACGCCCAGGTCCCCCGCCGGGAGTTCGTCTACTGCTCGGGATGGGAGGACAGGACGCCGTTCGCCGAACTCCGCACCCGGCTCCGAGCCGATCCGGGTTGGCAGGTCCACGACCTCCCGACCGGCCACGACGCCATGCATGAGGCCCCGGAAGCGGTCGCCGCACTGCTGCTCGGCGAAGGCGACGGTCTCAGCGGCCGTTCCGGCTGAAGTGCTGGTAGTTGTTCTCTGAGCTTCTGACCTGCGGTTACGTGGGTCAGGCTTCTTGAGAGGGCACATCGAGGGCACACGGCTCGGGTGAGTGTGTCCCGAAGACCTGGTCGACGGCCTTGCGGGTGCGGTCCTCGCTGGACGGCATGAGGTGCGTGTACGTGCGGAGGGTGAAGCCCGGGTCGTGGTGCCCGAGGTACTCGCTGAGGGCCTTGATGCTCTCGCCCCCGTCGAGCAGTACGGAGGCGTAGAAGTGGCGAAGAGCGTGCATGCCGTGCTCGCGGTGCGACTCGGGCATCTGGCCTTGGGGAGGGGCGGGCACGATGCCCGCGCGGACGAGGGCCAACCGCCACTGTCCTTGGTTGAAGTACGTGCAGTGGATCGCGTTGCCGTTCGGCGTGGAGAAGAGCAGTCGGTGCGTCACCGGCTTGCCGGCGAGCGCCAGCCAGGGCAGCGTGACGTCCACGGCGGGGAAGACGGCGAGGTGGGCGGAGAGCCGGAGCGCCACCGAGTCCGGAAGCGGAACGTCGCGCGTCTTCCCGCCTTTCGGTGGAGCGAAGACCTGCCTGCTACGAATGATCTTCACCTGGCGGCGCACGTGGACGACCCGCCGAAGGAAGTCGACGTCATCAACGGTCAGGCCGAAGATTTCGCCTTGCCTCAGACCGAGGCCGGCCCCGATGTCGACCATCGCGGCGTATCTCTGCCCGAGAGCGGCCCGCATGCCTTCCACCATCTCGTACGTCCACGGCTTCACCTTGTCGCGTGAGACCTTCGGCGCTCGCACGACCGATGCCTTGCATGGGTTCCGCGCGACGAGGCCGTCGTCCACGGCCGCGGAGAAGACAGCGGACACGTGCGCCAGCAGGACCCTGATGTAGGAAGGGGCCAGTTCGCCCTGTAGCCCGCGTAGCCAGGCTTGGACCATCGATGGCCGGTTGGCCAGCACGCGCATCTCCCGGTCGCCCAGGACGGGATAGATGTGGTTGCGGAGCCTCATCGCGACCTGGTCGTGGACGGCCTCGTCGAACGGTGCCGATCTCAGCCATTCGTCCGCGCGCTGGCGGAAGAGGACCTTGCCGGCGCTGGGATCCACGTAGGTGCCGACGGCCAGTTCGTTCTTGACCTTGGCGTCGAACGCGTCGGCTGCGGCGCGCTTGTCGAAGTTCTTCTTCCGCTGTTCACCGTGGTCGTCGCGCCAACGGACCTGCCAGCGTTCGCCCTTGCCGTGGTCGGAAGAGGGCACGCGGTTGTGTTCGGCGCACTTGGCGTCCCCTGGGCGTGGTCTGGACTTGTGCCACCTGTCGTAGACCGTCATGACTGCTCACGCACCCAGGCGTAGACGTCCTCGGGGAGGTAGCGCACGTGGCGCCCGATCTTGCAACCCCTTGGGCCCTTGCCGAGGTAGCGCCACTGGTAGAGCGTGGTCGTCGGAATGCCGAGGAAGTCGGCGAGCCGCTGCACCGTCCACATCCGCTCCTCGCTCGCGGGTACGGTCATGACGCCTCCTCTCGGTGTCCGTGGGCGTATGCGGGCATGGAGGCGGTGATGGCTGCGGCGAGAAGCAGGTCCCCGGCGGAATGGCCTTTGCCTGCGTAGGCCCATTCGCTGACGGTGAGAACGGTGTCCTCGTCGAAGAGCGGCAGGCGGCCTGTGGTGATGTCGTCATCGCGGGCGTGCTGCTCGCGCGCGGCGCGAAGGTCGCCGAGAGTGGGGCCGTAGTGGCGGCTTCGGGTGGAGAAGTGGCCGCGGAAGCCGAGCATGTGGGCCCATTGGGCGAGGCGCAGGTCGGCCAGGTCTTCGATGGCGCCGAGGCGGAGGCATTCGGTGATGAGGCGTTTGGCATGGTCGCGGAGGTTGTAGGTGTCGAGGTTGTCGAGGGGGTTGATGCGGCGGTCCAGGGTGCCGACGCATTCGGCGGCTTTGGTGGCGTACTTGGCTATGTAGCCGGCGACGGCCTGGTCGGTGAGGTCGCCGGTCAGAGTGATGGGGCGGATGTCGAGTTGGATGCCCCACTTGAAGAGGCGGGCGGGCTGGTCGTCGTAGGCGGGGACCAGAGCGCTGACGACGCGAGCGGCGTGCTGGACGGCCTGTGTCAGGGCGTCGGCGGTTGCCCAAGCCGGTGGCGGGGCGGTTGGTCCTCCGGGGCCGTCGAGGCGGATGACGGCGTGGAAGTGGACGACGCCGCGCCGTTGGTACTCGGCGACCTTGGCGAACGACGCCGTGAGGTGGTGGCGGAGGTCTTTGAGGGCTATGCCGCCGAGTTTGGCGAGGTGGCGACGTAGGGAGTCGGCGAAGCGCTTCCACAGCAGCGGGGCCAGGGCATTGAACAGGACCGAGCCGGTGTAGTCGTAGCAGTCCGGGCACAGCGGTTCGCCGAGGCGCGGGTCGTCGAGGCTGTGCTTGGTGGTGCAGGACATGGTCCGGCCGTGTGGGCAGATCTCAGCGTCGCGGCGGGGGTGGCAGGGCAGGACCTTGCCGCCCTTCTCACGGCGGGCGTGGACCGTGCCGAAGGAGGGCGCGGTCAGGGTGACGAACAACGTCGGGTGGCTCGTGACCGTGTCCGGAACACCCTTCCCGCCGGTGACGCCGGCTCGGATGAGGTGGTAGGTGTCGGTGCGGTAGACCTCGGCGCAGGCCGGGCACCGGGAGGCGCGGCGGGTCTTGCAGGGCAGGCGCAGGACGCCGTCCGGCTCGGTGCGGGTGGTGTAGCGGTGCAGGAGCCGACCGGTGACGCGGTCGTAGTGGTCGACCTTGCCGCGCAGGTGGATGGGCTGGCGGCATCCGCCGGTGCGGTGGATCTGGGCGGCCCAGCGGTCGTAGTCGGGGCTGTTGAGCCGGGCGATCATGCCCGCTTTGGCGTGCGCGGTGGTGTGGGTTGCAGGCAAGATGGAGACCTCCTTTCACTCGTTCGGGTGAGGGGATGGCCCCCGACCTGGCGTGTGTCTTGGCGGATGTGCGGCCAGGCCGGGGGCGCTGCGCCTATGGGGCGCCGTGGTTGTCGATTCCGGTGCCGTCGCAGTCGAGGCAGCGGTTGCGGTCCTCGTCGAGACCAGTTCCGTTGCAGGTGCAACAGCGGTAGTGCGTGATCACCGGCTCCTGCTCGTTCACGGCCGTCAGGTCCGCTCGCGCGGGTGGGTGGTGACGTAGATGTGCCAGTGGCGGGGCTTGGCGCGGTCGGGGTAGGCGCGGGAGACGCCGGAGACGGTGAAGTTCAGGCGGAGCCGGAACAGGGCGTCGATGAGTTCGGCGCGGGTGCCGTCGAGGCGGATGCGCATCGGTTTCTCCTTTCGTCGGTCAGGTGGCGGGTGTGGGGTCGGGTTGGACGCAGCCGTGGTAGCTGGCGGCTGCCGCTTGGCGGGCGCGGGCTTCGGTGGTGATGGCTATGGCGCGGTATTCGATGGGGCCGAAGCTGATCGCGGTGGTGTAGTGGCCGTGGTCGGTCTCGTCCTTGATGGGGGTGCCGAGGCGGGTGGCGATCTGGTCGATCTCGGCGCGCTGGTCGGCGTCGTTGCCGGTTCGGGTGAAGTGGTAGAGCGGGGCGGTCGCGGAGACGGGGATGTCGGGGTGGGCGTCGAGGAAGTCGGCCAGGTGGCGCAGGCCGGTGATGATGGCGGTTCGGTCGTGGGTCATGGTGGCTCTCCCTTCGGGGTCAGGCGGTGTGCAGGGTGTTGAGCAGGTCGGTGGCGAGTTGGTTGGAGATGCCGAGGCGGGCGCGTAGGGCGTCGCGGGTGATGGGTGTGCCGTGTCGGGTGTGGTGTTCGTCGGCGATGCGGCGGGCGTAGTCGATCAGTGCGGGGGCGGGGCCGTCCTTGCGGATGTCCTGGTCGTCGACGTTTGGGCGGGCTACGACGTCGGACGAGGCTGGAACGAGCGCTGTGGACGACGCGGTATCCGGGGACGGTTCAGGCGGGGCGCCGGCAGCGCGGCGTTCGAGCATTGAGACGGCGATGAGGAAGGCGCCGGCCGGGGTGGCGGCGGTGATCCAGCCCCAGACGGTTGGGTCGGCTTGTTGGAGGTTGGCGGCCAGCGAGAGGGCGATGCCGCCGGTCAGGACGAGGATGGGCCAGGAGATCGGGCCGCGGCGCTGACGATCGGTCTTCTTGTCGCGTTGGCGTTCGCGGGCGGCCATGACGCAGGTGAGGTCGATGCAGACGGCGACGGCCCAGGACATCCAGCCGGTCTGGCCGTGTTCGGTGGCGGTGTCGCGGATGTGGGTGAACGATCCGGCGCCGGCGATGGCGGCCAGGACGAGCACGGGGCCGGTGTCGAGGAGCCAGCAGGTGATGCGTCGCATCGTTCCTCCCTTCATGGGTTCAGGCGTCGAGCAGTTCGGACGGGTCGTGCTGAGTCAGGTGGGCGATGATCTCCGGCCAGGGCGGGGTGAGATGGGCGTGGGTGTGAGCGGCGTGTTCGGCGGTCTGCTCGCTGACGTAGAAGGAGCGGGCCCGATACCACTGGCCGTCCTGTGAGGCGACGATGGCGACGCCGGGTGTCTCAGCTGGGATGGCGCGAGCCGAGGCGAGCGCGGCCGGGTCGAGGTCGCCCAGCGTCATGGTCGCGGTCTCCGGATCGTTCACGCGGTGACAGATCCGGCCGGAGCACTGGGCGCGCAGGGCGGTGACGCCGGGGCCGAGGTCGGAGCCGATCCTTTGGCCGCAGCAGAACAGGTAGATGCCGAACGCTCGGCCGAGCTGGGCCACGCGCAGCAGCGCGGTGGAGGTCTTTGCGATCTCATCCTTTTCGCTCTTGTCGGCCATCAGGTACAGCTCGGCGAGCTCGTCGACCAGGACCACGATGGGCACCGGACGTAGGGCGGGTGGGAGCTGCCAGATGTTGCGGGCGGAGGCTTGGCGGCAGACGCCCATCCGATCGAGCATCAGCGCGACGAGGTCGTCCAGGAGTCGGCCGGCTTCGCTGCGGCAGGTGGCCAGGGCCGACAGGCGCGGCGCGTACGGGGTGAACTCCACCCCGCCTTTGAGATCGACGCCGACCAAGGCAACAGGTTGTGGAGCGAGGCCGACGATGAGGGCGTTGGCGAGGTTGGACTTGCCGGACTGTGTCGCTCCGGCGTTCAGCCAGTGGGGCACTGTGCGGAAGTCGATCGTCCACGGCTTGCCGGTCTCCAGCCTGCCTACAGTGACCTTAAGTAGGTCGGCCGAGGGCGGGAGTTGGTCGACGGTGACCAGCGGATCCCGCATGGTCGCCGCGAGGATGACTCGTCCGGGTCCGGGCGAGGAGACGCGGATCGCATGGACGCCCCAGGAATGGGCAAGCCGTTCGGCGGCGTCGGCGTAGTCGCCGGGGATCTGCCCTTCGAGCGTGTGGACGGTGACGCGCCAACCATGTCGGGTGGGCAGCGGCAGCCACATAAACGGCTTGGTGTCGACGGCAACCCGCTGGAAGCGCCGCTTGACCTTGACGATCCCGGTCGAGGCGACCAGCCCCGGCATGGTGGTGAACCACCATCGCTGCCGCTTCTTCGTCAGCCCACAGCCCAGCGCCACCCGCCGCCACGACGCACGCACCAAGACGGCGGCGATCGGGAAGCCGGCGATCAGCCAGAACGACGGGTAATGGAAGCGGCGCCAGGCCCACAGTCCCACCCCGATCAGGGGCAGGACTGCGAGCCAGAGCGGCAGGTCAGACACCGGCGGCCTCCCGGGCCGGGAGCAGCGCCGAGGCGCGGTAGGAGATGCCCCACCGGCCGGACATCTCCCAGACGTAGCCGACCAGGCCGACGGCGTTGACCGGGTCGCCGGCGGTGATGGGCGGCTCGCCGGTGATGCCGATCTTGACGAGTTCGATCCGGCCGAACTCGTCCTCGACCGAGACGGTGACCTCGTAGACGGTGTTGCCGTTCTTGTCGGTCTTGATCTCGCCGGTGTCCCGGTTGAGCACGCGCGGCCGGGGTGCCTTGACGCAGGTGATGGTGAGCTTGCCGGTGTCGACCGGGATCGGGATGGTGCGCATGGCGTGTGACCTCCTCATACGTCGTAGCCAACATAGTTAACCTAGTTGGCTCAGTTGTCAATGTTGGCGTGGCTGTCTTGGTGTGGTGAGATTGACGCGATGGTCAAGCACACCGGGCGGCCCGGCTACCTCCAGATCGCCGACGATCTCCGCGCCCAGATCCGCGGCGGCGCCCTCGCGCCCGGCAGCCCGCTCCCGTCCACCGCCCAACTCGCCGAGGAGTACGACGCCTCCCTGTCGGTGGTGAAGATGGCCGTCGGCATCCTGCGCAACGAGGGCGTGGTCATCGGCCAGCAGGGAAAGGGCGTCTTCGTCCGCGACCAGACCGAAGCCCCGCCCGCCGGCGACCTGGCCGGCGAGGTCGCCGAACTGCGCACCGCCGTACTAGACCTGTCGGCGCGCCTGGCGAAGGTCGAGGAGCAGTTGGCTACGTCCACTGCACGCCGTCCCTCACGTGGCAGCCGGTGACCCGGCGAGCCAGCGACGCCGACACGCCGGACACCTCACGCCGCAGCGTCATGGCCTTGTCCTGACGTCGGATCCCGACCAGGACCGTCACGTAACCCACCAGCAGCAGTGCGCCGAGCAGTCCGGCGCCGATCAGCGGGAGCCAGCTCACGTCCAGCTCACCCCCGCCGCGGTGACGGTGCGGGGACCGCGTGGGGGACGCCGGGACTCGGCCCGCCGCCGCTCACGCCGGTTCCTGGCCCGCTGCTTGCGCGTGTACCGCTCTCGCGCCAGGCACTTGGAGCACCGCACCTGGCCGTCGGCCAGCGCGTTGCCGCACTCGCACGCGGGGGTCTCGTCCAGGAAGCTGATCATGTTCATTGAGGCATCTCCTCCTTCGGTTGGGGGCCGTTGTGGCGTTGTGCAACCGAGGATGCGACGCAGAGTCAGGACGAGATCACTACACGACGGGACATGTTCAAGACGTCCGGCCTACGATGTGCAGGTCCCCGGACGTCCTCACTGGGCAGGTGCGATGGCGAACGAACGGCTACGCGCGGCGCTTCTCCAGAAAGGCGTGACCATCGCCGACCTGGCCGACGCGATCGAAGTCGACCCCAAGACCGTCGAACGCTGGATCACCAAAGGACGCGAACCCTACCGAAAGCACCGCTTCGCCACGGCTTCCTACCTCGGCGTCGACGAGACGTACCTCTGGCCCGAAGCCCTCACCCGCGACCAGGTCGCCGCGGCCTCACAGAGCGAAGTCCTCACGATCTACCCGCACCGCTGGGCGGTCCCGCGGGACATCTGGGGACGCCTCTTCTCAGGCGCGTCCGAGGAGATCGACGTCCTCGTCTACAGCGGCCTGTTCCTCGCCGACGACGCCGGCCTGATGCGCATGTTCGGCGACAAGGCCCGCTCCGGGGTACGCGTCCGCGTCCTGCTCGGCGACCCCGACAGCCACGAAGTCGCCCAGCGCGGCGCCGACGAAGGCATCGGCGACAGCATGGCCGCCCAGATCCGCAGCGCCCTCGTCTTCTACCGCCCCATCCTCGGCCTCGACAACTTCGAGCTCAGGCTGCACGACACGATCCTGTACAACTCGATCTACCGCGCCGACGACGAATACCTGATCAACACCCACGTGTTCGGCACCCGAGCCGGCAACGCCCCCGTCTTGCACCTACGCCGCGTGGCCGGAGGCGACATGGTCGCTACCTACGCCGAGAGCTACGAGAAGGTCTGGGCCAAGGCCACCCCGGTAGAGTCCTGACCATGGGCCAGCGCATCGATTTCCACCACGACCCCGACGCGCCCAAGCCCAACAGCCTGGTCCCGTCCGTCAACGTCATCGTCACCAACGACGCCGGCGACCTGCTGATGATCCACCGCACCGACAACGACAACTGGGCCCCGCCCGGCGGCGCCATCGACCTCGGCGAATCCCTGCCCCAAGCCGCGGTCCGGGAGACGCTGGAGGAAACCGGCATCACGTGCGAGATCACCGGCCTGGTCGGCACCTACACCGACCCCGGCCATGTGATCCTCTACACCTCCAACGGTGAGGTACGTCAAGAGTTCTCCATAGTCCTCACCGGACGGCCCATCTCCGGGAGCCCGACGCCGAGCGCGGAGTCGCGCGAGGTGCAATGGGTGCCCCGCGACGAGGTCCTGTCACTGCCTATGGCGGCCTCGATGCGAATGCGGATAGAGCACTTCCTATCCGGCGTCGGCCTGCCGCACATCGGCTAGCGCCGCCTCCACTGCCCGCACCGACGACACGATGCATGGCGTCGCCGCCATGATCGACCGGCTCACCACATGGTCACTCCCATAACGAGAGTGGATCTCCGCCAGCCGGTCCCGTACATCCAGGTGCCGGCCATCCGGATCGGTCGTCATGTCGCAGTACGTCAGCGCCCGCGCCAGATCCGGCCGCTCCGCGGCGAACTCCGCCGCCAGGACGTCGAGCAGGTCTCGTTCCCGAGCCTCGTTGTCCGCACACGAGTGGTACGCCACGAGCCGACACAAGAGACCCTCGGCGCCGACCACATTTCGCAGATACCGGGCGCCGTCGAGCTGATGCATGCCAGTGTCGACCAGGTCAGGGGCGTACCCGATGTCATGCAACAGCGCGGCGGCGATCAACGTGTCCGTGTCCGCGCCGAGGATCCCGGCCAGGCTCTCGGCCCGTTCGGCGACCCCCTGTGTATGCGCCCACCGCCGGGGCAACGCGGTCGCCAATAGGTCCTTGGCCAGCCCGTATGCCCACTCAACCTGTCCCACGAGCCACACCATAGACATCACGGACCGAGCCGCATCTAGAGGGCAAGGCCAGACGTCCCAGGACGTCTCACTCTCCCGCCTGCCGTTCACCCTTCACCCGGACAAACCGGCCGCGACCATGCTCGGCCACGACCAGGCCCTCTTGCTCCAGCACCGCCAACGCCTGTCTCACCGTGTTACGCGAGGCACCGAAGCGCCGCCGAAGGTCAGCCTCACTCGGTATGGCAGCACCCGGGCCAAGCTCCCCACGCGCGATCCGCTCGCGCAACTCGGCGGCGATCACCAGATACCGGTACGGCGGTGCCGCCGGCCTCTCCCCGCACACCACCCGCCCCTTGGACGGAACGGTGACCAACAGTCCTTCGTCCTCCAGCATCGCCAGCCCCCGCCGGACCGTGTTACGCGCCACCCCAAAGAGGCGACCCAACGCCGTCTCCGACGGCAGCACACTGCCCGGCGGGAACTCACCCGAGACGATCCGCTCCCGAAGCCGGTCGGCGACCTGGGGGTAGACGCGCCCGCCAGTCAGCCACCGACCTCTGGCCACCGGATTAACCGCGGTAGGCATCGATCATCTTGTTCAGGTCGATGCTGAGTTCGCGCTGTTCGCCGTCGTTCCACCCGTCGCGGGCAGCCTGCTCGACCCGGTCCACCGCGGCGGGCATCTGGAGGAACGAGACCCGCTCGTCGCCCTGGTCGCCCCAGTAGAACCAGCAGAACGGCAGCTGCACGAACACCCGCCGCATCCTGCATCGGCTGTCGGTGACGTCCAGGGCCGGCCGCCCGTCCTGTGCCACGACCAGCACCGCCGTGATTTCCCGCCGCGCCAACTCCTTGCCCAGCGCGGTCAACAACCGCTCCGCATAGGCCCGCTGCTGCTCCTTGACGGTCTTGCTCGTCTGCATACTCGTCCCTCCTGACGCTCCCGATTGGGTGTACGCGTCGAGGTTCGTCCAGAGGTCAGGGGCGGGAACACCACAACTTAGGGACGTCTAGGGACGTCTGATGTATCGTCGCAGCACGAGACCGTTTCGCGAGACAAGCAGGCGGGCCCATGAACAACAACCTGCGCTACGCACTGGCAGCAGCTCGACTCACCCCGACCGACGTCGCCGCCGAATTAGCTGTCGACCCGAAGACGGTCGCACGCTGGCTCGCAGGCCGCACCCCCTACCCACGCCACCGCTGGGCCATCGCCGACCTCCTCCACACCGACGAGGCCGATCTATGGCCAGAAGCCGCCCAGCGACACCGAGCGTTTGCCGACGGCGTCGAAGCGGTCTACCCACACCGCTGGAGCGTCCCCCAGAGGGTCTGGCGCAGCCTGTTCCAAGGAGCAACGGCTGAGATCGGCATCCTCGCCTACAGCGCCCTGTTCATCGCCGAAGACCCCGGCCTCCTCGGCATCCTCACCGATCGCGCCAGCGCCGGCACCAAGGTCCGCATCCTCCTCGGCGACCCCGCCAGCACTGAGGTAGCGACCCGAGGAAGCGATGAAGGCATCGGCCCCGACGTCATGTCCGCACGCATTCGCAACGCCCTCGCCTTCTACCACCCTCTGACAGCCGGCGAAGGTATCGAGCTCCGGCTACACCGCACGGTGCTCTACAGCTCGATCTACCGAGCCGACGACGACCTCCTCGTCAACACACACGCCTATGCGACCCCAAGCAGCCGACGCCCCCGTCATGCACCTACGCCACAATGAAGATCATGGCGCAGCAGCCACGTACCTCACCTGCTTCGAACGTGTGTGGACTGCCGCTGAGCCCTATCGCCACGACTGCTGAGCCGGATCGAGCTGCAGATCAGCAAGATCAGAAAGCAAATTCTCTGTACGTCATCAAGGGCAGCCCGCCTGCGGCGGCCTGCCGCGCGTCGGACGGTCGCTGGCCGCGCTGCGGCTCTCCGGCCGGTCGCGGCCAGCGCCGCCCACGGCGAAATGGCGTCAGACAGCTCGTGGACGACAGAGGTCAGGAGATGGCGGCTGAGGTTGCCAGGGGTAAGACGGCGCCGTAGAAATGAGCATGGGACAGATGTACAGATCCAGCTTGTAATGCGGTTGCAGGCCGCTATAGATTCTCACTGCGCTCAAGCGCAGACCATCCTCCAAGCTACGTGTCAGTTGACACCTGCGATGCGGGATGTGGCCCTGCGAAACACGCACAGCACTGGAGATTAAATGAGACGAGATCCCGCGCTGACGTACCAAGGTGCACTCAGCATTCTCGGCCACTATGAACGCCCTACTGTCGAAAAGCTCGACAAGCTTCTGGGAGGCGCGATTCTATCTGGTGGGATGTTGGCAGGAGCGATTGCTATCGGAGTGCCCAATCTAGCGCCGCTCGCAGGCCTGGCAGCTGTCTGGGGATGGGTTGACCAGAAAAATGAAGCGATGGGTTTGCTGAGAAAGGTAGTCAACAAAGTTTCAGATCATCTCTTGGGCACTAACGGATACGATCGCTATCAATTGATTACGGCGGCTCATACGACAGTAGTAGCAGCTGCGTTCTTCGATGCCCTGCGCGAGTGGGCTGGCGAAAAGGCAAGCCTCTCCCTTGCATTGAGCGATGACGAGCGAGAGATGCTTGTGACCGGGAAGTGGAGGGATTCGCGCGAATCCTTTTTTGATGCAATATATAGCACAGCTATACCTGCACCCTCGGCTATTCGTGGCTTCGAAGAAAATGTTACTCATGTGAGAAAATGGATGGAGCAGCTTTGTGGGCGTACGGAACGGTTTCTAGGGGGTCTCGAAGCATGGAATAAAATGCCCAAAGGATCTTCAATGCAAGTTGTTGTAGATGGTGCAGTTGAGAAATATAGGACGCAATATCTACAACTGGCCTCCAGTGTGCCCGAGTTTCTGGTGTGGGCCAGTATGAACGAGCATGCATCGACTCGCTACCAGATGCGCGCTATACAAGCTGACCTTCACGCGGCCATCGACAGCAAAAGTGTAGCCTTGAGTCGCATCGAACGATTGCTGACTGTAGCGGCCGCCTCGACACGTGCAGGTAGCCGCGAACTAATGAATATCGTGAGTCGCGCAAATAAGGGTGCACTCTCCGATTTGATCGTTCCCATAGATATGGCGAAGCAGCAGGAGCCAATCAGCTTCCCAACGGTCGGCCAGATATACGTGGATCCGTATTGTCGAATGGCACGAAACAACTCCACGGCACGACCCTCCAGTGAGGAATGGTGGCAGAAGCAGTCTATACACACGGATATAGACTTGATCCTTGCGGCTCATATCACCAGTGTCGAAGCAACACGACTCCCCTTGGTAGTACTGGGGCACCCTGGAGCTGGAAAAAGCCTCTTCACGAAAGTCCTTGCAGCACGTCTCCCTGTCCAATCGTATACAGTAGTACGAGTGCCGCTGAGGCGGGTTAGCTCTGACGCTCCGATATTCGAACAAATACAACAGGCTCTTGATCATTCGACACATAAGAGAGTCGAATGGCATGAATTGGCTGACGAAAGTCGAAAGACAATTAGAGTAGTGCTACTCGACGGGCTAGACGAGCTTCTGCAGGCGTCCGCCTTACACCGGGCGAGCTACCTGCTAGAAGTAGCGGAATTCCAGCGTCGAGAAGCTGAACAACAGCGGCCCGTAGTCGTAGTCGTTACGTCTCGCACTCTTGTAGCGGACCGTGTCGAAATAGCTGAGGGAACTCCACTAATTCGGCTGGAAGAGTTCGATAGAGATCAGGTTGCATCGTGGCTCCAGTCATGGAATGAGGAGAATGCATCCTTAATCACCGAAGGCAAGATTGGTGTACTTTCCCTCGAAGGAGCGATGAGGCTGCGAGAGCTATCATCTCAGCCTTTGCTATTGATGATGCTTGCTCTTTACTCCTCAGACCCATCTTCCCCTCCTCTGGACGCCGACGTGTCCAGTTCCGAAGTTTATCGGCATCTCCTAGAGAATTTTCTTACTCGGGAAATATCGAAACAGGGTAACGCCCTTAACTCGCATCAGGCTCGCGACGAGGTAAATGACAGGTTGTGGCACCTGTCGATAGCTGCCTTTGCGATGTTCAACCGAGGTAGGCAGGATACGACAGATATCGAATTGGGGAACGATATCGTCGCGCTAAATGGCAATCGGTCCATGAGTATCGATACTGCCACATTGGGTCGAGATTTAGTAGGGCGATTCTTCTTCATTCATACAGCAGAGGCTCAGATTGAAGGACAGAGAACCGCAAGAAGGAGCTACGAATTTCTTCATGCCACATTTGCTGAATACTTGGTAGCTGCCCAGATTATCGAGATACTCAAAAGCCTCATGTATGTGGCCAATGAATATCGACGCGGCGCGACAGCGCTCAACGATGATCTACTATTCGCACTACTGTCTCATCAGCCTATTGCTATACGAGAACAAATATCGTCATTTTTGTCTGAAATCTTTAGAGCGCTCGCCCCGAAAGATCAAGAAGATGTGCTGCGGTTGCTAGGGATGCTCTTAACCAGTTGTCGACAGCGTCACATGTCGGAGCGCTACAGCGGATACTGCCCCTTGCCGCTGGATCGAGTGCGGCAAATAGGGGCCTACAGCGCCAATCTAGTGCTACTGCGCATCATTTTCTCTGAACAGGCTGTACAACTCAGCGAGCTATTCCCGGTAGGGGATAGTCCACGAGCCTCATGGGCATCCCTAGTGAACCTTTGGCGAGGGAGTCTGGATCAGAATGGCTGGAATGCCATATTGGACACCCTCGGTCTGGATGGCGACGCAGTTGGTATTGGTGCCGGCATGCTTGGCTCCGATTTCCAGTACGCTTCTTATGCGCGTCTGATCGGAGATCGTAGGCTTGAGTCCTGGATCCGTATCGGAATGGCCGTTCAAAGCGGTGCCAACTACTGTGACGTCGAAGAAAGCATTGTCGATCTCATTGAACCTTGTATTGCATCGTTCATGGTACCCCTTCGGCGTCATCGCAGCACTTCGATCCTGTTGCCTCCCAAACTGGTTGGAAGTGAAAAGGAAGTCTCAGCTGCTTTAAAGGCCGTCGATATATTGCTGAAGTTGGGCAGCCATTCCATCCAATACGAGTCTCTTGCCGACTTGGTTAAATGGAGAGTCTCTCATCGGGAGATTCGGCATGTGGATCCGTATAGTTTGGCAAGTGCTATCTGGGCGCACCCTAACTTAGTGGTAGAAATCCCTGCAATCGCTGACCCGGAGTTGTACAAATCCGCTGCCGGTACGGCTCTATTGATTCTCCTTGCGGAGTATCAATCAAGCGATTCTCTTCGAGAGGCCCTCAAGCGCCTTCGTGAGGAAATAGAAGGCGCGGGCAGTGGCTTCGACGGCAATGCCAATATAGACCTTGATACTTCACGGCCGGAATTCATGTTAGCGGCAGACCTGCTAGAGGCATTCCTCTTGCGCGGTCCAGGTAGTGTTAGAACGCGGATTCTGAAGACATCGATGACTATCCGTCCTGCTGGTGACGAATGGGTCAATGATCAAACTAAGCCTGAACTGTTGTAACGGACATCTGGCCTGATGGGTGGATATGTACCTTATGTAACCAGCTTCGCATTCTTCGCCCGATAGGCTTTTCAGCGGCGATGGTCTTCTGTGATGGCCGAACGGGATGAGTGTTTGACTCACAAGCAGAACCCCATGCTGCCGCGCCGCTTCCGGTGCTCGGGCCTGGGCGGCCCTGCGCTCCGGGTCGGCTTGCCACCGGATACGCGGGTTGCTGTGGTCCGCTGTACAGCAGGGAAGTACAGCAACGCCGCCTCACGCAGGCTGATCGTTCCGTACCGCATCACACGGTGAGCAGCAGGGCCGGTCGCCGACCAAGGTTTTCCGCTTCACTCGTAATCAAGTGCTCAGCACAGGGACCATTGCGAAGCCGTCGGCGAGATCAGCCATGGAGGAGACGGCCACCGCGTCGGGGGGATCGGCGAGGTGCTTGCGGGGGCCACGCTTGTTGACCACTCCGAGGGAGCGGATCCCGGCGAGCCCGGCCACGAGCGCCGACTGTGGGCTCAGAGTGACCAGGGCGCAGTCGGCGGGCTTGGCGTCGAGCGCTTGCGCGGCCTCCCTGAGGAGGGTCTCGCCCGTCCGGTTGCCGGCGGGCAGCGGGAAGAGGCTCTCGCGGCCGACGACCGCTCCGACGAACTGCCGGAGGCCGTGCAGGTCCAGGTAGGTCTCCATCGCGTCGGCGGAGGTGTCGCCGACCACCGCGACACCTCTGCCGCTGGCGTGGCAGGCGTGCAGCGCCTCACGCACTCCGGGTACGGGCACGGCCGTGCGCACCGCCGCGACCTCGAGATCACGCACGAGCCGGGCCGCTTCGGTGCCGATGTCCCGGTTGACGTCCTGGGCGTACCACATCATGGAGATCGGGTCCGGGTTGAGAGCGACGAGGAACGGCATCTGGTGCCCCGAAGCCAAGAGCCGATCGTGAATCTCCCCGGCGATCGGTTGGGGGTCCACATGGTGAAAGAGGCCGCAGATCGCGTCGTCGAAGATGAAGAGGGCGGCACGGGTCAGCTCCAGGACGCGGGCGACATGGGGTCGTGTGGTCCTGACTGCCAACCGGACTCCTCGCCGAGGTATGTAGAGGTATGTATACGTCGTCGGCGGCCGCGATGCACCGGATCGGGTGCCGGCCACCTGTGTACTGGAAGGTAGCGCAAGCACCTCCGGCGATACCTTCCAGGTAGGGCACAACGAGGGCACACGAGGGTGTGAGGCGACCGGAGAAGCCGAGAAGCGGTGAGTGGCCGCACCGCAGGTCAATGGCCAGGTCGCGGCATCACTCCAGCCCTCAACGGCCGCTGCGGGAGAAGTGCTGGAAGTCCTTGGTGCCGGACCAGGCGCCGCCCCAGCCCCAGCCGACCGCGGCGAACGTGCGGACCACGCGGTCGCCCGGGTTGATGACGCCCTTGCCGCGCATCGGGCGGTGGTCGTACTTCTTGGCGTTGGCGTGCGCCGTGCCGCCCGAGGCCGTCACGTACGGGTTCTCGCGCGGGTTGACGTCCACCGCCTCCCCGTAGGCGTGGTTGGACCAGTTGCTCGATCCCGTGGCGGGGCGGCAGTTGAAGGCCGAGGTGTTGTCCGCGTCGATGGAGTCGTAGTCGTCGCCCTTGTAGACGTCCACGAGCCGCATCTGCCTGATGGGATAGCGCATGGCGTACAGCTTCCTGAAGGCCGTCACGATGTCGTCGGTGACGGTCTTGCGCACGACGAGCTCGCCGGTGTGGGCGCGGTCGTCCCAGCCCCAGTACGTCATCGTGACCAGGCGCAGGTCCCGGTAGGAGACGGGGCAGCCCGGCCGCCACGAGTACGGCAGGCGGTCACGGGCGATGCGGGTGACCTTGGCCGTGAACGGCGGCGGGCCGGCCTGGGTGGGTTTCGCGGAGCTCGTGGGGGACGGGCTCGCGGGGGACGGGGAGGAGGGGGCCGGGGTGATGCCGGCCCCGCTCGTCTCAGGGGTGGAGGCCGGGGCGGAGGCGGGTGGCGGGCTCTGCGTGGACGAGGCGGCCGGGGCCTGCCCGCCGCAGGAGACGGACGCGAGCACCACGAACGCCAGGGTGGCGGCACCTTTCATCTGACCACCCTATGCGAAGCTCCGTTTCACCAGGTCAGGCCGTGTGTTCCCCCGTGTGCCGACCACGCCGGGCGACGGCACGCAGCGCCGCGCCGGTGTACCCGACGAGCGTCGCGAACGACAGGCCGGCCAGCAGGCCGCCCACCCACAGGTCGTTGACCGTGGCGTCGGAGAAGTCGGCGCCGCGCGGCTGGTAGCCGACGACGAACGGGGCGGCGACCAGCCAGAGGCCGGCCAGGAGCAGCAGGGCGAGGGCGACGACGCCCGCCTTGGCCTTGTTCAACGGTGGTCCTCCGCTCCGACGAAGCCGTTCGGGTGGGTCGGCTCGGGCTCGTGCCGGCCGGTGTGGCCGGGGGTGAACAGGTTCGGGTGCTGGTCGCCGGCCTGACGCGGGTCCAGGCGCGGGGCGGGGCGTTCGGTGATGGGGCGTTCGGTGGTGGCCAGGTCGGCGTTCAGGTCGGCGCGCAGTGCCTCGACGAGCGGTGCGAGCAGCGCGGCGAGCTCGGCCGACGACGGCTGCGGCACGCCGGAGGCGACGGGCGGCGCGGGGACGGGCTCGGGCTCGGGCTGCGGCTCGGGTTCGGGCCGCTGCCGTACGGTGACCAGGCCGCGCTCCACGAGCGTCTCCCGGATGGCGGAGGCGAAGAGGGCGGCGCCCGCGAGCCCGACGACGGCCACGCCGAGGCCGGTGAAGAACTCGGTCGTCGTCGCGTCGGTCCAGTCGTCGCCGGAGGGCTGCGTGCCCAGGGCGAAGGGGGCGAGCATGAGCCAGAGCCCGGCCAGGAACGCCAGGGTGGCCGCGACCGCCCCCGCGAACTTGCGGATCATCGTGTGGTCCTTCCGGAGACGAGGTCTGCGTACGTTCTGCCCGGCCGTGGCGTCCCGGGGTGTGCGGACGCGGGGGACGGCGGGGCGCCAGGAGGTTGTGGCGTGGCGGCGTGGGCGATCAGGGCGCGCGAGGTGGGCCGCAGCACCGTGCGGGCGACCGAGCGGGCGCGCTCGGACTCGGTGCGGTGGTCGTCGGCCGGCGCCATCCTGGCGACGGCGCTGAGCAGCGCGGACCGCCGGCCGTTCACCAGCTCCACCCGCTGCGCCACCAGCTCCAGCAGCAGACCGGCGAGCACGAGGTCGTCCTTGCTGAGCGGCGCCGACGCCGGCTCGGCGGCGGCGGGCTGCTGGGCGGCCGGTGCCGAGGAGGCGCCGCGCAGCGGCAGCTCCTTGAGGAAGACCACGGCGACGAAGCCGAGCAGCGTGATCGGCACTCCCACGAGGAACACCGTCTCCAGCCCCCGGGTGAACGACTCCAGCACGATGCCCCTGATCGGCTCGGGGAGGTGCTGGATCTCGTCGGGGCTGCCCAGGGACATCGAGGCCCCTCCGGGGACCTTGACGTGCCGGGCGGCGAGCAGGCCGGTCATCTCGTCCTTGAGCCGGTTCAGCAGGATCGCGCCGAACGCGGCCACGCCGACGGCGCCGCCGAGCGAGCGGAAGAACGAGACGCCGGACGTGGTGGAGGCCATGTCGCGCGGCTCGGAGCCGTTCTGCGCGGCCAGGATGAGCATCTGCATGGACAGGCCGAGCCCGAGGCCCAGCACGGCCACGTCGATCCCGATCAGCCACTGGCTGGAGTCGACGTGCAGCCGCGACAGCAGGAACTGGCCCACGGCGACGATCAGCAGCCCGACCACGGGGAAGATCTTCCACTTGCCGGTACGGGTGACGATGCGGCCGGAGACGACGCCGGAGACGAACAGCGAGAGGACCATGGGCAGGGTCATCAGGCCGGAGTTGGCCGGGCTGAGGCCCTTGACGATCTGGAGGTACTGCGGCAGGTAGATCATCGCGCCGAACATCGCCATGCCGACGAACAGGGAGGCGGCGCTGGTCAGCACGAACGTGCGGTTGCGGAACAGCCGGGGCGGCAGGATGGGCGTGCGGGCGGTGCGCTCGGCCAGGACGGCCAGGGCCAGCATGAGCACGCTGGCGGCGCCGAGCAGGTACGTCCACGGGGAGTTCCACTCGAACTCCTGCCCGCCGAGCGTGAGCAGCAGCATGAGGGCCGTGGCGCTGCCGGTGATCGTGGTGGCGCCCCAGATGTCGATCGTGGTGTCCCGCTTGATCCTGGGCAGCTTCAGCGTCCGCTGGATCACCACGAAGGCGACCACCGCGAACGGCACCACGACGTAGAAGCACCAGCGCCAGCCGAGCCAGTCGGCGTCCACGATGAACCCGCCGAGCAGCGGCCCGGCGACGGTGGAGATGCCGAAGACGGCTCCCATGTAGCCGGAGTAGCGGCCGCGCTCGCGGGGCGACACGATGTCGCCGAGGATCACCTGCGCGAGGGCGGACAGGCCGCCGACGCCGACGCCCTGCACGGCCCGTGCCGCGATGAGCTGGCCCATGTCCTGGGACAGGCCGGCCACGAGGGAGGCGGCGACGAACAGGCCGAGGGCGATCTGGAAGAGCAGCTTGCGGCCGAAGATGTCGGACAGCTTGCCCCACAGCGGCGTGGACACGGTCATCGTGAGCATGGTGGCGGAGGCCACCCAGGAGTACTGGTCCTGGCCGCCGAGCTCGCCGACGATCGTCGGCAGGGCCGTGCCGACCACCGATGTCGAGATCATCGAGGTCAGCATGGCGAGCATGAGCCCCGACATCACCTTCAGAATCTCGCGGTGGGTGTAATGCCGCGTCTGAGTCATCAGGGCGTCATGCCTCCTTTTCCAGACTGGTGGGGGCCGGCCGGGTAAGCCGGAAATGAGCGCAGATCTGGCTAGTATACGTACGTTTACTAGCCGTGCGGCAAGTGGGGTCCCAGGCGCTAGAGTTTGCGGGGTGGACCATGTCCAGGTGGAGGCGCGGCCGAGGGATCGCGAGGCGACGCGCGGCCGCCTGCTCGCCGCCGCCCGCGCGCTGTTCGGCGAGCACGGCTACGAGCACGTCACCGTACGCATGATCGCCGCCGCGGCCGGGGCCAACCTCTCGCTGGTCGGCCGCTACTTCGGGTCGAAGGCAGGGCTGTTCCGCGAGGTGCTCGCCGGGGAGCCGACCCTCGCTCACGTCCTCGACGGCGACCGGGCCGGCCTGCCCGCGCGGCTGGCCGAGTACGCCGCGCTGCGCATGCACGCCGACCCCGAGAGTCGCATCCTGCGCTCGCTCGAACGCTCGGCCGGCGACCCCGAGATCCGGCAGCTCGTCGGCGAGCGGGTGCGCACGGCCCTGGTCGAGCCGCTGGCCGCGCGCCTCGACGGGCCCGACGCGGTGGCCCGCGCCCGGCTGGCGACGGCGGTGTTCCTGGGGGTGGGGGCGGTGCGCCGCAACCTCGGGCCGGAGGAGCCGACCCCGGCCGACCTCGCCCGCCTGACCGCCGCGTTCGAGGCATGCCTGGGGGACCTGACGACGCCGGAGGCCGGTGACGCGGCCCCCGGCGATCAACCTTCGGTCGGCTAGGCGTCCTTGGCCTTGGCGTACTCCGCGGCCCCGCCCGCGAAGTCGAACACGATGGTCGCCTCGTCGCCGACCACCCACGCGTCGTGCCCCGGCGGTGCCACGAAGACCTCACCGGGGCCGATCTCGGCCTCGGTGCCGTCGTTCATGCGGATGCGGAGCCTGCCCTTGGCGACGAAGCCGTTGTGGTGGACCTCGCACGACTCGGTGCCGGCGATCGGCTTCACGGACGCCGACCAGCGCCACCCCGGCTCGAACGTGGCCACGCCGAAGGTCAGGCCGCTCAGGTTGCAGACCTCCAGGTGCCCCATCGGGAAGTCGCGGCGCTCGTCGGGCTTGTCGATGCTCTTGACTTCTATCATGACGTCCCCCTTCGTCACCTTTCAGTGTTTCACTACCGTTTTGTGGCTACAAGGTCGTTTCGGCGGAGGCATGACCGGCGGACTCAGACAATCCTCACGTTCATCTCAACGTAAAGGAATGCGGGCCTCAGGGCAGGCCAAGACAGCGCTCCTAGGTTTCTTCCCGAAGGCGGCTCCAAGGGCGGAGTCAACCGGACTCCACGAGCCGCCGGAGATCGGGGATCCATTCCATGCGTCTCATGAAGCCGTTCGCCGTCGGTGTCGCCGGCGCCGCTCTGCTCGCCGTGCCGTTCGCGGGCGTCTCGCTCGCCGCCACGAGCCCGGTCAAGGACCCGGCCCGCACCACCACGACGACCCATCCGACCAACCGCCCCGAGGACCGGGCGACGAGTCTCGTCAAGGACGACTCCCGGCTCTCGGTCAAGGCCGAAATCACCCCCGGCGAGGTCGCCGCCGGCGACTCCTACCGGGTCACCATCCTCGCCGCGGGCGCCCGGCGGGACACCACGGCCACCGTGAAGAGCCCGCAGGGCGCCACGTACACGGTGACGCTGAAGGACGGCAGGGCCACCAAGACGCTGACCGTCCCGCGCACCACCAAGCCGGGCCGCTACAGGGTGGGCGTGACGGTCGCCGGCCGGGTGACGACGGCCGAGTTCACCGTGACGCGCGACGACGACCGCGACCACCACCCGTCCGGCAGGTGACCGGGCCCCGTCCGCGGGCCGGCTCGGGGAGGGGCCGGCCCGCGGCCCTGGGGCGAACAGCCGGTGAACGCCGGATGTCGGAAAGGGTAGATGTGATCGTAACGACAGGGAGACGCACCGGACATCTCACATAGTGAGCATGGCCGCATGACCATCCCGTCCGTTCGACCAGTGGTGAGCGATGGCAGAGCCTCCTTCTGACGGGCCGTCGCGGCCCGCCCTCGACATCGACCACGACCAGCTCAGGCAGCGTGCCGCGCCCGCCTTCGACGACGCCTCCGCGGCCGTGCTGCAGGCCGTCCGGAAGGCCGCCGACGCGCTGGGGGCGCTGGGCGGCTGGCCGGTGGACGAGCCGGCCGACAAGGCGTTCGTCGAGTGGTACCAGCCGAAGCGCGACGAGATGCTCCGCATGATCGAGGACTTCGCGACCGTGTACGCGGACATCGCCGACGGCATCGTGACCATGGGCCGCAACGTGGCCGTCGTCGACTGGGGCGTCGCCGACGACATCAAGCTCGCGGACGTGCCGGTCTACACGTGGCCGGAGGACGGGCCGTGATCCCCGTCAGGCCGATGCTGTCGCCGACGGCCCTGAACGGGGCCAGGGTCCTGTCGCCCGTCCCGCTGATGACGACCCTGCTCCTGGCCTCCGCCGGGACGATGGTCGCCCTGCGCGTCTACGCGGGCGTCACCGCGCCGGAGATCGACCCGGCTGAGCTGCGCAAGGCCGCCGCCGCCTTCCGCGCGCTGGCCGACGACCTGAACGGCCCCGAGCCGCCTCCCGCGAACGGCGACACCGGCGGAGCCGCCGGCATGGCCGATCGCGCCGCCGCCTCGGTGTGGAACAACAACGGCGGCGAGGGGGTGGACGCCTTCGCCCGGCTCTACATCCTGCGGATCATGGGCTTCCCGGCCGCCTTCGCCAAGGACTGCCGGGTGATCGCCGCCGGCTGCGACGCGTACGCCGACCTGGTGGAGGCCGTGCGCAAGCAGCTCGCCGAGCTGGACAAGGCCATCGTGCAGCTCCTGTGGCTGGTCTGCTTCCAGCCGTTCACGACCATGCTGTACGGCGTGGCGCAGGCGATGGCCGCCGCCCAGATGGCGCGGCTGGTGAAGCTGGCCCAGACCGCCAAGGCCGTCTTCGGGATGAACGTCGGCCGCATCCTGCAGATCTGCCTGCCGAAGTACGTGCTGACCACGCTCAACTACGCCGCCATCGACGGCCCCGCCTACGCCGCCGGAGCGCTCACGCTGGACGCGATGAGCGACGCCGCCCACGGCCGGCCGACGAGGTCGGCGGGTGAGAACGCCCACGAGTTCGGGGGGATCGTCGCCGGGAACACCGGCTACGTCCTCGGCTACGACCTCGCCAAGCTGGGCCTGCCCGGTCCCGCCACGCGGGGCGGCGAGCTGGTGGCGCGGCTGTTCGGCTCGGGGTTCGGCTACACGCCGGTCAAGAGCGCCGTGGACGGCGACGGCGACATCATGACGACGCCGGAGGAGTGGGCGAGCAAGGTCGAGGGCCACGGCCTGCGGGCCCTCATCTTCCCCCCGGGCTGGAGGTTCGGCCGCTGACCCCGTCGCCGCCACGGCCGGCGACCACCCCTGGTCAGCCGCCGCTCTGCGGCATCAGCTTGAGGATCTTGCCCTTCGCGTTCGCCAACAGGTACCCGGCGCCGTAGTCGTCGACGACGTAGTACATGATGGCCGGCTGGTTGCCCGCGAACGGCGAGGCGCCTTCGGCGATCACGTACCGCATGGTCGGCTTCGCGATGCCGAGCCGCCGGTCGGCCGTGCGGCGCAGGCTCGGGAGGACGGCCCAGTCGAACGACCTGAGGGTGGCCGCCTTCTGGCCCGGGGTGATCGTGCCTCCGGCGGCCCGGCTCACCTGGCCGTCCCGGTAGGTGAAGCGGTCGTACACGCCCTTCCTGGTGCGTACCGGGGCATCGGCGATCGCGTAACCCTCGTACAGGACGAGCCGGAAGAAACCGGTGCCGCCCGACGCCTTCTCCAGGGCCGCGATGGCGGTGCGGACGCCGGCGGGCGTCGTCAGGTTCGCCGCCTTCTCCTCCTCGGCGGGCTCCGTCTCGGCAGGGTCGAGGAGCTGGTCCTCCTCGGTGGTGATACCGGTCGGGGATGTCGTACGCGAGACCGTGAGGGAGGCGTCGCCCTGCAGCCGGGGGCCGACGATCAGGCCGGCGGTGATGATGCCGCCGACGGCTGCCACGCCGGCGATCGTCACCGCCCGGCGCCCGGCGGAGCGCTTGCGCACCGGGCCCGTGGGCAGGCTCGCGTAGGGGTGCTGCGAGCCGGTCGGGAACGCGGGGCGGGGTGCCTGCGGCGTGGCCGGCCCCGTGTTCGCGGGGTGGCCGG
The DNA here is from genome assembly GCF_040605905.1 of Nonomuraea sp. NPDC005501. Classification (NCBI taxonomy): domain Bacteria; kingdom Bacillati; phylum Actinomycetota; class Actinomycetes; order Streptosporangiales; family Streptosporangiaceae; genus Nonomuraea; species Nonomuraea sp. NPDC005501. Next base: position 275,348 of record NZ_JBEXDT010000001.1, on the reverse strand, counting down.
CCGCCTGCTCCGCCGCCTGGGCCAGCATCCGGTCGAGCTCCGCCACCGGTGGGCGCGCGGCCGGGTCGGGTGTCAGCAGGGCCCGCAGCACGTTCTCCAGCGGCCCCGCCCGGAGCGCCGGCGGCACCTGGGCGTTCATGACGGCCGCCAGCGTGGCGATCGGGGTGTCGCGGCGCAGCGGGTGGCGGCCCTCCACCGCCACGTACAGCAGCATGCCCAGCGACCACAGATCCGAGGCGGGATCGCCCTCGTGACCGCGCAGCCGTTCCGGCGCGATGTACTCGGGGGAGCCCACGACGTCGCCGCTGGCCGTGAGGCCGGGGGAGTCGAGCATGGCCGCGATGCCGAAGTCGGTCAGCACCGGGCTGCCGTCGGGACGCAGCAGGACGTTCGCCGGCTTCACGTCGCGATGGCGGATCCCCGCCTCGTGGGCGGTGCGTAACGCGGCCAGGATCCCGCGCCCCAGCCACGCCGCCTCGGCGGCCGTCATCGGCCCCTGGGCCAGCCGGTCGGCCAGCGACCGGCCGCGTACCAGCTCCATGACGATCCACGGGTGCGCCAGGGCCGGCGTGTCCACGATGTGGTGGATGGTCACCACGTTCGGATGGTCGAGCCGGGCCAGGGCGCGAGCCTCGCGCAGCACCCGTTCGCGCATCATGCGGGCCCGGCTGGAGTCCGGGTCGGGGGAGTCGGACGGGCGGACCTCCTTGAGCGCGACCTCGCGTTGCAGGGCCAGGTCGTAGGCACGCCACACCGTGCCCATGCCGCCGCTGCCCAACCGCTCGACCAGCTCGAAGCGGCCGTCGATGACCGTACGCCCGGATGTCACAGCGCACAGCCTAGGGCCGACAAAGGGGGATACACCGGTTTGATCCCCTCTTATGCACCCGGCAAGATAGCGGACACCCTTCTCCTCCAATTTCTGGATCACATGTCATACCGAAAGCTCCTCCCAGCGATCATCCTCGCGGCCGCGGTCACCACCGTCGTCGCGTCCCCGGCCAGCGCGAACGGCTTCGGCTCCGGCAACGGCTGCTGTCCCTTCGCCGACAACGGCAAGCACTGGTACAACTACGCGTCCCTGGAGACCCGCACCCGCACCGCGGTGAAGGCCGCCCTGCTGAACCTGGACGCCCAGACCGACATGACCGTGGCGGCCGACAGCACGCCCGACCCGAGCACCGACGTCGAGTCGTTCGACCAGTACTACGTCGACGCCTGGGACCTCGACTGGGACGGCTCCAGCACGGGCTACAACCTGTTCGCGTACTCGAAGTGCGTCAAGACCATCGCCCCGGCCACCAGCGGCCAGCCGTGGCGCTGCGACCAGTACGAGGTCCGCTACGACCTGCGTGACATCGACTGGATGACCGCGACCCAGCGGCAGGCCCTGGCGTGCCACGAGATCGGGCACACGGTCGGCCTCGACCACTCCACCGAGTCGACGTCCTGCCTGAAGACCGGCGCGCACAAGATCCTCAAGTACAGCGCGCACGACGTCGCCCACATCAACGGCCGCTACTAGGAGACCGGGATGCGAAACCTCAAGCTCCTCACAACCGTCGCAGCCGTCGCCGTCGCCTCCACCGCCGGATGCGCGGCCCAGCAGAGCGCCGCCCAGCGGCAGCCCGAGCGGTCCTTCTGGTCCCAGCTCCACACCGACGCCGGCGGGACGGGTCAGTACCTGTTCGACTCGCTCGACGACATCACGCCCGGCGCCCGGCCGTCCGGCACGTTCCGCCCGGCCGCCGCGCTGGTGGAGGGCACGGTCGTCGGCGTCGAGCCCGGCATCGCGTACGCCTCGGGCGACGACTCGCCGACGCCTCGGGTCGTGCCGTACGAGAGCGCGGAGGCGGCGATCCGCTGGGCCAGCGTCGTGGTCAAGGTCGACAAGGTCCTCGCCGGCAAGCTCGGCCGCGGCTACACCGGCGGCCAGATCCGGCTGCGGGTCGAGCAGCCCACCGGCACCACGCTCGACGGCCTCCGCCAGTCGATCGGCACGGCCGGCCGCGGGCTGTTCTACGTGGACAGCGCCCTGTCCCGGGCCAAGCGCCGGGCCGCGTCGCCGCAGGCGCAGGCGTACCAGGCGTCCGTGCACATCCCGATCGGACAGGGTGTGTTCATCGAGGAGAAGCCGGGCGCGGCGCTGGTCGCCCCGCTCACGGACGAGAACCGCGCCGCCCAGCTCCTCGGGGACGGCGGCGAGCAGACCGCGCAACCCACGCCCACGCCCACGTCCACGTCGCCGCAGCCCACGCCCACGAGCACGGGTGCCTCGCCCTCCGGCCGGCCCAGCTCGACGGGGGCCACGCCGCGGTCCACGGCCACGGGCGCCGCCCCGCAGCTCAGGTCCGCCGGCGACTCGCCGCTGGCCCGGCTCCGCGGCCGCGTCCAGCGCTCCGCCTGCGAGACGGGCACAGCCACGGACCGCTCCGCCTGCTGACGAGCGCACGACTCGAAGGGGCGCCCTACATAGGGCGCCCCTTCGAACGCCAGCACACCGTCTGCACTGAAACACCCCATATCACCATAAGTGCTGACATTTACGAATATGGGCCCAGAGAAGTATTGCTCAGTCGCGCTCGGTGCGAAACATGACCTGTCGCGAAGTCTGCCATGCTTGTTCATGGCGCGAGTGAAGCGTTGAGTATAAATAAATTGGATGTTCTACTCGATCGGGGATGTGTGCGTATTACAAGCAGATGAGGGGTTCTTGTGACCGCAGGCCGATACCGCTCCATCTTTCATACGCGCCTCACCGCGGCCGACGCCTTCTCGGCGGCCCAGGGAGCGCTGCGCGGCTGGCTGAGGTCGAAGCAGCTCGATGTGGACGCCTTCGACCAGGGAAACGCCAGGCTCGGACCAGGGACGTTCCTGCTGCACAACTCACGCAACACCCCGGACGGCACGCAGACCAAGCGCTGGCAGCTCCGCGAGACGGGCGGCTCGGGCGCCTGGGTGAGCGCGCTGACCGTACACGCTCCCGGCCGGGCGCCCGAAGCGGCGCGTACCTGGTTCTGGCTGGACGTCGAGTTCATGCCCGCCGCACTCGACGAAGCCGAATCCGGGCGCGGGCCGAAGGCCGCGGTCCCCAGGCTGATAGGCGAATTACTCGATCAGGTCCCGGCGAACGACTCACTGGCCACGCTCGCGAGAATTCCGCGACTCATCCGACCGGGCGACGTCGACGAGCTCATCGACGTGTTGTGCGACCCGGACAGACGCCTGCCGACAATCGTGGCCACCGCCCATTCGAAGATACCTTTCGAGGAATGGCGGCGGACCGTCGAGACCGTGACGAAGAACACCGCAGGGCTGGCCGGGCTCTATCTCCTTGATCCGTACGCCACCGAGCATTTCAACAAGGAGATCGGATCGTCCCATGGCGTATGGGGCGGAAGCATCCGAACATTTCTTCCGGAGGTGGATCCGGCCAGCGCCGAAGACGCGGTACGTCACCGTGTTCTCTCAGCGGCGCGGATCGAGCTGGACGTACGGCGCGCAGTGGGGTTGCTGTCCGGGCTTCCGCGGACCCTGAGCGCGGAGTCACGCCTGCCGGCGGCGCTCGCCGGCATCACTCGGACCCTCCTCCTGGAGGACACGCCCAAGCAGGCGCAGGGGCGCACCTCCGCGCCTGCCGAGATGAAGGAACTGCGTACCGAGAACGATCAGCTCCGGCATAACCTCCAGGCGGCGTTCGAGCTGATCGCCGAAGCCGCGCGCAACGAGGACCGGATAGCCGACCTCAATGAGCAGCTGCAGGCGCTGTCCGCCGAGTTCGACACAGTCAACCAGAAGGCGGTGCTGCTGGAGGACCAGGTCCGGGGGCTGCAACGACGCCTCGTCCACATCGGCCATGAAAAGGATGCCTACGAGCCGCCAGAGCAGCGGACGATCCTGCCCGGCTCCTTCGCCGAGCTTCTGGACCGCATGGAGGAACTGTCCAGGATCGTGTTCACCGGCGATATAGGCATGCCCCTGGGCCTCGACGAGATGCCGAACGCCTCCTCCTGGGCCCAGACGACGTGGCAGGCGTTGCTGGCGCTGAACTCCTACGCGGACGCCCGCGCCGCGGACAGGTTCGCCGGGAGCTTCCTGCAATGGTGCAAGGAGCCTCCTGTCGGTGAGTACGTCATCGCCCCGGGCAAGGTGGCCGCCGACGAGTCCGACGCGGTCAAGAACGACCTGAAGATGCGGCGTCAGCACACCTTCCCTGTGCCGCTGAAGGTGGACGCGAAAGGCGGGGTGTTCATGGGTGCGCACATCCGCATCGGCGGCGGAGCCGGGATGCGCGCACCGAGAATGCACTATCACGATGGGGTGAAAGCGGCAGGGCTGATCTGTGTGGGCTATATCGGGCCCCATCTGAAGGTGAAAAGCACCAATTGACGCGTCGAGCCTGGCTCTCAGCCGTGGCTGATGACGACCTTGCCGAAGCCGCCGCCCGCCTCGCAGTAGCGGTACGCCTCGTGGACGTCCTCGAACGGGAAGACCCGGTCGATCACGGGACGCAGCCGGTGCGTGGCGACCGCGCGACCGACCTGGAGGAAGTGGGCCCGGCTGCCCGTCGCCACCCCGCGCAGCACCGCGCCCGCCCCGAACAGCAGCGCCGGGTGGACCGGCCTGGCGCCCTCGGCGCCGGACAGCCGGTAGCCGACGATCGCCACCTCGCCGCCGAACGCCACCGACTTCAACGACTGCTCCAGCGGCCCCGCCGGGTCCACGACGCGGTCGGCGCCCAGGCCGTCGGTGAGCGCGCGGACCTCCTCCGACCACGAGGGGTTCGCCCGGTAGTCGATCACCTCGTCGGCGCCGAGCTTCCGCAGCCGCTCCGCCTTGTCCGGGCCGGACGTCGTCACGATCACCCGGGCGCCGGCCAGCTTGGCGAACATCAGCGTGAACAGCGACACCCCGCCCGAGCCGAGCGTCAGCACGGTCTGGCCCGGCCGCGGGGCGCCGCCGGAGGTCAGCGCGTTCCACGCGGTCACGGCCGCCAGCGGCAGCGCCGCCGCCTCCTCGTACGACAGGTGCTCGGGGACGGGCACCACGCCGTCCTCGCCCAGCACGGCGTACTCGGTCAGCACTCCGTCGGTCATGGTGCCGAGCTGGGCGGCGTTCTCCATCTGGAACGGCCCGTCCAGCCAGCGCGGGAACACGGTGGCCGCCACCCGGTCGCCCGGCCTGACGCGGGTCACGTCCTCGCCGACGGCCACGACGTCGCCCACGCCCTCGCAGCCGGGCACGACGCCGGGGGTGATCGGCAGCGGGTAGTCGTTCGCCAGCACCAACAGGTCGCGGAAGCCCAGCCCGTTCGCGCGGATCCTGACCACGACCTGCCCGCGTCCCGGCGTGGGCTCGTCCCGCTCCTCGACGGTCAGCCCGGCGAGACCGCGTCCCGGCCGCAGGTGATAGCTCCTCATGGCACGTCCTTCCGCAAGCTTCGGCTACGTGGTGATCGTCCGGGCGAGCCATGACATCGGGCAATTCCCCACAGGGAATGGCGGGAGCCCAAAAGATCGGAAAAGTCACCATTCACCGCCCTCGCAGCGCCGGTCACCCGGTCACGTCGCTGAGCAGCGACGAGTAGTCCTTCAGGGTGATGTTCCCGGCGAAGTCGTCCGTCATCTTCATCATGAGCTTGAGCATGAAGCCCACCTTGAACGTCCAGTTGCGCATCCGGATGCGGGCGTTCGACGGGGGCGCCAGCCACGGACCGGCGTTGCCCTTCTCGGAGACCTTGGCGTACTCGCGGAAGCCCTCCTCGTAGCGCCGGAACGCCACCCGGTGGTCGCCGCCGGCCACCGCCAGCTCGCCCGCCAGCACGTACGCCCCCACCAGCGCCAGTCCGGACCCGAACCCGCCCAGCGTGTTGGCGTAGGCCGCGTCGCCCAGCAACGCCACCCGCCCCTGGGAGTACCGGTCGATCTTCACCCGGCTGATCGAGTCGAGGTAGAAGTCGCGGGTGCGGCGCACCGCGTCCAGGACCTCGGGCGTCCGCCAGCCCATCCCGGCGTAGGCGTCGAGGACGATCCGCTTCATCGCCTCGGTGTCGTAGCGGTCGTAGTCGAGGCGCGGGGAGGAGAAGACGAAGAAGGCCGACGCCTTGGGGCCGCCGGCGGCGACCATCCTGCCCGGCTCGTTGTAGATCTGCGCCTCCGCGCCGAACCGCTCGGGCACCTCCGCCAGGGCGTAGTAGTGGCCGAGGAACTCGACGTAGTCCGACTCGGGGCCGAAGACCAGGCGCCGGACGTTCGAGTGGATGCCGTCGGCCCCGATCACCAGGTCGAACGTGCGCGGAGCCGAGCGCTCGAACGTGACGTGCACCCCGCCGGGGGTCTCGGTGAGCGAGGTGATCGAGTCGCCGAAGACGTACGCGCAGCCGGCCTCGACGCTCGTGTCGTAGACCAGGCGAGCCAGGTCGCCGCGGGCGATCTCCAGCTCGCCGCCGCTGAACTCGCCGGGCAGCACCCCGAGCGCCCGGCCGCGCGTGTCGACGAACGTCTGGTCGGTGCCGCCGGTCTGCAGGCGGCGCACGTCGTCCAGGATGCCCATGCGGCGCAGGACCGTCAGGTGGACGTCGCCCTTGAAGTCGACGGCCTGGCCGCCGGGGCGCAGGACGGGGGCCTTCTCGACGATCGTGACGCGGAAGCCGTAGCGGGCGAGCCAGTGGCCGAGGGCGGGGCCGCCGATGCTGGCACCGGAGATGAGGACGTTCGTGTTCTGCATGTCCACGACTCTCGCGGAGCGTGCTGACACCCCGGGGACAACCGGCTGACAGTACGACCCCCTCAGCCCACGAGGGCTGACAGCGCCTCCTCGCCGCTCAGCGCGGCACCCTTGGCGAAGTGCGCGGCGAACGCGTCCGCGCCCAGCCGTTCGGTCGCCCCCGCGGCGACCCTGGCGACGTCCCGATCGCCCGTGACGGTCGTTCCGCGCAGCGCCGCACCCACTCCCAGCAGGTACGCCGCCCGCTCGGCCGCACCTTCGAGCAGCGCCAGCCCGGCGTTGCCCTCGGCGATCTCGGCCGCGTCCGCCGGCACCACCGTGCGCGCCAGCTCCAGCGCCTCGCCGTGCCTGCGTCTGGCCGCGGCGCGGTCTTCCTCGACCTCGGCCAGCCGGCCGAGCGCGGTGCACGCGAACGGCCTGAGGCCCTCGGTCACGTACGAACCGGGAACGGCGGCCTCCAGCACGGCGGTGTAGCGGGCCCGCGCCTCGTCGTGCTCACCCGAGAACCGGGCCAGGTCGCCCCACGCCAGGTCCAGCGCCGGCACCGCGCGCGACGTGCCCGTCCGGCGGGCCAGCTCGGTGGCGCGTTCGAGGTCGGCGCGGGCCCCGTCCAGGTCGCCCTCCCGCGTCAGCCCCGCCGACCTGCGGCAGAGCACGTCCACCAGCTCCTCCGCCGCGCCGAGCTGCTCGTGCAGGTCGACGGCCTGACCCCAGAGCCGCCTGGCGCCCGCCCAGTCGCCACGCCGGCTCACGATCAGCGCCAGCCATTCGAGGGCCTGCGCCATCCCCCAGCGCTCACCGGCGGCGCGGAAGCGGGCCAGCGTCTCCTCCAGCAGGTGCTCGCTCTCGGCCACCCGGCCGCCGAGCAGGAGGATCAGCGCCTCTCCCAGCATGGACACGGCCTGGCTCCACGGGTCGGAGCCGAGCAGCCGTCCGCGCCGCCGGGTGGTCTCCGTCTCGGCCGGGCCCGCCGTCATGCCCCAGAGCGCGGCCAGGAACGGGTGGCGCAGCTCGCCGTCCACCGTCGTCATGATGTCCGTGGCCCGCGCCCACTGCTCGGGGGACACGTCCGGCACGGCCTGCAGCACGCACAGGACGTACTCCTCCTCCAGCCCCGCGACGGGCTCGCCGCCGATCCGGCCGAGCAGCCGCGCCGCGGACGAGGTGATCTGCCCGCGCCGCCCGCTCAGCCACGAGTACGCCGCCAGGGCCGCGACCAGCCGCGACGCCGTCTCCGGATCGTCCTCGACGGTGTGCCGGAGCGCGGTCCGCAGGTTGTCGTACTCCGCGGAGAGCCTGGCCAGCCAGTCGAGCTGCTCGGCCCGCCGCAGCCACGGGTCGGCCTCCCGGGCCAGGGCGAGGAACCAGGCGGCGTGCGCGTCACGGGTCCGCCGCTGCTCTCCCGCCTCGGCCAGCCGCTCGGCGCAGAACAGGCGGATGGTGTCGAACATCCGGTACCGTCCGCCATCGGCCTCGACGAGCGACTTGTCGACCAGGTCGGCCAGCACGTCGCCGTCACCGCAGACGGACTCGGCCGCCTCCAGCGACGCGCCCCCCGCGAACACCGAGAACCGCCTCGCCACCTCCTGCTCCTCCGGGGTGAGCAGGCTCCAGCTCCACTCGACCACGGCGTGCAGGGTGCGGTGCCTGGCCGCCGCGGTCCGGTCGCCGCGGGAGAGCAGCGTGAAGCGGCCGTGCTTGTTCAGCCGGGCGGCGATCTCCGCCGGGGTGAACGTGCGCAGCCGCGCCGCCGCCAGCTCGATGGCCAGCGGCAGGCCGTCCAGGGTGGCGCAGATCTCGGCGCAGGCGGCGGCGACGTCGGGGCCGGCCGCGAACCCGGGGCGGACGGCGGCGGCCCGCTCGGCGAACAGCCGTACGGCCGGGTAGGCGAGGGCGTCGGCGGGATCGGTGCCCGGCGGCGGCACGGCGAGCGGCGCGAGGGGGACCAGCATCTCGCCGGTGAGGCCGAGCGGCTCCCGGCTGGTCGCCATGACCGCGACGCCGGGGCAGGCGTCCAGCAGCCGCCGGACCAGCTCGGCAGCGGCGGCCACCACATGCTCGCAGTTGTCGAGCACGAGCAGCAGCGACTGGTCGGCGAGGGCGGCGACGAGGCGGTCCGCCGGGTCCGGACGGTCCAGTGCGGGCGCCTGCAGCCCGGCCTCGCGCAGCCCGAGCGCGCCCAGCACGGCCGGGGCCACCTGCAGCCCGTCGTCGACCGACGACAGATCGGCGAATACCGCCTCCCGGCCCGGAGCGGCCCGGTGGACGGCCTCGACGGCGAGCCGCGTCTTACCCGTCCCGCCGGGGCCGACGACGGTGACCAGCCGGGCGTCGCCGAGCGCGGCGATCCTGGCCAGCTCCTCCTCCCGGCCGATGAGCCGGTTGAGCGGGGCGGGCACTCGCAGCCGGGGAGCCTGCTCCTTCCGCCCCTCGGCGCGCAGGATCGCCAGGTGCAGCGCCGCCAGCTCCGGCGCCGGGTCGGTCCCCAGCTCGTCGGCCAGCAGCCGGCGTACCTCGTCGTAGACCGCCAGCGCGGCGGCCTGCTGCCCGGACGCGTGCAGCGCCCGCATGAGCTGGCCGCGCAGCCGCTCGCGCAGCGGGTGGGCCGCCACCAGCTCGCGCAGCTCGGCGACCGAGGTCCCGCCGGGCAGGGCCAGCTCGGCCTCCGCCAGGTCCTCCCTGGCCGCCAGCCGCGCCTCCTCCAGCCGCGCCGCCTGCGGCGGGGCGAACGGCGCGTCGGCCACGTCGGCCAGCGCGGGCCCGCGCCACAGGGCCAGCGCCTCCTTCAGCACCCGGGCGGCCGGCTCGTGCTGCCCCGCGGCCAGCAGCCTCCGCCCGTCCCGAGCCAGCCGCTCGAATCGGTGCGCGTCGACGTCCTCCGGCTCCACCGCCAGCCGGTACCCGGCGCCGTGGAACTCCACCAGCCCGGCCGGCAGGTTCCGGCGCAGCCGGGAGACGTGGGCCTGGATGGCGTTGGCCGCCCCGGCGGGCGGGTCGTCGCCGTACTGGCCGTCGATGAGCCGCTCCACGCCGACCAGCCGCCCGGCGTCGAGCAGCAGCAACGCGAGCAGCGCCCGAGGGCGCGGCCCACCCACGGCGACCGCCTCACCGGTGGCCGTCCGCACCTCAAGCGACCCGAGGATTCCGAACTGCACGGCACCGATTCTGTCCCATCCGCCCGGTGTGTCCCGACGGAGGACCGCGTCGCGGCCCCGCGAACGCCCTCACATGGAGGTCAGGAAGTCCGCCAGGAGCCGGTTGACCTGCCGGGGGCAGTCGGTGGTGAGGGCGTGTCCGCAACCGTCCAGCTCGTGCACCCGGGCGCCGGGCATGAGCCGGCGGAACTCGCGCGCCTGTCCGACGGGGTTGACCGTGTCCTGCCGGCCCCAGACCACCAGGGCGGGCGTGGTCGTGCGGGGCATGGCGGCGATGGTCTCGCGCCAGTCGAGGCCGCGTTCGAGCAGGTACTGGCTCTCCAGGTTGTCGTCCAGGGTGCCGGGCGCCCAGAAGGCGTCCACGTCCTCCTCCGTCACCTGGTCCTGGTGGACGTGGATGCGCTTGAGCGCTTCCAGCGAGCTCGACCTGTCCGCGTAGAACCAGTTGTTCCACAGCTCTCCGATGACGGGATATTTCATGATCTCGTAGACCCAGGTGTCGCGGGTGGCCGCGCCTGAGGGCGCCAGCAGGAGCAGGCCGGCCACGCGCCCGGGATGCCGCTGCGCGTAGGCCAGCGCCCACCCGCCGCTCCACGACAGACCGCCGAGCGCCGGGCGCTCGATGCCCGCCGCGTCGAGGAAGGCGCCGATCGCCTCGGTCATCCCGTCCAGGTCCCAGGTGAAGCCGCGGTCCTTCAGGGTGGTGAAGCCCTGACCCGGCAGGTCCACCACGTAGACGGTGTGCTCGCGGGCCAGCTCGGGCAGTTGCCGGCGCCAGCCGTACACCCAGGAGGCTCCGGGGGACAGCAGCACCACCGGCGATCCGGTGCCCTGCTTGACGTAGTGGAACCGGGCCAGCGGCGTCTCCAGGAACTGCGCGTGCTCGGGGTAGGCGGGCCGGTATCCGCTCTGCCGCGCCGGGCGGTAGCCGTAGGCGCCGTACAGGGCCGCGCAGACGAGCAGCGTGAGAGTCGTGGCCAGGACCACGAGGGTGCGGGTTCGCATCGGTGCCCTCCAATCGGTGGATGTCCGATCGGAAGAGGGCGGCGGACCCGCCGAGGTTCCCTCACGACTGCCAGGCCCTGCGGAAGCTCAGCCGGGCCCGCGCCAGCCGGGACTTGACCGTGCCCACCGGCACCTCCAGCAGCCTGGCCGCGGTGGCCTCGTCGAGCCCTTCGACATCGCGGAGCACCAGCACGGCGCGGTGCTCGGGCGTGAGCCGTTCCAGGACGTCGCGGATGTCCACCGCATGCTCCACGTCCTGGCGCGACGGCAGGTCGCCCGGCTCCGCGGGGCCGATCCGGTTGTCGCGCCTGGCGATCCTGACGGCCTCTCTCACGGCTATCGCCCGCGCCCAGCCGTACAGCGCGTCGGGCTCGCGCAGCGCGCGCAGGTTGCGGAAGACGGCGATCAACGCCTCCTGCACCGCGTCCTGCCCGCTGTCCAGCGCGATCGGGCCGCAGATCCGGCCGAGGTACGGCGTCAGCTCGCTGAGCAGGTCGTTCATCGCCATCGCGTCTCCGCGCTGAGCGGCCAGGACGAGCGCCGCGGTCATCGGGCACGCTCGGCGATCCGCGCGGCGAGCCGGGCGAGCGCCTTCTCCCCGGCCGTCCTGACGCCCAGGGGCACCAGCGCGGCACGTCCCGGCACGCGGACGCCGCCGGTCTGCGCCACCAGCGTGCCTTCCGGAACGGCGGTCGCGGCGAGGCCGACGAGCAGGAACCTGCTCTGCATCCAGCACCAGCCGGGCCGCAGGTCCACGTCGAAGCGGGCACGCATGCCGTACCTGCTGCGGGCCTCGGCCACCAGCCGCCCGCCTCCGTCGTCCGCGACGATCCGCAGCCGCCGCATGTCGGGCTCGAAGGTGCCGAACTCCCGTTCCAGGTCGCTCACCACCTCCCAGACCAGCTCGAAGGGGGCGGGGAGCATCCGCTCGGCGACACGCGCGCCGGGGACGCCGGCGGCGAGCACGCGCAGCCGGCGCACCGGGTCCAGATCGGCAACAGGCCAGTTCATGTCCTTCCAGAGGCGGCGCGGGTGCAGAAGGTTCCATGGAACCATCGGGAAGTTCGCCGCCTCCTGGAGGGCATGAACATCTCACGTCCCGGCGCGTTCGCGGCCGCCGTCCTGCTTCTCGACGCACTGGTCCACCTGTTCTGGCTGATCCGGCCCGTCGCCGACCCCCGCGCGCTGTCGCTGGCCGTCCTCGACGTCGAGGTTCCCTTCACCGCCAGGGTGCTGCTGCCGCTCGTCCTCCTGCTGAGCTTGGCGGCCCTGTCGGTGGCGGCGGCGTCCGGCGGCCGGGGCGGGTGGGTGGCCAGGGCGGTGACGCTGGCCGTGGGCGCCGGTGTGCTGGTGCGCGGGGAGCTCGGGCTGGCATGGGCCTTCGGCCTCGGCACGGACACCGCGAGCGCGTTCTACCGGCTGAACCTGTTCCTCTACACCCCTGTCTGCCTGGCCACGGCGCTCGCGGTCGGCGTCGTCCTGGTGCGGGCACGTCCGGGCCTGGTGGGGGCACGTCCGGGCCTGGTGCGGGCACGTCCCGGCCGTCACGACCGGTGACGCTCGGGCGGGGAGCCCGGGACGGGAACGTGCACAGGGGGAAGATCGGGAGGGGCGGGCGTGGAGAAGGCGTCCGTCAGCATCACCGAGACCGTGTACAGATGCCACAGGACGTCCATCCGGGACTCCGGCAGCCGCGCCACGGCGTCCTCGTCGACGACGCTCGCGAGCCCGTCGCCCTTCAGCGCTCCACGCGCGTCGAGGATGCCCGCGGACATCAGGTCGACCAGCTCCTGAGAGGGCTTCGTCCGCCAGTTCCAGGGCTTGCCGGCCGGGGCAGGACCGCCGGCCGGCAAGCCCTGGGCTCTCGGCGGCCGGAGCCGGTCCATCAGGCTGCGGCGCGGCGCCTCCTCGGTCGTGAACCGCCACGGCCTGCCCTCCACGGGGACGTCCCGTAACCGGGGCGCGAAGGCGCCGATCACCCCGTGGATGAGCGCCTCGGAACGCCGCCACAGCGGATCCATGCTCAGCGCGGTCCGTACGACCAGGTTGTCGAGGAACGGCGGGACGGGGTTCTGGCCGCGCAGCAACGACGCGCGGGACGCGGCGTGCCACCGGCCCACGCGGTACGTCAGGTACAGCCGGTCCAGCACGCTCGCGCCGTCCTCCCGGCAGCGGTCCAGCCACGGGGACGCCAGGGCGCGGCCGTGCTCCCTGGCCTCCCCGGTCAGCAGGTCGGCGTTCCTGCCGAAGAGGCCGTCCACCCTGCGCCTGACGGCCTTGGCGTCCAGGTCGGCCTGGTTCTGCAGGAAGCCGCCCCGCAGGATCTCCCCGCCGTGGCCGGACATCCGGGGCGTGGGGTCGAACCGTGTGCCGCCGGGGATGTTCTCGTACGCCGAGATCATGCCCTCACAGGCGAACAGCGCGTTGTGCGTGCGAACGCGGGGATGCGGGACGATCAGCTCCGTGCCGCCCTCGGACCGTTTCGGCCGGGTGACGCGGTGCTGGACGCCGAGCACCTCCGCGACGTGCCCGGCGATCACCACATCGGGGTTGTCGTCGTGCCCCGAGGTCGACGTCACGAACGGGATGTCCGCCTTGTGCAGCAGCGCGGCGAGGAGACGGCTGTCGCGGCCTCCGGTGAGCGACAGACGTACCGGCTCGGTGGTGCTCCGCAGCGGCCGCACGGCGGCGAGCAGCGCGTCGGCGAGCTCGTCGACCTGGGCGCGCGTCGCCCGCCTGGAGGCGGGGGCCGGGCGTGCCTCGGGGAGCGGGGCCTCGGTGACGGCACGGCGACCGGCGGTGATCCTGATCTCGGCGGCGGGCGGCAGCGCGCCGACCCCGTGGAACGGCGTCTCGTCGGACAGGAAGTACCCGGCGCGGACCATCGACTCCATCGCCGGCAGATCCCAGACGATCTCCGGCCGGCGCGACGCCGTCTCGGCCGCCCTGGCCACCAGGTGGACGAGCAGCGCCCGGCTGCCGACGACATGGACGTCCGAGGTCTCGGCGTAGAAGACGGGGCACGCCCGGGTGAGTCCCGTGGCCGCGCCCACCTCTCCCTCGCCGGCCCGGAAGACCGAGAAGACGCCGCCGGTACGGACCGCCGCCTCCCCCAGCCGGGGAGCGGCCAGCAACCGCTCCACCTCGGCGGGCTCGGCCAGATGCCCGGTGAGGCCCATCAGCCGGCCGCCCGAGCACACGAGCGGCAGCCCGTGCCCCTCCGGCTCGTTGGACCAGGACAGCAACGCCGTGTCACCGGCGGCCGACCGCCATCCGGCCGACCTGACGGTCTCGGCCGGCACCGGGAAGGCACGCGTGATCGCCTCCCGCGCCGCTTCGAGAGCCACGGACGGCACCGGGACGCCCGCGCGCTTGGCCGCGAGCACTAGATGGACGCGCAACCCGGCCTCCCCGCCCGATCCGGCTGCCCGGTGGCCGCTCCGGCAGGAGGCGGAGCCGTTCGACGGGCACGGAATGGCGGAGCCGTTCGACGGGCACGGAATGGCGGGGCGGGAGGTTCGGGCGGGGCGGTCATGCGGTGGGTGTCCCTTCGACGGCGTACACCCTTACTCCGCCGAAGCCCGCTTTCGGATTCACGGACGGGGCCGTGCCGAGGGGGCCGCGCCTCAGGACGGCCGGGCGGCCGGACCGCCCGGTCTTACAGCGTCAGCCGCGGGATCGGGGCGGCTCGATCCGCACCCGCTCCTCCTCGGGGCGGCTCTCGATGTCGTCGAGCTGCTCGCGGATCGTCTTCCGCAGGTCGTCGAAGTCCTGGAAGGAATAGTCGTTGAACAGGGTGTAGCCCGTCCACATCAGGTTGGCGCACACCCTCGCCGGTACCCGGCCCGTCGCCGCGCCCATGCCGACCAGCGCCACCGACGCGATGCTGCCCGGCTCCTTCTCGTTCTGCATGTGGATGGCCTGGAACGCGGCGGCACACGCCAGAGCCACGTTCAGCGTCTCACTCACGTCCTGCGACGACTGCTCCATGGTCGGCGTCGAGATCAGGAACTTGGGGTTGACCGCCCCCGACGGCACGCAGACGGCGCTTCCGACCGGCAGGGACTCCCCGAACCGGTCGCGGATCGCCCGCTGGACGCGCAGCTGGATCCCCGCCCCGAGGTATTTCTTGATGACCGCGTCGACCCCGCCGTCCATCCGCCCGCGGGAGTTCGTCGGGCTGACCCAGGCGTCGACGTGCTGGTCGAGGATCGATCCCTGAAGGATCTTGATTTCAGGGGTGTCGGCGAAGGCCGAGCGCCACGTCTCCACCACCTCCGCGTTGACGTCCGCCAGCACTACTTCGAGCGGCGGCTTCATGGGCTGGACGGTCATGGCTCACTCCGGTCGCGGGGGAAGGATGTCTGCGGCACCTGCGAAGATATCGCCCCTCGGAGGCGAACGGGATCTTGACGGACGATCTCGCATACGGGATCTTCACCCGGCACAATTCCCCCACCTCGACCATCCGTGCCGCCGCAGGCACGCCCGCCCAGCCAGGAGTCCCCATGCGCGACACCGACGCCTCCGCCCAGCCGACCCCGCCCGGCCCGGATGACCCGCTGGCCCTCGCCGAGCTGTTCAAGGGCGGCGGCGAGCCGTGGCTGCCGCTCCTGAAGCCGGTCATCGAGGCGCTGCCGGCCGCGGCCACGTTCATCGGCCCGGGCCGCAGCCCGAACGTCGTACCCGTCCGCGAGCTGACCTTCCAGGCGCTCAAGCCCAACCCGCCGCACAAGTGGAAGGTCGTCGTCTTCGGCCAGAACCCGTACCCGCGGGCGGAGAGCGCCACCGGCATCGCCATGTTCGACAACACCTTCCACGACTGGGCCGACAGCCAGTTCGGCAAGGTCATCACCATCCGCTGCATCATCAAGGCGGCGGCGATGTGGAAGCACGGCATCCCCAAGAAGACCCCGATCGCCGACATCCGTGCCCTGCTGAAGAAGCACGACACCGTGCAGCCCCCCGAGTGGTTCCAGGCGATGCTCACGCAGGGCGTGCTGCTGCTGAACGCCGCGCTCACCGCCAGCGGCGACGGGGCGATGGGCACCGACCAGCACACCGCGTTCTGGCGGCCAGTCGTCGAGAAGCTGGTCGAGGAGATCCTCAAGGCCAAGCAGAACGCCGACGAGGAGGACAGGGGCGTGGTGTTCGCGTGGTGGGGAGTCCATGCCCGCAGCCTGAAGGCGGTCGTCCTCCGGCTCCAGCAGAAGTACCCCGAGGTGGACGTCCGGCACATCGACCACCCCAACCCCGCGGCACAGGGCGACATCTTCTGCGACGGGGACCACTTCGCCGCGGTGAACACGGCGCTCAGGGAGCTCGGGACCGGCGAGATCGACTGGCTGCCGAGCAAGGGCTGGAACACGCTCACGGCGCGGCCCGGCGGGGCGGACGCGGACACGGCCGACCGGATGGGGGCGTTCATCGCCTCCACGATGGAGCTGCACAAGCTCTACCTGGAACGGCTCGCCGGGGTCAAGGACGAGGGGCTGGTCCTGCCCGCGATCACCGGCGTGTTCGACACCCCGCTCATGGACTTCCGCGAGGCCATCACCCCGGCGGCCGAGCTGCTGCCGGGCCTCGACTGGCACGTGGAGCAGTCGCACCGGTTCGGCGAGAAGCAGGCGGGGGAAGCGGAGGCCGGCCTGTCCGCCGACGAGGTCGCGGCCCTGTACCTCTACACCTGCGAGTCGGCGTTCTACCGGCAGATCAACGCGACCCTGCGCAACCCCGACCGCACCCAGGTCGTCCCCTATCTCCCGTATCTACGGCTGCTGTTCTCGGCCGTGTCGCGTCTGCCCGCCCGCAAGGAGCCGCTGTGGCGCGGGGTGTCGCTCGACCTGCGGGCGCAGTACCCGCTCGGCCGGACCGTGACGTGGTGGGGCGTGTCCTCGTGCACGTCGAAACTGAGCGTGGCACAGGCGTTCCTCGGCCGCCGTGGCAAGCGGACGCTGTTCGAGGTGCTTCCGGCGCGGGCCGTGGGCATCCGCAGCTTCTCCGCCTTCACCGGCGAGGAGGAGTTCATCCTCGCCCCCGGCACGCAGCTCAAGGTGACCGAGGTGAAGGCCGAGCGCGGCGGCCTCTACACGGTGAAGCTGGCCGAGCTGGCCGAGCAGGGCCTGGTGGCGTGACGGCCAGGGCGTGGCGGACGCTCGGGTGAGCCCGCGGAGATGTCCTTCACGTCCGCCCGCCTCGGTGCCGGGCGGAGCCGGTGCCGGGCTCCGCGGGCGCGTGATCGAGCAGGTGCCGGCGCAGGAATGACAGCTCGACGTCCACGGCCCGCTCGTGCATCTCCATGAACGGCGCGTAGTGCCTGCCGGGCATGCGGACCAGCTCGGCGCGCGGAGCTCGCCGTGCCGCCTCGATGGCGGGCCCGGGGGGAGCGGTCTGATCCTGGTCGCAGGTGAGGACGAGCAGCGGGCACCGTACGCGGGGCGTGTCGCGGCCGGGCTGGTAGAACGCGAGGCGGAGCGCGGAGCGGGCCGCGACCCGCTGCTGCCAGTGCGTGTGCCTGTTGTCGGGATCGAGCGCCTTGGGGCCGTCCCCGACGTCCGGTGTCGTGAGCATCGCGACGGCGCCCGGCTCGCCGGCGAGCGGCACCAGCAAGGGCGGGCGGCCGGCGAGCGTGCCGAGGGCGTCGGCGATGCCCCGGCCGGTGAAGCGCAGCATCCCGAGGGGCTTCTGGAAGCTCGACACGCTGCGCGTGGCGGCCGGGCCGCCGACGTTCGGCGTCTGGGCGATCACCGCGGCGAGCCGCGGGTTGCGCGCCGCGACGCGGATGACGTGACCGCCGGACGCGGAGAAGCCCCACAGGGCGAGCCTGGCCGGATCGACCCCCGGCAGGGTCGCGGCGAACGCGATCGCGGCATCCCAGTCGGCCAGCTGGCTCCTGACGGGCAGGACGAGGCGCGAGCGGCCACCGCTCTCGCCGAGACCCCGGTAGTCGAAGGCGAGGACGCTGAAACCGGCCTCGTGGAATCGCCGCGCGAACAGGTCGGTGGCCGGCTCCTTGGGCACCGCGAAGCCGCCGGCCATGATCACGCAGGCGCCGTTGGTCCCCGGATAGTGCCAGGCGGCGCACTCGGTGTCGCCGTTGGCGAAGCGCACCTTGGCACGCTTCGCGGGCATGTTCTCCATGCGGTAAGTGAACCATGTGGTTCGCATAGCGTCCATGCCCGACGCCGCGCCGGCGCTACTCGCCGGCGGCCTCCTCGCGTTCCAGCGCCCGGACCAGGGCCGCGAACCCCGCGGCGATCCCCTCGGAGTCCCCGCTGGTCCGCCACTCCACCAGGAACCCCCGGAGCGCTCCCAGGACCATCTCGGCGACCTCGAACTTGCGCCGGTCCGACCAGCCCGCCGGACAGAGCGACACCAACGACGGCAGATAGAGCCGCGACGCCTCCCGCCCGAGCCACGCGTAGCGGCCGGGGTCGTACATCGCCAGACCGATGGCCTGGTCGAGCACCCGCAGGCCGGGATCGTCCCCGCCGATCATGGGCCACATGGCGCGCACCCGATCCGCCAGCGTCCGGCCTCCTACGGTGGCGGCGGCCATCGCGTTGACGGTCCGCTTCTCGCGCAGCGCGAGTATCGCCTGCTTGAGCAGGTCGTCGGCGCCGTCGAAGTGGTAGAGCAGCACCTTGTGCGTGGTGCCGGCCGCCCGCGCGGCACGCCGCAGCGAGAAGTCCACGAGCCCGTTGACCGCGATGTCGTCAGTGATCCGATCGAGCAGTTCCCGACGCCTGGCCTCGCCCCGCGGTGACCCTGCCGATCGCCGGTAGCCTGCCCGTCCCGATGAGCCGTCGTCGGCGGAGGTGTTCATAGCGAAAGCTTCCACGATCAGGAACCCTCGTGCGCGAACCGGCGGCGGCGGTGGTGGCCCTTTTCGCTCCAAGATCGGCTGATACGGCGCGGAAGGAGAAACTGTATCTACCTCGGCCCACGTTATGTGATTCTACGCCCCGGGTATTTCTAGCCGCGGCCGTAATGGCCGGGAATTCATGAGCATGTCACTCTTCCTTGTCGGCACGGCGTCTTCGACGGCGACACGTTCCAGATGCAGGATGCCGACAACAAGCAGCTCATCGGGGCCTGGTCCAATTCCGACAACGAGCTGTACAACAGAACGAACATCGTCCGCCGCGCGTTCGGATTCCAGTTCTTCGACAAAGACGCGTTCTCCGCGGACGACAAGCTGATCTACAGCGCATTCATGAAGGAGAACGGCAGTATTCACTGAGGCGATGCTGCGGCCGTCGGGACGGCTGTCTCCTCGGCGGCGCCGTCCGAGGCCCCTTCGGTGCTGGTGTAGAGGATTTCGCGGGCCTGTTCGGCGGCCCGGATGAGGCTCTCGCCGACGAAGTCGAGGTAGCGGGCGACGCTCTCCAGGCGGGTGGCGGCCGGGGTGCCGCGGCCTAGGACGCCGACGCCCTGCCGGGCGAGGTCGACGACCTGCGCGAGCGATCGGCCGCTGGCGATCGTCGACTGGTGCCAGAGGTCGTCGTCGACGACATAGCGCTCGCGCCGGCGCTCGTCGCGTTCGCGGCGGACGAGGTCCTGGCTTTCCAGGTAGGTGATCGCCTTGGAGATGGAGGCCGGGCTGACCTGGAGGCGCTGGACGAGTTCGGAGGCGGTGAGGCTGCCCGTGTCGGTGGTGTAGAGGCAGGCCAGCACCCGGGCCATCATCTTGGGCGTGCCCCCTTGCATGAGGACGGTGGTCCACATCTCCTCGTACTCGCGTACGGCCTCGGCGTCGCGTCCGTACGGCTGCGGGGGCGCCTGCGGCCCTCGGGGCGCGGCCTGCCGGCGTCGCTGGGTGCGCTGCTGGGTGGCGCGGTGGGCCAACTCGGCGCGGTAGCCGGTGGGGCCGCCGTTCCGCGACACCTCACGCGTGATCGTGGAGGTGGGACGGTCGAGGCGGCGGGCGATCTCGGCGTAGGCCAGGCCGTCGGCCAGCCCCACCGCGATCTGCTGGCGCTCCTGCTGGGTGAGCCTGCCTCCCGGCATCCCGTCCTCCTTCACTGCCCCATGGGGTGCTCCACGGCGCTGCTCGGCGTTCCTCGACACTTGGAGCATAGCGTTCAGCTTCAATACATTGCAATGATCAGGTGGCTGTCATTGCGTTACCTCGATGACCGTTGCAACAATTTTGCCATGTCTACCTGCGTTTATGTCGATTCTCCGCAACATTGGTGTTGCAGAGCTTTGGAATGCAACGTAGCGTTTGCGACGTCAGAAACAGCATGGCGCACAAGGAGCACATGATGCAGAAGTTCGACACCTCCGCCCCGATCACCGCCGTCCTGGACATCCCCGCGGGGCGCGTCCAGTTCATCGCCGCCGACCGGGCCGACACCACCGTCGAGGTCCGGCCCGCGGACGCCTCGAAGAGCCGCGACGTGAAGGCGGCGGAGCAGGCCACGGTCGAATACGCCGACGGTGTCCTGCGGATCGAGACCGCCGCGGAGAAGAACCAGTACTTCGGCCCCTCCGGAGCCGTCGAGGTGACGGTCCAGCTGCCCGCCGGTTCGCGGGTCGAGGCCAAGGCGGCCAGCACGGAGCTCCGCGGCGTCGGCCGCCTCGGCGAGGTCACCTTCGAGGGCGCGTACCGTCAGATCAAGATCGACGAGGCCGCGAGCCTCAACCTCACCGCAGTCGACGGAGACGTCGAGGTCGGCCGGCTGACCGGCCCCGCGGAGATCAGCACCGCACGCGGCGACATCCGGATCGCCGAGGCCGTGAGCGGCAAGGTCGTGCTCCACACCCAGTCCGGCGACATCTCGATCGCCGCCGCCCCCGGCGTCTCGGCCTCCCTGGACGCCGGCACCAGCCACGGCCGCATCACCAACGCCCTCAAGAACGACGGCACGACCGAGCTCGACATCCACGCCACCACCTCGAACGGCGACATCACCGCCCGCAGCCTGTGACCCGCAACCCCCGAAGGGGGACGTGGACCGCGTACGGAGGAAAGGGCAGCGTCCCCTTTCCTCCGGGAGAAGCGGGTGGTCAGCGGGTACGTCATGGGGGGCGGGAATCCTTGTGGCGGACCCCGCCCCTGGTGAGCTGGAGCGGGACGTCGGCGTCGCCAGGTGAGTGGCGTGGCTGCCGCGCAGCGGTGCAGGCGGAGGCCGGTGTATCGGTCGAGCAGGGCGCGGTCGCGGCCGCGCCGGGCCCGGCCGATGTGCGGGCAGATTCTCGGCGGCGGCCGTCGACTGCCCTCCAGCACAGCAGCGTTCGCTGATCCGAGCACACGCGCACCGGACCACGCGGCAGCCATCCACCGTCGCGTCGAACAACGCCTCCAGCCCGTCCCCGGTCGTCCAGGCCCGCGCGCCGAGGCCACTTCACCCGCTCGCCCCGGGTGGAGCGTGCCGCCCTCTGAACGGCCGGTGGGGTTCAGGAGCAACTTCGAGTGTTCCCTGCACCTGGGGATTGAAGATCGATGTCGCTTGTAGGTCAGCGGGGCCCGCCGTACAAGGACACCCGTTCGTCCTTGTCGTGGTCGATCTCCTCGGTCAGAAACACGTCGCTTCGCCACATCTTCTGCGTGGACGAGTTCGGGCCGCTCAACCTGCAACCCCGCCCGGGCAAGCAGTGGACCGACGTCGGCGGCAAGTACAAAGACCCCGAGCGTGGGCCCCGGCAGCGGATGCGTGCCACCTACACCCGCACTCAGGGCTTACGCCACTTATTCGCGGCCCTAGACCTGGGCAAGGACAAGATGTACGGGCACGTCAAGAAGCGCAGGCGACGCGGCGAGTTCCTGGAGTTCTGCCGCTACCCGCGCAGCCTCTATCCGCCCGAGATCCGCATCGCGATCATCTGAGACAACTTCAGCCCGCACCTGACGACCAAGAAGGACAAGCGGGTCGGGCCGTGGGCGCAGGCGAACAACGTCGAGATCGCCTGCACGCCCACCAATTCGTCCTGGCTGAACCGGACCGAAGCCCAGTTCACCGCGCTGCGCGAGTTCACGCTCAACGGCACCGACCACGCCTCCCACCGCGAGCAGGGCAGCATGATCCGCCGTTATATCGCCTGGCGCAACAGCCACACCCAAGACGAGCGTCCACGCAGGATCGTCAAGAGGACAAACGTGGCCTGACGCGGCACTTGCAGCCCACGCCCTGGAGGCCGGTCATCCGCCAATTCCGATGCCGGGCGGGCAGGCGACGCTCTCGAAGGAGCCATCGGGGCGCTGGATCTCGCACCCGCTCTTACTACCGCCGTCCCAGAAGCCGAAGAAGAAAGCCACGCCGATCACGACCGCGATGAGCCCGACGACTATGCCTCCGTAGCTGCCGCCGGCGTTCTCCGCGGGCACGGCCGTGTTTGGGTCCTGCGGGTCGTAGAGCACCTCGGTCTCGTCGCCGGTGCCGAGGCCGGAGGTGGTCGCCGCCTCAGTGGTGATCTCCTGCCCCTCCAGGGTCGTGAAGGTCAGGACCGGCCACTGGTTCGCCCTCAAGTGCTCGCCCCGTCCCGTGAACCTGGTCCGGACGTCGCTGACCACGCCTTGCACCCGCTGCGCCTGCCGTACGAACCGCTTGCCGTTGATGATCACTCTGATCGAAACCAGAATGATCACTAATCCAAACGCCACGAACAGCAGCGGGAGGTACTGGAACAGGTCTTTCAACGCAGATCTCCTCAGGTCGGTCTGCACGTTAGAACGTTTCGGCGGACCCAGGGTTCCCGTCGTAGGCGTAGCTGTGGGCTTCCGTCCGCGAACCCGCTCAGCTGCCTGAGCGGTCTCAAGTGATCATGCCGACCAAGGCAGGATTCAGTCGGTATGGCGCACGAAACAGGGCAAACCCGATCTGCTGCGGCACTAGCCTTGCACGTCTCTTGGTGCGCGGTCATGGGCGGGCTCCTTCTCGACGGCGATTCGGCGAGCGAGTGCCTGGCCCGCCGGCAGGTCGGCGACGAACGCCCGGAGGAATCCGGTGATCTGATCGACGTCGCGCCCTTCGGCCGCGGCGTCGATGGATCGGTAGAGATCGTGCTCGATGTCGGTGATCTGCCCGGCCAGGCGCATACCCTCCTCGGTGAGGGACAGCTCGATGTGGCGGCGGTCGTGTGCCGACACCTTACGGTCGACGAGGCCCACCGTGGCGAGCCGGTCGACCAGGCGGCTGGGGCTGTTGCCGCTCTCGCAGACCAGCAGCTCGCCGAGCCCGGAGAGGGTGAGGGGCCGGTGGTCGGCCAGGATGCGGAGGACCTCGGCCTGGGAGGGCGTGATCCCGAGCGGCTTGAGCGCCTGGCCGAGCAGCCGGTTGCCCTCCCGCTGCGCGGCCAGGATCAGGTAGCGGAGTTCTTCAGCGGCTCGCATGTGCGACCGCCTGCCGTCTCCTGGCGAGAGCCGTGGTCACGGGCGCCAGCCGGGCGGCCGCTCCCGGATCGTGGGCCGGCAGGATCACCAGGCCCGGGTTGCGCTCCCGCAGCGAGTTGATCGCCTTGGTGGTGTCGGCCAGCTGCCGCCTTTCGCCCACTCCCGGCGTGTGGCCCTCCTGCAGCAGATGGGCGTCGTACGTCAGGTCGCCGACCATCAGCAGCGGCGGGTGCCCGGGGCCGCGGACCAGGAGCGACAGTGACCCGGGAGTGTGGCCGGGGGTGGGCAGCAGCACGAGGCTGCCGTCGCCGAACAGGTCGTGGCCGGTCGTGAAGGGCGCGAGCCCGGGATCCCGGACGTCGCCGAACTCGATGTGCCGCCAGCGCAGCCCAGGCAGGTCGATGTGGGAGCGCAGCAGTCCTCGCAGCTCCGGCAGGGCTCCGTCGAGCGTCTGCCACTCCTTGCCGCTGACCACGATCTCGGCACCGGTCAGCTCCCGCAGCCCGCCGATGTGGTCCTGATGCAGGTGGGAGATCACCACCGTGTGTACGTCCGCTATGTCGTAGCCGCCGGCTGCCAGCCGGGCGGTGAGGGTGTCGGCCGGACCGATGTCGAAACGGGCCAGCCGGTCGTACATCACTCCCGTGATGCCACCGGGGAAGTAGCCGGGGTCGGTCACCGACGCCCGGTCCTGGCCGGCGTCGAAGAGCACCAGCCCGTCCTCATGCTCGATCACGTAGACGTTGATCGGCAGGGGAGGGGTCCACCGGCGCGAGGTGAACAGCCACCAGTACATCGGCTTGCGGGTGGCGGCCACGTGCTCCGGGTGGATCGACACCGTCCCGGTGCTGACCACCGAGACGTGCTTGATCGGACTCGTCATGTTGGCCATCTCGTCTCTCATGAGGATTACGTTACACGACATGTATGTCGTGTCAAATATCTTTGAGTGGCCCTGGTGGCGGTACTTGCCGGGGGCGATGCCGTAGTGGCGCTTGAAGACGTTGGTACACCCGGAGGTGATGTAGCCGACGTGGGTGGCCACCTCGCTGAACGGGGCGTCGGACGCGCGCAGGAGGCCGGCCGCCAGGTCAGGTAGGTCAGTGCGGCCGGCCGGTCAGCGCGGTGAAACGGCGGGAACCTCGTTGCCCAGCAGGCCGACGGCCGCGCGCAGCTTGGGGTGGCGGCCGAGCCTGGCCGGCAGGTCGATCATCTCGGGCAGGTCACGGAGCAGTGAACCCGGCTCATCATGGCGCCTGTGGTGTCCCGCCGACGGTCATGGCGGCCGCAATCATGTGCGGCCACGCGATGCCCACTCCGCTGCCCGCGACGAACAGCAGCACCATCCATAGGAGGCGATCGCTCGGATCCTCGTTCCGATCAGTTCGACCCGGACCGTGCGGCCTCGCTGGCCAAGATCGGACGCTCCGAACGGTGCGGTATCGCGACTGGTACGCTCCAGCCCCTCTCAGCGCAGGTGCATTGGTCGTCTCCAGGGGTCCCAATCCATGGTGACGAGTCCGCCATAACGCTTGGCCAGTCTGCGTCGTCTGCCGCTGGTTGCACGATCACTCGCCATCCATCTGGCAGGCACACAGGCACCGCTGTTACAGCGTAGACAGTGAACAGCGGTTGCGTCGCCTTCTGAGAGCTGGAGCCGAAGCGCATCAGACTCCTGACAGGGCACGCAGCGGGCACGGCCGCCAGGCACCTCAAAACGAGACCCAGCAGTAGAGCAGCTGATCGTTCTCTCTCGCCCGACGCGCCAGACCGACAAGCTCCTTGGTGAGCGACAGCATGTAACCGTCGTCATCGTCGGTGAAGTGGGAGAACTCCTCGATGGCTGCCCACTGCTCCGCCAGCATCGGCAGGCGGGCGTCGTCCACATCGGCGAGCATGTCGCGAGCCTCCGCCGGCAGCTCCATGATGCAGGACCCTTCCAGGTACGGGGAGTCTTCGGGCAGGGCATCCCACTCCTCGTCGTTGCGTGGCGCATCCTCCGGAGGTGGATACAACACGACCACCTCGACCAGCCGCACGGAATAGTCGACCTGGCCGGCGAACGCGACGAGCTGGCCCAGGACCACTCCGGGGTCGATCCATTTGGTCACCACCACATCGAAGTCCGGAAGTCCGCACGAGGCATCGGTGGTCTCGCGGGGATGCTCAGGTTGAACGATCGCCGCGGCACGGTCCGCGGCACGGTAGTACTCGAAGAAGACGCCCACGTAAGCGCTCCTGTCCCGGGTCCATGGAGAGATGGCCGCCTTTTGGCACGTGGCGGACACGCTAGGGCATGCGACCGACATCACGAGCAGGGAGCCTCGCTTGAGGCGAACGCGCCCTCCGTAACCGGTGGCGGACATCGGCGCGCACCGGCGGCGGCCTGGTCTTGCCGCGCACTGCTCCAAGACGTCCCGGTACCTGAGCGCGCAACCAGCCAGTAGACCGGGCACCGATGACTTTCGGGCGGCAGTGCCGTCTACAGCATCAGCGACAGGCCACAGACGCCGCGGCCACGCGAGCGCTGCGGCCCGGCACAAGCACGTGCCCCTGGCGAGCACGGTCCCCGGACGACTCGAGACCACGGAGTTCTGATCATGCGGAAGCTGATAGCGACAGTGTTCAACTACTCCCTCGACGGCCTTCTCGCCGACGAGGGCACCGAGTTCTGGAAGTTCTGCTTCGACCTGCCCGAGAACCGTGAGCCCGACGCCCCGGCGCACCTCGACTTCCTCCAGAGCGCCTACGCGCACGTCATGGGCCGCACCGCCTACGAGGGCATGGCCGGGGCCATGACAACGTCCACCGACCACCCGTTCGCCGACATCCTGAACGCCGGGCGCAAAGTGGTCTTCTCCCGGACCCTGAAGACGGCCGACTGGGCCAACACCACTGTCGCCGCTGGTGACACGGCAGAAGAGATCGACAAGCTCAGGCTGGGCGGCGACGGCCACATCGTGGTCTGGGGCGGCGTCAGCCTCTGGCGGTCGCTCATGCGGCTCGACCTGATCGACGAGCTCCAGGTGAGCATGTTCCCCTATGTTGCGGGCGAGGGCACCCGGCTGTTCGACGGCGTCCCCAAGTCCTACCAGCTCGACCTGGTCTCCAGCACCGCCTCCAGCAGCGGGATCATCTATCTGCAGTACCGGCGACACCGCTGACGCAGCGACCGGACATGTGCAACGAGCGGCAGTCACGCGAGCGCCGCCACCTGTCCGCCGAGTACACGACCCAACTCAACCAACCGGCAACACCGGCGGCATCGCCGGGCGCTCCTTGAAGGCCAACTGCGACCCCGGTGCCCACAGAAGATCAGAAAGGCCCTCTCCCAAATCCGGGAGAAGGCCTTTCACCTGCGGAGGATCGGAGATTTGAACCCCGGATGGCGTTTCCACCAAACCGCATCAGCATCTCGGGTCTCAGAGGTCCTAACAGAAAGATCAGCGGACGAGGCGTCGCCGACAAATGATCGCGTCACCAAGCGTCATGTACGCCTCGTGGATGTCGTCGCAAGCCCTTCCAGCGGATACGCAGGCGACCGGGCTCGGCCCCGTTTCGGGGCGCCCCTGAGCGCCCGGACCGGACTGTCGATAACCGCTTTGGACCAGTCGAGCCGGCCGGCGGGGTGCACCTCGCGAGGCAGGATCGGGAGCGAGGCACTTGCTGCCACCACCTCGCTCGACAATACGAACGTGTCCACCAGAACCGCTACCAGGAGGGACATGCCCTCACCGCTTGATCGCGGCCGTCGCTAAGGGCGAGCTACACCTCTATCGTTCGGGGCTTTGGTCACGAGGGCGCAGACATTCGAGGGTTGCCGAAAAGGTGGTGTATGTGACTAGATGATCTAGTTGCTGAAGTCGCCAGTTCGTCAGCATGCTGAAGAGCCGAGAGGGAGGTGCCTCATGACCCATGACCCGCAAGGACACCGTCTGGGATTGATCCAGGATGAGGTGACAGCGGCCGGCACACAGGCTACGGCGGTGAGCCGGCCCTCTTCATGAAGCGCCTTGCGGAGAATGGATGAGGCGTCCGGCGACGGATGAGGAACGGCCGGCGGGCTATCGGGATCTGTTCGTTCTGGTGGAGTACCGTGCAGTCTTCGCCGCGAGCGTGCTCTCCTGGCTCGGGGACTATCTGTGCAAAGCCGCGGTAGCGCTGCTGGTCTTCGATCGCACCGGCTCGGTGCTGGCCTCGGCAGCGGCCTTCGCCGTGGGGTATCTGCCGTGGCTCACCGCAGGGCCCTTACTCGCGGCAGTGGCCGAACGGTATCCCTCGCGCTCAGTGATGATCTTCTGCGATCTGGTCAGAGCGGCGCTCATCGGGCTGATCGCGATCCCCGGCGTGCCTGTGGCGGTCCTGCTGGTGCTGCTGTTCGCCAGTGGGTTGTTCGCCCCACCGTTCGAGGCCGCCCGTTCCTCTCAGCTCCCGCACATCCTGGCCGGTGACCTGTACCCGCTCGGCCTCGCCTTCAACAACGCCATCTTCCACCTGGCCCAGGTCTTCGGGTACGCCGCCGGAGGAATGATCGCCGGCTACAACCCGCATGCCGCGCTGCTGCTGAACGCCGGTACCTTCGTCGGGTCGGCGTTCCTGCTGCGCCGTTACGTCAAGCTTCGGCCGGCGACGCTCGGTGCCACCCATCGCCTTGGCCTGTGGCGGGAAACTGGACAAGGGTACGCCGTCGTCTTGGGCGACCCGGTGATGCGGGCCATCGCCCTCATAACCTTCGCAACGGTCACCTTCGTGATCGTTCCGGAGGGCCTGGCGGCGGCCTGGGCGTCCGAAATCGACGGCGGCGGCGCGGCACAGGGGCTCATCATGGCCGCGAACCCGCTCGGTGTCGCCATCGGCGGCCTGATGCTGACCCGGCTGCTGCGCTCGCGTACCAGGACCCGGCTGATCCGCCCCCTAGCGGTCCTGGCCCCCCTCACGCTGGTCCCCGCGCTGCTCGACCCGCCGCTCGCCGGCGTGCTGCTCCTGGTCACCGCCTCGGGCGTGGTCATGTCGCTGCTGCTGCCCGCCGCTCAGGCGCTGTTCAAGAGCGTGCTTCCCACCGAATACCGGGCCCGGGCGTTCGGCGTCATGAACAGCGGCATCCAGATCGCCCAGGGCACCGCGATCCTGGCCACCGGCGCCCTCAGCGAACGCTTCTCCACCTCTACCGTCATCGGAGCATGGTGCGGCGTCGGGGTTGTCCTGATGCTCTTCGTCACATTTCGGCCGCTGGCTCCCACCGAACCATCGGCTCCTTCACCCGATCCAGCAGAGAGAACACGTTGAACGCTCCCACCGCCCGCGCCCTCGGCGACGTCGCAGACGATAAGGCCGGCAACAAGGCATCGGAAGAAGGCCGGCAGGCAGAACGGACGGCATTTGGTCCCCGTAACGGGGACGCGATCGGGGACATGCTGCGCGATGCTTACGACGCATCGCTGGAGTCGGCTGCCACCCCGGTCTTCCATATCGCGGAACGCAGCGACGGGCTGGTGAAGCCCGTGCCCGTCGAACCATGGATCGCGCCGGTCGACCAATGGCCGGACGGTGAGCGCCAAGCGCTGGACTTGCTCAAGGGCAGAGTTCTGGACGTCGGCGCCGGCGGAGGGCGGGCCGCACGCGCGTTGCTCGATCGGGGCCACGCCGTTACAGCGATCGACATCTCACCGGGCGCGCTCGAAGTATGCCGACGGCAAGGGGTGCGTTCCGCCGTTCTCGGCACCGTCCACGAGCATGCCGCGACGGGAGAGCGATACGACAGCTTCCTGCTCCTGGGCGCCAACCTCGGTTTGCTGGAGAGCCGGGAAAGGGCGCCGGAATTCCTGCGGGCGCTGGCAGCGATGGCCGCGCCCGGCGCCATCATCGTCGGCCAAGGCCGCAACCTGACGGACTCCGCCGATCCCCTGCACCTGCCCTACAACGAACAGAACCTCCGGGCAGGCCGCATAGCCGGACAACGCACCATGCGGGTCCGCTACCGCGACGTCGCGACGCCCTGGTTCGACTACCTCAGCCTGGCACCACGCGAACTCGCCGAACTCGCCAACGGAACCGGCTGGGAACTCGCCGACATCGTCTACTACGAGAGCTCAACGGCCGTCTACCTCGCGACCCTCCGCCAACGGAAATGACCAGTTGATAGAGCAGGGCGTTCACATCCGCGTCGTCCAGGAGATCCTCGGCCACACGCGCGTGACCACAACCGAGCGCTACACGCACGTCGCCACTCTCCAGATGAGAGACGCCAGCGACCGTATGGACTCGGCCCTCTGGGGCTCGCCCTGACGGGGCAACTGCAACCCACAGCCCCTCAGACAACGAAAAAGGCCCTTCCCAGAATCTTGGGAAGGGCCTTCTACCTGCGGAGGATCGGGGATTTGAACCCCGGATGGTGTTGCCACCAAACCGCATTAGCAGCTCGGAGCTTGGCTGTTCCAGGTTGCCCCATGGGTCACGTCCACGGACGTGGTGTATGAATCGATCTTCGCGTGATCCTGTTTCTGCAGGTTAAGCGGTAAGTGCCTGCGGGAGTTGGTTCTGTGGGGGTGTGTCGCCGGGCAGGAGCCGCAGGCGGCCCTTGGTCAGGGCTTCCAGGCCCATGTAGCGGCGGGCTTCGACCCACTCGTCGGTCTGCTCGGCCAGCACCGCCCCGACGAGACGGATGATGGCGAGTCGGTCGGGGAAGATGCCCACCACGTCGGTGCGGCGGCGGATCTCCTTGTTCAGCCGCTCCTGCGGGTTGTTCGACCAGATCTGGGTCCAGATCTCTTTGGGGAAGGCGGCGAAGGCGATCAGCTCGTCGCGGGCGGTGTCCAGGTGCTCGGCCGCGGCCGGATGCTTGGTCTCCAGAGTTTGGATGACCCAGGCGTGCTGAGCTTTGACCGAGGCGGCGTCCGGTTGGTCGAAGATGGTGCGCACCAGCGTGGCGACGAACGGCTGGGCGGACTTGGGCACCACGGTGAGCAGGTTGCGCAGGTAGTGGGTGCGGCAGCGCTGCCAGGACGCACCCGGCAGGGTGGCGCCGATGGCGGCCACCAGGCCGGTGTGGGCGTCGGAGATGACCAGTTGGACGCCGGACAGGCCGCGAGCGAGAAGGCTGCGCAGGAACGCCAGCCAGCCCGCGCCATCCTCGGCGGAGGTGACTTCCAGGCCGAGGATCTCGCGCTGGCCGTCAGCATTGACGGCGGTGGCCACCAGCACGTGGACGTTGATGATCCGCCCGCCCTCGCGCACCTTTTGGGTCAGCGCGTCCAGCCACACGAAGGTGTACGGACCGGCGTCCAACGCGCGGGTGCGGAAGGCTTCGACCTGCTCATCGAGGACCTTGGCCATCTGCGAGACCTGGCTTTTGGAGATGTTCTTGATGCCGAGCTGCTCGATCAGCTTGTCCACTCGCCTGGTGGAGACGCCCAGCAGGTATGAGGTGGCCACCACGCTGATCAGCGCTTGCTCGGCCCGCCGTCTGCGTTCCAGCAGCCAGTCCGGGAAGTACGAGCCCTGACGCAACTTGGGAATCGCCAGTTCGATCGTGCCGGCGCGGGTGTCCCACTCGCGCGCCCGGTAGCCGTTACGCGAGTTCGTGCGCTCCTGGCTGCGTTCTCCATACGGTGCTCCGCACAGGTTGTCGGCCTCGGCCGACATCAACGCCTCAGCCATGGTCTTCACCATGGATCGCAACACGTCGGGGTTGCTTGTCTCGATCTGCTTCGCCAGCCACTGCCCAGGCGTCACACTGTTGTCTACGGCCATCGCCCTCTCCTTTGATCTCGGATAGCACTCAAAGGATCACGCGATGGCCGTCCCTATTTCACGGCCGCCACACTTGTGATCAGGCCAAACTCTTACACCACTCCCGTGGACGCAACCGCCCCATGTGGGCCGATGCGACTCGACGGTCTGGGGCGAACGGGATGGAACGACGGGGGACTGCAACCCAAACTGCAACCCACGGCGATCATATCTACGGGAGCCTTCTGGACGGCGGCCAAGAATCTTATGATCATCTTGTGCCCGACCTCACGCTCTATGAAATCGTCGGCTTAGCTGTCCCCGGACTGTTCCTCTGCGTCCTCGTCTTGTGGGTGGTGGGCGTGATCCGGACCTTCAGGCAGCGTCGCGTACTCCGATACATCGACCGGTTCGGAGCCGAGGAACTGACCGGGCGCGTCCGCCAGCTCAAGGTCCGCGGGTATGAAGAGCAAGCAATCCAGCTCGCACAAGTCGAACTCGGCATGCCGGCGAAAGCCGCCCGCTCTTGGGTCAAATCAATCTGACGCTCGAGGACCTCCCCGACATCAACCTGTTCGTGGCGAACCGCCGGGACATGGGCATGTTCAGCGAGAGGCGCCGCGGAGCTCCGGGAGCGTAATGTTCCCTGACATCCTGCTTGCAAAGACGCACGCTGATCTTGTTCCACCAGGGAAGACGCAGCTCAGCATGCGGGTGGCATTCCCCGTGACTCCCCACCATTCCCCCCGCTTCCCCGCCTCATCGGGCACGCCAACCACACTGTTCGGTGGGTCAACCAGCAACACCAACGCCAAGGCAGCACCCGTCACAGGTGACGACACCTTCGCCAGCGAGTCGAGCGCCTGACCCACGCCACCAGCTAACTCATCCTCAGCCTGCGGGAAGAAGACCTCTCCAGCCCGACCCAGCAGACCGGCTGGATCAAAGGCCCCATTGCCGGCTACACCGCCGCAGCCCTGCCCCTGCTCAGCCAGGCCCGCACCATCCTGGCCGCAGCCGTCGCCGCAGACCGCTCCGCGGGCGCCACCTGGCACGAGATCTCCGCCATCCTCGGCGTCAGCGCCGACACCGCGTCCCGCCACTACCGCGTCTGATCTTCTCCACCACCCGCAGTGTTGAGCGCGGAGAGAATGTTCAGTGGATACGCCTGGCCGGGACGACTCCGAGATCTGGCTGTACCACGAAACGATCAACGCTTGTCGGGCTGCACGGACTTGTCTCCGCGCTCGGCGCAGTCCTACCGCTCTTTACGTTGATCTAGCAAAACCACCGCTACTTCTGATCCGTATGACGTACCGAACATCACTGATGGCACTGGCGCTGGCGGGGCTAGTGGCGCATCCTTCCATGGCAGGCGCCACCGCTGATGCCAGCACGAGCGCAACGGCGAACTCCAGCCCGAACTCCGGCGTGTCGTCCGTCCAGTGGACATCCTGTCCGAACTACTCCGACGAGGTGATCCGGAGCCTGCGCGTGACGGAGGAGCAGATTCCGGCCTTCCGCACCCTGATGAAGCGCCTGGAATGCGGCACGGTCAGCGTCCCGCTGAACCATCGCGACCCCGCCGGACGGAAGATCGACATCGCGGTGACCCGGCTGGCCGCCACAGACAAGGCCCACCGGCTCGGCGCCACCGCCGTCCTGCCGGGAGGGCCGGGCGGCAGCGGGTACCTGGACCCGGTCCTGCGGGTCGTCCTCAGGAACAAGCAGATGGCCAAGCTCAACGAACGATACGACATCATCGGCTTCGACCCGCGCGGGGTGGGTTACAGCACCAAGGTCGCCTGCACCTTCTCGCCAAACGGCCCGCAGGAGCCCGGCACGTTGACCAAGGAGGCGGCCAGGAAGATATACGACGGGCAGGTCGCCGCCAACCAGGATTGCGGACGCTCTGACCCCGCCTTCCTCGGACAGCTCACCACCGAGAACGTGGCCAAGGACCTGGACCTGGTACGGGCCGCGTTGGGTGAGCGCACGCTCAACCTGCTCGGTTTCTCCTGGGGCACCTATCTGGGCATGGTGTACCGCAGCCAGTTCCCCCAGCACACCGGACGGGCCTTTCTGGACAGCCCGGCGCCGCCGTGGACTCGTTTCGACCGGCACATCAAGGACAGCGCGGACGCGGCCGAGCGTGACTTCGGGCGCATGGCCGCCTGGCTTGCCGACCGCGACGAAACCTACGGTCTCGGCGCCACCGCACGGAAGGTGCGCGAAGAGGTGGCGAAGCTGGTCCGCGCGTACGACAAGAGCCCCAAGACCTACACCGACCTGCAGCGGCCCATCGACGGCTCGGCCGTCGCCGATCTGGCCAAGCGCAACTCGACCGAGTGGGTGCGCGCGGGCAAGGCGCTGGCCGAACTGCGGACGGCGACGGGCACCACCGCCCCGCCCACCGTCAAGGACCTGCTCGGCGCACCGATGATGGGGACGCCCGTGCCCGGCGCGCCCGAAACGCAGAACATGACCATGAACTTGGCCGTCGCGTGCAACGAGGACAGCAGCCGGCCCGGTTTCGACACCGCCTGGCGTGACTATCAGCAGCTCGTGAAGCGGCATCCGGCGACCGGCCGGTCCTGGGGACTGACTTCCTTGTGTTCCGGCTGGCCGTTGCCGGTGCAGCAGGCCACGTTGAAGCGGGGTAGCGGGTCGCTGGTGCTGGCGGGGCACCTGTATGAGTTCATGTCCGTCTACGACTGGACGCTGCAGACGCAGCGCGCCATCGGCGGCACCGTCTACACGGTCGCCGACGACGTGCACGTGTCGACCACCCGGGTGCCCGAGTGCGCCACCGACGTGGTGCGCTACTTCGAGACGGGCCGGATCGGCAAAGGTTGCGAGAGCAGCGCAATCCCGAGCTGACCACCGGTTACCGGCCCGGCGACCCGCCACGGGTCGCCGGGCCGATGCCCTGGCGACAACGTTGGGACCCACGGCCCGCCCGGCTCTCCCCCACG
This sequence comes from Nonomuraea sp. NPDC005501, assembly GCF_040605905.1. NCBI lineage: Bacteria > Bacillati > Actinomycetota > Actinomycetes > Streptosporangiales > Streptosporangiaceae > Nonomuraea > Nonomuraea sp. NPDC005501. The sequence goes on along the minus strand of NZ_JBEXDT010000001.1, from coordinate 241,425 downwards.
GCACCAACCGGGCGACCCGCAGGCGGACTACCGCTCCAAGACCCGCCACTGGATCATCCCGCTCCTCGGCCGGCACCGGCTGAACCGGCTTGCCCCTGAGCACCTCGACACGGCGTACACGACCATGCTCGACAAGGGCCTGTCCACAAGCACGGTCCTCAAGGTGCACCGCATACTCTCTCGCGCGCTCAAAGTCGCCGTCCGCCGCGACAAGGTCACGCGAAACGTGGCCACTCTCGTGGAGGCGCCCACAGCCGCGGAAACGGAGATCGAGCCGCTGACGCGCGAGGAGGCTCGCCGCATCCTCGACGTGGCCAGGGCCAAGAGGAACGGCACCCGCTGGTCGGTGGCCCTGGCGCTCGGCATCCGCCAGGGCGAAGCTCTTGGGCTCCGCTGGTCGTACATCGACATGGATACAGGCGAGATCCGCGCCAGCGCAAGGGCAAGAGCAAGCTCACTCTCCAGTGCCCGCCCGAACTCCTCGCCCAGCTCAAGGCTCACCGCGAAATCCAGGACGCCGAGCGCAAGAAAGCGGGGGAGCGCTGGCAGGACCACGACTTGGTGTTCGCCACCAAGCACGGCACTCCCATCGAACGAACCGAGGACTGGAAGTGCTGGAAGGCGATCCTCAAATAGGCCAGCGTCCGAGACGTTCGCGTCCATGACGCCCGGCACACCGCCGCGACGCTCCTCATCGAGCAGGGCGTGAACATCCGAATCGTGCAGCAGGTCCTCGGCCACACGCGCGTCACCACCACCGAGCGGTACACCCACGTATCCACACCCCTGATGCGCGACGCGGGGGAGCGCCTCGCCTCCGCCCTCTGGGGAAATCCGTAGCCGTTGCAACTAGCACTGCAACTACGACGCCCCGAAAAGATCAAAGGCCCTCTCCCCGTTACCGGGGCGAGGGCCTTCTACCTGCGGAGGATCGGGGATTTGAACCCCGGATGGTGTTGCCACCAAACCGCATTAGCAGTGCGGCGCCATAGACCTGACTAGGCGAATCCTCCTGGAAGCCAAGCGGCTCAGGACAGCGTACCGGCCTTCTGGCGAGGCGGCAAAGCGGTTGGCCAGCGAGCCTTCCCGTCATGTTATCCACAGCCTGTGGACAGAGACCTGTGGATGGAGCCCGCCCGGTGGGGCGGGCACGCCATGACGTCAACGCTAGGCGGGGTTGGCCTCGCCCTCGATCTCAATCTTGATCTTCTTGCCGACCAGGACGCCACCGGTCTCCAGGGCCTGGTTCCAGGTCAGGCCGAAGGCCTCGCGGTCGATCTCCGTGGTGATGGAGTAGCCCCACACCGACTGGCCCCACGGGTTCGTGCCGGCGCCGCCGTACTCGACCGTGAGCTCGACCGGCTGGGTGACGTCGCGGATCGTGAGGTCGCCGACGACCGTGAAGCGGTCGTCCGACTGGTGGACGACGCGGGTGCTCCGGAAGGTGATCTCCGGGAACTTGTCGGTGGCCAGGAAGTCGTCGCTGCGCAGGTGGCCGTCACGGTCGGCGACGCCGGTGTTGATGCTGGCGGTCTGGATCGTGAGCTCGGCCGACGACTCGAGCGGGGTCTCGCCGATGGTCACCGAGCCGCTGAACTCGCCGAACGTGCCGCGCACCTTGCTGACCATCATGTGCTTGGTCGAGAAGCCGATGCTGGTGTGGGCGGCGTCCAGGTTGTAGGTGCCGGGGGCGGGGATGGTCAGGCCTTCCCAGGTACGGGTGCTCATGGGGGTTCCTCCAACGAAGCTTGCCTTGCGGATATTTGCGCTAACAAAGGTCTACAGGAGGAATATTCCTCACGTCAACTATGTCCAGCTAGAGTGTGAACGTGCACCACATCGACGACCCTCGGCTGACCGCCATGGGGCTGGTGGCCGAGGTCATAGCGGGTCTGAACTCCCGGATGCAGCCCGTCCTGAGCGCGGCCGGGCTGTCCGACATCGATTTCGAGACGATTCTCCGCCTCGGCCGTTCGCCCGGCCAGCGGCTGCGCATGACCGACCTGGCGGCCCAGACCGGCCTGTCCACCAGCGGCGTCACCCGGGTCGTCGACCGCCTGGAACGTGACGGCCTCGTCGAGCGGGTGGCCTGCGCCTCCGACCGGCGGGCCTCCTACGCGGCGCTCACCGACGCCGGCCGCGCGCGGCTCGAAGCCGTGCTGCCGCTGCACCTGTCCGACATCGAGAGCTGTTTCACCGGCCTGCTGGACGACGAGGAGCTCACGGCCTTCCTCGCCACCCTCCGCAAGATCCGCGACGTCGTACGGCCCTGCGCTACAGCGGGGACGGGGGAGGGACCTCCGGATCCGCGACCGTGATGCCCAGCTCGTTCCGGAGCTTGGCCATGGCCCGCGACACCGTGCTCTTCACCGTGCCGACGCTGATGCCGAGCACCCGGGCGACCTCCGGCTCGGTCAGATCCTCGTAGTACCGCAGCACGATCGCGGCCCGCATGCGCTCGGGCAGGTTGCCCAGCGCCTCCTCCAGCCGTTCGTGGACCTCCCCGTAGGCCCCATGGGAGTCGTGCGCCGCGCAGGGCACCTCGGGCAGCTCGTCCGACGGGTACTCCTCGACCTTGCGCCGCCGCCACTGCGAGATGTTGATGTTCACCATGGCCCGCCTGACGTAGCCGTCCAGGGAGCCGCGGTCCTCGATGCGGTTCCAGGCCAGGTACGTCCGGGTCAGCGCGTTCTGCAGCAGATCCTCGGCGTCCAGCGGGTGACCGGTGAGCTGGTGCGCGGTGCGCAGCAGCGACGGCCCGCGGGCGCGCACGTACTCGCGGAACTCCTCTTCGCCCTCGATGATCTGCATCGTCGTCAGAATCGCAGCCGGACGCCCCGTTAGGGCTGAACCAGAACCCAAGATTCGGCCCGCCGACGACAAAGGTCCGTCAAGGTTGGTGGCGGTTTGTACGACCACGGGTGCGAACTCCTTCACCGAGGGTGCGTAATTTGCTCCCTTATGCGGTGTCACCCCCACACGACCGGCCAAGACGTGTGAATCTATAGGCGACGAGAAGGGGTAGGCATGGGCCATCCGAGCGTTGACAGGCGCAGGCTGCTCGCCGCCGCGGCACTGGGCCGGGAGCCCGGGGTGCCGGGTCCGGCCCTGGACGAAGGCGACCCGGTGCACGCCGTCACAGGGGAGATCCGCGACATCAGCCCCCATCTGGTCCTCGTCGAGACTCCCGACGGCCAGGAGGAGCGCCTGGTCATCGCGCCCTGGGCGACCGCCTGGCACGGCACCGACACCACGCCCGCCGACCTGCCCATCGGCGCCCGCGTCGTCATGCGGGCGCTGCGCGAGGGCAGGCTCGTCGAGCGGATCTGGGCCGGCATCACCCGCATCACCGGGACGATCCTGTCCGTGGAGGGGCGCGGGGACCTGGCCGTCGAGCTGGCCTGCGGCCCGCACCGGGGCCGCCGGACCATCACCGTCCCGTACCGGGCCATCGGCCGGCTCCAGGTACGCCACCCGCGGCTGGAGCCCGGCTACCTGTTCGACGCGATCGGCGTCCAGCGCGAGGGCGGCTGCCTGGCGCTGCTGCCCGCGACCTCGCAGCCCGCCTACCCGGCACGCGCCGTCCCCGACCCGCCGCCCGTCTACGCCGGCACCCAGCAGCGCGTCTCCGGCGCGGCCACCTGGTCCGACGCGTTCGACGAGGGGGAGCGGGGCTTGGCGTACCCGATGATGGAGCGTTCCGACACGGGCTGCCCGGAGGCCGAGGTGTCCTGCGCGGGCCTGCCGTACCTCGCGATGGGCTCGCTGGTGCAGGTCCGCAACCTGTGCGCCGAGCGCTCGGCCAACGTGCCGGTCGTCGCCTGTGGCTGCGTGGCCGGCAGGTTCTGTGACCGTTGCGTCGAGTGCGGCACGTCGCCCCGCGGGCGCATCGCCGAGCTGTCGCCGACGACGTACGTGGAGCTCGGCGGCGACCTGGTCAAGGGTTGCTTCAACGCTCAGATCGGATTGGGGTGACGCTCGTGCTGGCATCGCAGCAGCCGGTGCTGATCGTACTGCTCGTCCTCGGGACGGTGGCCAAGGTGATCACGGTGCGCTCCGGAGGAGAGCCGGGGGCGCTGTCGCGGCTCGGCCCGGCCGTCCTGGTGCCGGGGCGCATGCAGGCCCCGGCGCTGATCGTCTGCGCCGCCGGCGAGCTGGTGCTCGCCGGCGGGCTCCTGCTGACCGGCCATCCGGTGTTCCGCTGGGGCACGGTGACGTTCTTCACGCTGTCCACGTACGTGCTGCTGGAGCTGCGCAGACGCCGGCCCGACGCGGGCTGCGGCTGCTTCGGCGAGGTCAGCTCGGCGCCCGTGGGACTCCGCTCGGTCGCGAGGACCGTCGTGCTCACCGGCATGGCCGTCATGACGGTGTGGGCGGAGACGCCGGGGTGGGCGGTGTTCGCCCGGCCGTCCTGGCACACCTTCGCCGGCCTCGTCGTGCTGCTCGCGCTGTCACCGGAGCTGGAGGAGATGGTGGACCGGCTGCGCTACCGCGCTCCCTGCGAGCAGCGCCGCGGCCCCGCCGAGGGCGTCACGCTGTCGAGGCTCAGGAGCAGCGGAACGTGGCGGGCCCACCAGGCCGAGCTCGCCGCGGCGGAGCCGTACGACAGCTGGCGGGAGCTGTGCTGGCGCTTCTTCGCCTTCGACGGGCAGGGCGACCGGGACGTGGTCTTCGCGGTGTACCTGAGCGGGCGCCGGCCGGTGGTGCGGGCGGCCGTGGTCAACCGCGAGGACAGCGGCTCCATGCCGGAATATACGCACGTATCGGCCTGACACTAGACAGCCGTAGATTTCCCACGACAGCTTGATGTAGCTCTATTGGGCTGTCTAGCTTCCCCACTAGACAGCCCAATAGAGGATTAGGGGATGCCGCTCAGATCGGCTGAGCCCGCAGGAACCTCCCGAAATGCGGCACCGTGAACGCGATCAGCCCGCGCTCGGCGCTGTAGATCAGGCCCTTCTTGATGAGGCTGTCGCGCGCGGGCGACAGGCTGGACGGCTTGCGGCCGAGGGCGTCTGCGACCTCGGCGGTCGCGACCGGCTCGTCGCCGATCTGCGCCATGGCGTGCATGTAGTCGCGCTCGGCCGGTGTCGCCCGCTCGTAACGGCTGCCGAAGAAGCCCACCGCCAGCTCCTCCTCCGCCTCGGGGGCCGACACCTGCACGTCCTCCACCGTGATGGGGCTGCGCGGCGCCAGGTCCCAGGCGACCTTCCCGTACGCCTGCACGAAGTAGGGGTAGCCGTCGGCCGCCTCGTAGAGCGCGTCGAGGGCGTCCTGGGTGAACTCGACCTCCTCCTCGCGCGCCGGCAGGATCAGCGCCATGTCGGCGGCCTCCCGGTCGAGCCGGTCGATGCGGGCGTAGCGGAACAGCCGCTCGGAGTAGCTCTTGCTGGCCGACAGCACGCTCGGCAGGTGCGGCAGCCCGGCGCCGACCACGATGAGCGGCCCGCCCGACTGGGACAGCTCGTGGCAGGCGGCGCACAGCGCCGAGACGTCGGAGGCCGGCACGTCCTGCATCTCGTCGATGAACAGCGAGATGCCGACGCCCAGGTCGGTGGCCACACTCGCCGCGTCGACGAACAGCTCGGTCAGGTCGATCTCCAGGTCGCCGGAGTCGGCGCGGCCACGGCTGGCCGGCACCTCGATACCCGGCGACCAGTGCGAGGTGCCCTTGGCCGCGGCCGGGTCACGCATGGCGAACGCCTTCAGCACGCCGAGGAACTCCTCGATGCGCTCCGGCGCGCGGTGGCGCGGTGCCAGCTCGCGGACCGCCATGTGCAGGGCGGCGGCGACGGGACGGCGGATCGACTGCTCGGGCCGGGCCTCGATCTTGCCCGTGCCCCACAGCCGCTGCATCGCCATGGACTTGAAGGTGTTGAGCAGGACCGTCTTGCCGACGCCGCGCAGCCCGGTGACGACCATGCTGCGCTCGGGCCGGCCACGGGCCACCCTTTCCAGCACGACCTCGAACTGTTGGAGCTCACGGTCACGGCCGGCGAGCTCGGGCGGACGCTGCCCGGCTCCGGGGGCGTAGGGATTGCGTACAGGGTCCACGCTCTCGGACTTTATTGCCGGATATAGCGGCCGTCGTAGATTTGCGCAGAAAGCCGTACGGCGTGTCCGGGCAGGGGCGGTCGCCGTCATCGTCATCGGACAGACCCCCCTCTCACCTGGCCGAACCCCTGTTCGATTCGACATCCAGAACTGTAGCGCGGACTCGAACGCCCGTGCGATGCTTTCGGGTAAAGATCTTCGCAACAGATCGGCCCGAGGCTCTTCGGCCCGGCGTCCGGGGGCGTACGGACTGTTGGACTTGGCAGCCGTCCCGCCAGCGCAATAGCGTTCACCCCCATGCGGACCTTCGCGAACGTACATGAGCTCAAGGCGGCCGTCGGCGAGACGTTCGGCCCGACCGAGTGGCGCACGGTCACCCAGGAGCAGGTCAACCTGTTCGCCGACGCCACCGACGACCACCAGTGGATCCACGTCGACGTGGAGCGGGCCAAGAGCGGGCCGTTCGGCGGCACGATCGCCCACGGCTACCTGAGCCTGTCGCTGCTGCCGTCGTTCATGTTCGAGCTGGTCAAGGTCGAGGGCATCGCCATGGGCGTCAACTACGGCCTGAACAAGGTCCGTTTCCCCCGCCCGGTGCCGGTCGGGGCGCGGGTGAGGGCCTCGGGCGAGCTCACCGACGTCAAGGGCACGCCCGCCGGCTACCTGTCCAACCTGAAGATGACGATCGAGGTCGAGGGCGAGAAGCGGCCGGCCTGCATCGCGGAGACGCTCAGCCTGTACGTCCCCGCCGAGTAGCCGTCACCGCAGGGACAGGACGATCGCGACGACCGCCACCGCGCCCAGGAGTCCCAGGTAGGCCAGCACGAGCCGGGTGTCCCGCAGCAGGCACTTGCTGCGGGTCAGCCCGGCCCGCCGCGCCTTCCAGTACCCCGCGAACCCCAATCCGGCGAACCCCAGCACCGCCCACGGCCCGAGCAGCCACGCCAGCAGCGCGACCGTCGCGTACACGCACAGCCGGAGCGGATCGTACGGCTCCGCCTTCTTCACGCCGGGGTCATCGGCGGCGGCCTTCACGTGAGCACCTCCAGCGGCAGCCGGGTCCGGGGCTGCGACGCCACCGCCGACAGCCGCTGCGCCGAGAGCTGCGGCCACGCCTGCACCGCGCAGAACGGCGCGCACTGGTCCTGCTCGGCCCGCGTGCCCACGTGGACGCAGCACTGCGTGAGCCGTTCCTCGATCATCGTCGAGATGTCCATGAACGGCTTGATCGTCAGCCGCACCACCCGCTCGCCCAGCATCCGGCGCAGCTTCGCGCGCCGGCCCGGCAGCGCCGACGAGGCGAGCGTGAGCAGGGTGGCCACGCCGAGGTCGCAGTTCTCGCAGATGTCGCGCCACAGGTCGCCGATCCGCGGGTGCGACAGCGACGACTGCTCCGACAGCAGCCCGAGCAGCGACTCCTGTACGGCCAGCCGCAGCTCGCGCGGGATGTCGCTGTCGGCGATCCGGTTGGAGACCAGGCCCAGGTTGGCCTTGAGGCGGTCGTGGCCCATCAGCGCCACCAGCGACTTCCACTGCCGCGAGTCGTCACGGATCAGGTAGCCGACCGAGCAGCAGTGCGGGTGCGAGCAGGGCAGCGCGGTCAGGTCGCGCCACGTCACCAGCCCACGGGTCTGCGGCCCGAGCCGGCTGAGCACGCCGGTGTGGGTGAGCCGGTCCATCGGGTCGATCAGCGCGGAACGGCCGGAGCCGAACTGCGGCTGCAGCGACACCCCGCCCACGAACGGCGTGTCGAGGGCCAGCCGCACCACGTCGCCGATCTCGCCGTCGTTGACGCCGAGCGCCGCGGTCATCACCAGCGTGGTGAAGATCTCACGCTCCGACAGCCGCCGTACGGCCTGCTCCTTGAGCCGCCGCAGGTCACCGCCGCGGTGGTGCCGTGACGCCTCGGCCGAGCTCCCGTCGTACTGGAGGTAGACCTCGACGCGCTCGCGGTGCTCGGTGAGCAGGTCGAGCAGGTCGTCGTCGCGGGCGACGAGGACGCCGTTGGTGTTGATCAGAATGCGGGTGACCGGCCGCTGGGTGAGCTCGCGCAGCAGGAGCGGGAGCTCCGGGTGCAGGGTCGGCTCGCCGCCGCTCAGCATGAGCACGTCCAGCCGGCCGTTCTCGCGGGCCAGGCGCTGGTCGACGTTGGCGAGGACGTCCGCGACCGGGACGATTCCGCTCAGGTCGGGCGAGCTGTCGGCGAAGCAGGTCGGGCAGCGCAGGTTGCACGCCTCGGCGATGTCCTCCAGCAGGATGCACGTGTGCTGCGTCTGCATCTCCGGCAGACCCTGGAGGTATGCGGCGGGGATCGGCGCGAAGTTGCCCGACACGTCCGGGACGTGCTGCTTGGTGGGAGCGGTCCACTCCTCCAGGTACGTCAGGATCTCGGGGTCCTCGTCGTACAACGTCCGGACCAGGCCGTGCTCGCGGCACCCGCGCTCCAGCCACACCCGGCCGTCCCGGACCGCCAGGTAACCGCTGAGCCGCTCCACCCGCTCCAGTTCCTGGCCGTGACAGTGCGGGCAGAACGCGTTGACGTACCTGAGGATGCGGTCGCCCCGCAGTCCCATCCCAGTGCTCATGACCTGACCTTTCGCCGGAGAAGCGCATCGTAGCGGCCGCGCCGCCAGCCGTACCCGACCCGTACGGCCAGCAGGAGCAGCCCGGGGACGAGGAACCACTGCGGCCGGGTCAGGTCGAGCCACACGGTCTCGTTCGCCCGGGTGAACTCCACCAGGAACCGGAAGACCGCGTAGCCGGCGAGGTACAGCGTGAACAGCTCACCCGGCCGCGTCACCCTGTCCCGCGCCCAGACCAGCGCGCCGTACGCCACGAGCTGGAAGATGATCTCGTAGACGAACGACGGGTGCATGGCCTGGCCGGTCAGGCAGCCGGGACACTCGGGGGTGGCCGGGGGAGCGTGGACGCCCCACGGCAGGTCGGTGGGCCGGCCGGGGGCCTCGGTGAGGTGGCAGCCGATCCGCCCGACGGCCATGCCCAGCGCCACCGCCGGGGCGAACAGGTCGCCGGTGCGCTCCTGATAGCCGATGATCCGCTTGGCGATCAGCACGCCGGCGTACGCTCCGGTCAGGCCGCCCAGGATGCTGCGGGAGCCGTACAGCCACAGATCCTGGAGGTCGAGCGTCTCCATCCAGCCCGCCAGGCGCATCCCGATGGCGCCGCCGACCAGCGCGCCGGTGACGGCCACCAGGGACTGCTCACTGAGCGCGCCCCGCCGCCGCGCCTCCCGTACGAACACGACGGAGGCGACGAGCACCCCGAGCCCCACGAAGATCTCATGCAGCGGCATGTCAGCCGTACAAACTCGGGTTGAGGCCGGTGCAGTACCCGGCGGACACCATCGACCACAACGCCCAGCCGATCATCAGCCCGAGCCCCAGCCCCGTCGCCCACGGCCGCCGTACGAACAGCAACCCGGCGCCCGCCCCGAGCCCGACCAGAGCCAGCGCGACGGCGCCGACGGCCATCCACGGCGTGCCGCCGTTCCGCCCCATGGCGGCGAAGAACATCAGGAGGCCGAGCACGACGTTGACCAGGCTGTAGAGAGCCGCCCCGGCGAACGCCAGCCCGATGACCAGGCCCGGGGACCCTTCCCGGGGCGGCTTCGGGGGAGGCGGCCACGCGCCGTACGGCGGCGGCCCGTGCTGGTACGGTCCATCCGGCGGCGGCGGTGGCGGCGGTGGTGGTGCGCCCATCCTCAGAACACTCCCCGCTACGAGTAGAGATCCGGGTTGAGCCCCGTACAGAACCCGGCGGACACGATCGAAGCCGACGCCCACCCGATCATCAGGCCCAGCCCCAGCCCCAACGCCCACGGCTTACGCCGAAGCACCAGCACGACTCCGCCGCCCAACGCCCCGAGTGCCAGGAACGCCGCCCCGACCCCCATCCCGGCCGCGGACCCGACGCGCAGCACGGCCAGGCCCACGACCACGTTCACGATCCAGTACCCGAAGGCGCCCGCGAAGGCCAGCCCGACGATCTGCCCGGTCTGTGAGGGTGGGGGTTGGCCCGGGGAGGGCGGAGGCGGAGGAGAACTCACGACGGCCAGCCTACGGGCCACTCCCGACAGGAGATAGGCCGTCTGTCTTCCGGCTTCCGGTCCGGCCGTCGAGCGCTCAGTTTCCACTCCCCGAACGGTCAGTACTGGGCACGCTGATTGCAGCCACCCGAGCGAAAGCCGAGGAGCAAGACATGAACCCGAACCTCCAGCCCGCGCCGGCCCTCCTCGCCCCGTTGGCACCCCTCGTCGGCCGCTGGACCGTCCAGACACACGTACCCGGCCTCACCCCCGCCTGGAGCGAGTTCAGCTGGGCCGAGAACGGCCTGTTCCTCCGCCAGGTCTCCGACATCGACGAAATACCGGAATCCGCTCCTCAGGAGTGGCGGGAGCACGCACCCTTCCCCACCACCGTCCTGATCGGCCTGGACGACGCCACGGGCGAGTTCACCATGCTGTACGCCGATGCCCGAGGTGTTCACCGCGTCTACCGGATGACCTTCATCGACGGCATCTGGCGCATCTGGCGCAATGCCCCCGGCTTCCACCAACGCTTCACCGGCACCCTCCAGGGGGACGCCATCGACGCCCAATGGGAGTTCTCCAAGGACGGCACCGCCTGGAACGTCGACTTCACCCTCACCTACACCCGTACAACCACCTGAACCCACGGGCCCTGCCTTCACGGTCCCCCGCCTTCACTGACCCCCGCCTTTGCGAACCTCCGCCTGTGCGAACCTCCGCCTTTGCGGTCCCCCGCCTTCACGGTCCCCCCGCCTGACCACCGGCCCCCGGAGCCTGCCAGAGAAGAGGTGTGACGTCAGACAGCCGGCCCTTCCCCCTCATAGGCGGAGTAGTAGATCGCCGCCTGCACCCGGCTTCGCAGGCCCAGCTTGTTGAGCACCCTGCTCACATGCGTCTTCGTCGTGGCCTCCGCCATGTCGAGCTCCTTCGCGATCTCCGCGTTGGACAACCCCCGGGCCACGCAAGCCAGCACCTCCCGCTCCCGAGGCGTCAACCCGGCCACAGCCTGCCGATCGCGAGGCGGAGGCAACCCCGCGAACGCCGAGATCAACCGCCGAGTGACCGCCGGCGAAATCAGCCCATCCCCCCGAGCCACCACCCGCACGGCCTCCACCAGCCCGTCGGCATCGGTGTTCTTCAACAAGAACCCCGCCGCCCCAGCCCGAAGCGCCCCGAAGACGTACTCATCCACATCGAACGTCGTCAAGATCAGCACATCGGCGACCCCGGCCAACTCCCGAGTAGCCGATATCCCATCCAGCCGGGGCATCCGCACATCCATCAACACGACATCCGGCCGCATCTCCCGAGCGACCGCCACCGCCTCCTCCCCGTCGGCCGCCTCACCCACGACCTCGATGTCATCCAAACCCCCCAGAATCAGCGCAATCCCGGCCCGAACCGCCGCGTGATCATCCGCCACCACCACTCTGATCGTCATCCACCCACCACCCACTCGCCCCGGCGATCCAGCGCCCACATGACCCACTCGCCCCGGCGGTCCGGCGCCCACACCACCTGCTGGACCCGACCGCTCGGCGCCCGCACCCACCCCCCGTTCACGCGGAGACCAACCCGGTGGGCAGCACTGCCTTCACCCGCCACACCCCAGCCGCATCCAACCCGGCGGTCGCCCTCACAGCCGAGGCACCAGCTCCGACGACAGCCCCGATCTCACAAGATCCACCTACCAGCGCAGCCCTCTCACGCATCCCGACGATCCCCGCCCCCGACCCCGGCAACCACACCTCACCCCGGCGAAGGCCCACCCCATCACCCGGCTCCTGTTCCGTACCTCCACCGACCCCAACCGCAGTCCCCGAACCATTGCCGGTACGGGCGACAACCCCAGCCCCCGAACCATTGCCGGTACGGGCGACAACCCCAGCCCCCGAACCATTGCCGGTACGGGCGACAACCCCAGCCCCACTCGACCCACGGACGGGATTGTCGACGATCACCGTCACGCACCCAGCCCCATAACCCAGCACCACCTCGGCCGACCGCTCCCCATGCTTCAGCGCATTGGTCAACGCCTCTTGCAAGATCCGATACCCCGCCAGATCAACCGAGGCCGGCAACTCCCGAGGCTCCCCCTCGACCCGCAACCCGACCTCCATCCCGGCCCGCCGGGCCCGCTCCACCAAACTCTCAGCGTCCGCCAGCCGAGGCCGCACGGCGTCACCACCACCCCCGCCCGCGCCTCCACCTGGACCTTCGCCACTGTCCTGCCGTAACAGCCCGATCATGGCCCGCATCTCAGCCATCCCCTTGACGCTGTTCTCCCGAACCGACTCCATGACCCCCCGCACGGTCATCGAATCCAGATCTTTCCGGGACAGAACGGCCGTGGCCTGAATGGCAATGGCGCTGAAGTGGTTGGCCACCATGTCATGCAGCTCCCGCGCCATCGCAGCACGCTCACTCGCGATGGCAGCCTGCCGATCCAACTCCGCGAGGCGCGCCACCTGCTCCGCCCGAGCCCGCTCGGCGGCGGCCTGCTCCCGCTGCTGCCGCAGCACCATCGCCGTCGTAACCGGCGAAATCAGCACCAGGCCGGCCTGCACCGCATAAACGGCCGGCAACCGCCAGTCCTCAGTCACAAACCACGTCAACGCCCCGACCAACACGGCGAGACAACACGCAATCCCCAGCAACCACCGCGAGAACCTCGCCGGCCCATACAGCGCCGCAGCGTAGATGTTGTCCGTATAGATCAACAACGTAGGCAGCGAAGGCCCCACGAAGAGGTCCACCACCACACCCAACGTCCCCAGCCCCAACGCCCCGAGCGGTGTCCGCCACCGCACGGCGACGCCGGCGCACGTCAACGCCAGCGGAACAAGGAGCGCCCACTCATCCGCCCCACGGCGAAGGTAGGCGCCACCCGCGACGAGCAGCGCCCCGCACAGGAACGCCGCCACGGCCCACAGCCCTGCTCTCCGCATGCCCCCATCCCACCACCTCGCGCCGCCAAGCCCCTCCCCCCTCGGGCCACCTGTGGATACACCCTTCGATGTATCCACAGGCTCCTATCCCCTGACGATGTACGACGCCCTCGTCCCCGCCACCATGGAAGTCGTGATTGTCGCCATCCTCATCGGCTGCGAAATCGGCTTCTGGCTTCTCCTCGCCCTGGGCCTGGCTTCCCGATACCTGTGGAAGCGCCGGACCCTCAGCACCGCCCTGCTCCTGTGCGTACCGCTCCTGGACGTGATCCTGCTCACGGCAGCCGTCATCGACATGAGAGGAGGCGCCGTGGCGGACATCAGACACGGCCTCGCGACCGCCTACCTGTCGTACTCGATCGTCTTCGGCCACCGCACGATCCGCTGGGCCGACGCCAAGTTCCACCACCGCTTCGCCGGCGGCCCCCCACCGCCACGCCCACCGGCGGGCGGCATGCCCCGAGCCCGCTACGAATGGGCCCTATGGCTCCGCATAGTCCTCGCCTACGCCCTCACCTGGGCCCTCGTCCAAGCCCTCATCTGGCTGGTAGCCGACCCGACACGCACGGACCCCCTCCTCGCCTTCGTCGGCGGCCTCCTCAAGATCCCCCTCATCGCACTGATCTGGCCGGTCAGCTACACCCTCTGGCCCCGCAAACCCGAGTCCGCCAGATCCTGACCCCAAATCCGGTTCGAGGCACAGCCGAAGGTCCGCTATGCTTGCTTACGCAGCGAGCGGCCGTAGCTCAATGGATAGAGCATCTGACTACGGATCAGAAGGTTGGGGTTTCGAGTACCTCCGGCCGCACAGCAGATCAAAGGCCCTTCAGGATCATCCTGGAGGGCCTTTTTCGTGGCCGTACAGCAGCGTTGTACAGCAACGTCGCCTCACACAGCCGGAGTCCGACGCACGCAGCAGGCCCTGCGCCCTGACCCCCAGGGGCGGCCACCGACGACCCTGCTCAGGCGCCCTCGAGGCCTTCCCGGAGGCGGCGAACCCACTCCGCAGGGAAGACCAGCTCAAGCCGCTCTCTACTGATTTCCAACATCCCCTCCTTCGCCAACGGAAGGAGAGCGCCGTCCTGAACGGCCTTGTGATTCTCGGGGGCCGGACAGATCAGGACGGCGAGGATCTGGCACGTCCGTTGCAGATCCTCGATCCCGGTGGCTTGGATCATGCTCATCATGGGCTCCCACGCCGTTCGTACAGCAAGCCCCACCAGCGGTTCGAGGAGAGGGCTGCGTCGATCGGTCTTTCGGGACTGCATGATGGCCGTCGTCACGTACTCCGGTATTTGGTCCATGGTTTTCGAGAACTTCTCGATGGCCTCGGCCAGGGTGGCGAGGAGGTCGCACCAGAAGTGATCGGCAAGTCGTCTTCTGGCCTCTCGTGGCTTGCTGCCGCCGAACCTCTTATCGAGTTCCTCGATTACGGGGCCGGTTAGGACGTCTCCGACTTCCTGGATGCGTTCGATCGTGTCAGGGTTTTCGGCTAGCCAGTCGACGAGATCGGCTGTGGCGCTATCGGTGGCGGCTGCCTTTCTCCGGCTGGATGGCTGTCGTCGTCCGATGGGCGGTGGTGCCGCCGCCCATCTGCGGTCGCTGTCGTCTCTCGCCTCTTGACGAGCCACGGGGGAGGGGTCACGAGCCAGCAAGAGGCTGTGGGTCCAGCCATGCTGTGCCCCGCCGCACGCGGAACATCCACATTGATGCCCTTTGGCCCGTTCACAACTCACAGGGTGCGTCATTCGCCCTCCGCTACGTTCGGGAAAGTGAACTGGCGACTCGCTGGAAGCCCTATTCCTTTGAACCACATACGCCGAAAAGCGAAATGGTCGCCGTAGTCAGTCCGGCATGCCTATTCGGCTATGAGAAGAGGTCGAGAACGAACAAAGCCCCTTTAGGGTGATTCCAAAGGGGCTTTGCGGTAGCGGAAGATTTGTTATGTCTCGCTTGAGCGGTCGAGGCTCTGATCGAGCCGGTCGAGTGCCTTGCGGGTTTCCGGGCTGGGGATCTGGGTGTAGACGTCCATGGTCATCGAGATCTGCGAGTGCCGCAGGATACGCATAGCCACGCGCGGGTGGACGTCGAGGGCGGCCAGGAGCGAGGCGCAGGTGTGGCGGGTGTCGTGTACGCGGATGCGCGGGACGCCCGCGTTGCGGCAGTGGGTTTCGAAGGCGCGGTTGAAGTTGCGCGGTTCGATCGGTGTGCCGGTTCGAGTGGTGAAGGTCAGGTCTGAGGGCTTCCATCTGTCTCCGGCTGCTTTGCGTGCCTCCTCCTGGACGCGCTGGCGGTGTCGGAGTGCGGAGACGCAGAGGCCGAACAGGGGGAGGGAGGCCGTCGAGTCGTCTGTCTTGGTCGTCTCGCGGTGGAGTAGCCGGCCACCGACCCTGGTGAGCTGGCGGGAGATCCAGAGTTGTTCGCCGCCCAGGTCCACGCAGTCCCAGGCCAGGCCGAGGACTTCCCCGCGGCGCAAGCCCAGGACGAGAATGAGCACGTAGGCCGCGTAGAGCGGGTCATCAGCCTCTCTGAGGTGTTCGAGGAACTTGCGGGCCTCGTCGACCGTCCACACTGCGTGCTGGCGCTTCTTCTTGGTCGTGTTGGGGCTTGGCAGCGTGGTGAGCGATGCGACGTTCTTCGAGATCAGTTCCTCCCGCAGGGCGTGACCAAGGGCGGACCGCAGGACGCGACGGATGCCCGCGATGGTGCTGCGTGATGGGTAGCCCTTGCAGCACTTGCCGAGCGAGCAGCACCGCCGCTTGTGTTCGGGCCGTTTGTGGTCCTTCTTCTGATCGCAGCAGGTGCAGAGGGTGGGCAGGGTGTTCAGCCAGGCTTGTACGTCTCGGACGGTCAGCTTGTCCAGGCGCTTCTTGCCCAGGCCGGGGACGATGTAGAGCCGGACGAGCGGCTCGTAGGCGACATAGGTCGTCGGCTCACGGTTGGGCTTGATCACTTCTTCCAGCCAGCGGGACAGGTAGGCGGTCATGGTGGGGTTCTTCGTCGGCACCGGTCCCTTGCGGGACTGTTCGTGCAGGGTGAGCCACTTCTCGTGTGTCTCCTCGCGGGTCTTGCCGTACGCCCACTTACGGGTGCGCTTGCCCTCCGGGGTGGTGACCCAGACGTAGCCCGCCCAGCCGTCCTTGTAGGGGAAGATCGAGCCTTCCCCGTTCGAGCGCTTGCCCATCAGGCGACCTCCTCACAGAGTCGGGCGACGTAGGTGTCGAGGGCTGAGACCGGGATGCGGCGGCAGCGTTCGCCGATGACGATCGAGGTGATCTGCTCGGAGCGGATGAGGTTGTAGAGGGTCCAGCGGCTGACCTTGAGGATGGCCATCGCCTCGGGGACCGTCAGAAGCTCACAGCTCATGAGGACTCCGTTCGAGGCGAGCTCTGGACTTCCCCTTCTAGCGTGGAGACCTGACCTAAGGAGAAGGTTGGGTCGTGGGAGAGACCAGACGCATTCGATCCGGAGTTTCGGGCGGGCGCGGTGCGCATCGTGCGGGAGACAGGAAAGCCGATCGCGCAGGTCGCTAAGGATCTGGGCATCAATGCGGGCACGCTGGCCAACTGGGTGCAGATGGACCGACTGGCCCGCGAGCAGGACACCAACGGTGATGAGCTGGCCGAATCCGAACGGGAGGAACTCGCCCGGCTGAGCCGGCAGTACGCACCCGCATGAGGTGCTCGACCAGCTCATCCACCCCAACGTAATCGTCGAGCAGTTGAACGGCAGGCGGTCCGGTGCCCGCAAGAACGACAAGCCCTCGGTCGGGGTCTCCCTGGTCGGTCGGCTGCAGCGACTATCCACCGACACCTGCTATGCCACAGCGGCCCGTAGTCTCCTCCACCGGGTGCCCGGGCTGAAGGTCCTGGTGGTCAACCCCCGGTTTCTAGCCAAGTTGCAGCACACGTTCACCAAAGGCCAGGTGACCGACCCGGTGCTGCAGGGCACTACGCCGGGCCTGCTGGAGATCGACCTGCCGGGACCTACCGACCTGCGACGCATGATCGTCGAGACCGTACAGCACCATCTGCAGGACTATGACTGGTCCGATTCCATCGCTCGCACCGGAATCCAGGAAGCGCTCGTGGCGATGACCATGCGGGTGCACTACGCCGACGGCCGCTCCGAGACGGTCGTGGTGGTCATCGACGGCCAGTCCCGTCTGGTGTCGGCCTGGCGCAACATCCTGGGCATCGTGCCTGGTACGAAGCTCACCAAAGAGAAGGCACGCGAGTACGCGGAGCAGATCGCCGGACGCATGTTTGCCCACGATGCGGTGACGCAGGCCCGTACGACAGTCAACACCGCCCTGAAGACCGTCCAGACCCACGGCTGGTCCGCGCGCGAGATTGTGCAACTGCACTCCCACCTCGCCCCGGTCAACCTCGTGCTCGGTACCTTCGACCGCTCCGGCCGGCCGTGCGACACCACCCAGTGGTTCACCGAGTTCCTCACCCAGATCCACCTGCGCACTCGGCCCTGGGGCGGAGGCAGCGACCGGGAGAAAGCTGTCGCTGACGCATTGACCGCCGCCGACCGTGCCGGAAAGCTCACCCAGGCCCAGGCCGCCGCCCTCTCTGGGCGCCTGCACGGCGAGGACTTCACCCGCGCCACCTCTCTGCCCTTCCACCCGGCCTACGCGCGCGCCGCCCTCATCGAGGCCGTCTTGTCTGCCACGGCGGGGCCGATGATCCGCTCCGCTATCGCCGAGGCCCTCTCGCTCGACCCCCATGACCCGAAGTTCCCGCGCAAACTCCTGGAGGTCGTGGCGATCTTCGCCACTCGCTTCCTACGCGCACAGGAAGGGCAGGCCTTCCCATCAGTTGTGCATACCTGGACCGACGGCGGGGCAGTCACCAGGGAGATGTGGGCCCGCGTCGCCGTCGGCCAGGACGCGTCACCCTGACCCGCTTGGCCCCCGCCCACCTCGACCTTTCTCCGCAGGACGCGGCGGCCGTCGCTGTTGTCGAGTTGCGCAAGCGCGCCGAGGGCGACGAGGCCGCGCGTGCCGAGCTCGCGCTACTCGGCGGTGACGCGCTGATCGTGGCTGAGGCACTGACCCGCGACCGAGGGTCCAAGGAGAAGCTGACCTCCGACACCCCCCAGGAGCAGTACACCCCGTATCGGGCCAAACCTCACACCATCATCGCCGCGCTCAGCGCCACCGCGGCTGGCCGCCTAATGCCCGGAGCGGCCCTGGCTGACTGGGTGAAGCGGGTTACCGGCGAACCTGACACCTTCGCCCTCAGCTTCACCGTGCCGAAGGTCCGCCAGAACCCAGGCGGCAACGCAGAGATCGTCACCCGGTTCGAGGTTCCCGATCGGGCCCTGGAATGGGACGTATTCGACACCGCGCTGTTCGGCCTGCCAAGCAGCCGTCGCGCTGACATCAAGACCCGACAGGCCGCCGCGCGTGCCAGGAGCACCTCCAACAGCGACACGGGCACTTCATCGCTGGAGACACTCCAGACTCAAATCCACGCCATCGGGCTGACTCTGGAGAAGATCCTCAGCAGCGACTTCCCGCCGCGCTTTGCTACCGAGGCCCAGCGGGACGAACTGCAGCAGTGGGTGCATAAGCTCGGCGCCGACGTGGGGAAGATTCTCTTCGAACCGCCCCCCGTCGCCGGTGACGTGTACGCCTATCCTGAAGACGGCGGGAAATGAGCGGCGGCTGGGTCCTCGGCTCAGGTCTCGCCGACCGGGTGGCCCGCATCCCCGGCGAGTACCTGGCCGTGGTTGCCGGTGATCTCGGGCGGTGCGTGTATCCCCTGCGCGCGGGCGATGGCCGCTGGACGGTCCAGGCGCTGCCGTTATGGTCGTCGGCGCTGTATGTCGCCTTGGGCCAGGGTCGGCACTGCTTGTACACCGGCATCGTGCAGCGCGGCACCCGCGAGCAGCCGGACATGCGAGGGTTGCGCGAGCGTACCGCGGAGCATTACCGCAACAACCAGCCGTACCAGATGCGCGCCACCTGGTGGTACCTGTGGGTAATTCCGCTGCACCACGGAGTGCTGCGAGAGGACCTGGAAACGTGGGAGACCACCGGGCGCCGGGCTACGGCCTGCCCGCAGACCCGCAAGAGTAGATTGCTCCGGGCCGTCTCGTAGCCCGGCAGGTCTGAAGCTGGCCCTCGTGTCGCTGACGCAGGGGGCGAGGCTGGCGCGCGGGCAGAAACATCAAAGGGGCGGTGCGGACACCGCCGATGCATCGCCGAGCGTCATCCCGCCCCCTTCACGAGCATGTCGATCACCTCGGCGGTGCCATGGTGACGCGCTGCCAAGAGGGAGTCACCAGTGTGGACGGACACAGGTTCCTCCCGGTATACGGACATGGCGATCCTGGCAGACGGACAAAAGTTCTCCCGGCTCACGGTCACCAGGAAGCTGGTCTGGCGGCCACACCAGGGTCTGGATATCGATCATGATGACCAGCCAGAACGCCCTACGATCGCCATGCGGTGGCCGGAGTCGGAACGTGGCTGGGGGCGATCGGCGCCGCAGGGCCTCCTTCGTCGGCCCCACGGCATCGAGCACGGTCTCCCGGACCCCAGACGCGGAGCCGGACCGCGATGACGAGCGCATAGGACCCCACCCGGTACGGGAGTCGGCCCCTCGGGCAATGAGTCCGGCCGCCGGGATTTTCGGGGCCGTCTGCCTGGAGTGCCAGCGCCCATCTGGAAGGGCTGTTAGGTGGTCTTGAAAGTGCTGTGTGGTGGCCGTTGTTTGTGCTGGTGGGTGGCCAGAGCGTGTGCTGGTGGGCGGTCAGGGGGTGCCGGTAGGCGGCCAGTGAAAGTGCAGGTCCGGGGGTGGTGTCACCAGGGCCAGAGGTTGTCGGTTTTGGCGGAAGGCTGAAGGGAGCAGCCTCGCGCCCCCGGGGCGGTGGTCTGGCCCCGAGCCCCCGGACCAGGCCACCGCTACCTGCTCAGGCGGACAGCGCGGTGGCCAGCTCGTCGAGCCGCCCGAAGACCCGAGCCATGCCCACGTGATCGACATAGTCGCGCGACTCGACGATGACTCCGTCCCGCACCCGGACCACGAAGATGCACGGCACCGCGAAGTCCCTGCCGTCCACCGAGCCGACGTAGCTGAACTCGTAGATGACCACCTCGGGATCGGCGGTCTCGTGGATCCGGCCCACCGGCTCGAACCGTTCGACCTCCCAGGCCGGCCCGTCGGAGAAGTGGTGCCGCAGCTCGGCACGGGTGCGCAGCGGAGTGTCACCCAGCGGCGCGAACGGATGCCGGACGTCGGTCTCTTCGGCGTACAGACTCGCGAGACGGTCGAACTCCGCCTCCTTCTCCTCCTTGCTCAGACCACCGGCCATCACACGGCTGACCCCTTCGGCGACGGCACGGACGACATCGGCTGGTGAAGACGGCACAGCATTCCTCCAGAACTAATCGAAGTCCAGACTTCGGTAACTGTACCGAAGTAGCTACTCCGGTTAAAGTCTCTACCAGAACCGAAGGAAAGGGACCGGATGCGCCAAGACGCCCGAGAGAACCGGGAGCGGATCCTGGCCGCCGCCGAGGAGGTCTTCGGCACCCAGGGCGCGGCCGGATCGACCGAGGAGGTCGCCCGACGGGCCGGCGTCGGCCACGCCACCGTCTTCCGCCATTTCCCCACCAAGGAGGAGCTGATCGAGGCGGCCCTCCTGCGGCACTTCGACCGCCTCACCGACCAGGCCCTCGCCATCGCCGCGACCCCAGACCCCGCGACAGGCTGGCGCACCCTGCTCCGCACGATGATCGAAACGGGGACCACCAAACTTACCCTCGGCACGATGCTGCCCGCGAAGCCCTCCACCGCCGCCATCGGCGCCTCGGACCGCCTGAAGGCCGCCGTCAGCGAGGTACTCCGCCAGGCACAGAACAGCGGAGCCGTACGCCCCTCCGCCACCGTCGAGGAGGTCTATCTCCTCATCCGCGGCCTGGCCCAGGCGTCCGCGACCATGCCACCCAACCCCGAAACCCTGTCGCGGGCCATCGACATCGTCCTCTCCGGCCTCTCCCAGCCGGCCGCCTAGGCCCGGGGGACTGTACGGTTTTTGGCTCTGGCTCGTAATCGGTGGTGGCGCTGAGTGGTCTTCATCGCAGCAGGATGCGGTGGCGCAGAAGGTTGAACCCGGCGCGGCCGTGCATCTGGCGCATGATCCTCTTCGTGCGGGTGTTGACGCCTTCGGTTCGGCCGTTGTGGTGCGGGAGGGTGAGGGCGGCGTTGACGGCGTCGCGGTCGAGTTCGAGGCCGTTGACGAAGCCGTGCAGGTGGGGCAGGTCGGCGGCTCGCACGGTGGTGATCCAGGTGGTGAGCTTGTCGTCGTTGCCTTCAGCTGGGGTGAGGAGGGCGGCGAAGTCGCGGACGTGATGGGCGAGGGCGGTCAGTTCGGGGCAGGCTGCGGTGAGTTCTTGCATCAGTTGGGTGTCGCTGTCGCGTAGCCGGTCGGGCCGGGTGAGCAGGAGGCGCGCCAGGCGGCGCGGGGTGATGACGGGCCGTTCCCCTTCAGCCCGCCCCTGGGTGATGTAGCGGTAGAGCAGGTTGAGGCTGCCGGTGTAGCCGAGCTCTTTGATCTCTCGGAACAGCTGCTGAACTGCAACAGCCGGGTCGGCGGCGCGCCGCTGCCGGAGGTGATCGCGGTAAGGATCAACCACCGTGGGCCGGTAACGCGGAGCGCGGCGCAAAGCCTCGGGCTTGTGGGTGCGGGCGTAGCACTTAACGGTGTTCAGGGACAGATTCAGGCGGCGGGCACACTCCAGCAGGCCGACGCCCCGCTCCAGAAGGTCGTGGATCTGCTGCCAGCGTTCGCGGGTACTTTGTTCGCGCACGCCGGCGGGCCGGGGCGGGTTGACCGTGGCCCAGCAGGCGCTGTGGGAGCGAACCTCGGCCAGGGCCTTGTCGCAGAAATTCACCTACAGGTGCCACCGGTCCCCGACCTGCACCGCATTTGGCAGAGCACGTCGAATCGCCTCGCCGTAAGCGCCCGACCCGTCGCGGCAGACGATCTCAGCCCCAGGATGGGATCGCGGCCACCTCTCCAGCACATCGGCACCGCGGCCGGGCAGAACATCGATCCGCTCGC
Organism: Nonomuraea sp. NPDC005501; assembly: GCF_040605905.1. Taxonomy (NCBI): domain Bacteria; kingdom Bacillati; phylum Actinomycetota; class Actinomycetes; order Streptosporangiales; family Streptosporangiaceae; genus Nonomuraea; species Nonomuraea sp. NPDC005501. Next base: position 219,294 of record NZ_JBEXDT010000001.1, on the reverse strand, counting down.
CAGTCTCGACGTCGATCAGGATGGTGGCATACCGGTGCCGCCGCTTGAGCGCGAAGTCATCGACGCCCAGCACACGCGGGATCCGCAGCGCCGGCAGCGGTAGCCGCTTCAGCAGTCGCAGCGCTGTGGACCTCGAGATCGTGACGGCCAGGAGCGCCGAAAGCCGAGCACCTGCCCGGCCGGCCAGTTCTTTGACCACCGCGCCCAACTGGCCGGTGAGCCTGCTCGTTCGACGCTGGTAGCGCTCGAGCAGCCCAGGAACCTGCTCACGAAACGTCCGTCGAGGGCATCCCCACGCCGGGCAGAGCAGACGCCGCACCTGTAGCGACACCACCACCCGCCGCCCATCGACCGGGACATCGGTGACCGTCCGACTCGCGTAGCCGTGCACCCGACCGGTCAGCGCCCCACACATCGGGCACGGCACCGGCTCGTCGCGCGTGCGGGCCATGACCCGAATAAGGTTGCCCTCGTCCTCTACTGCCTCGATGACCAGGGCAGACAGACCTGCAAACACCACACCTGCAAGATCGTCGATCTTCAGCACGGACCAGCCTGGCAGGGATCACTCAGCGCCACCACCGATTACGAGCCAGAGCCATTTACTGGACACTCCCGCTGTCGGCAGGCCGCCGACCAGCACTTTCACGTGTCCGTTAGCACTGGAGCCCATGGCCGTCTACCAGGATCGTCAGTGACCGCCGATCGGGGTTTCCTGATGACCGCTAACAACCAGCCCAGCGAATCTTGCTAACGTCGGTGCTAACGACGTCCCTGGACACCGGTGTACGCCCCCGGAAGTTGCTCAAGCCGGAGAAGCCGCTGAGCAGGTGCTTGTGACAGCGGTAGACATCCTTGGACGATCGCGAACTGGCTGCGGATCAGAAGGTTGGGGTTTCGAGTACCTCCGGCCGCACAGCACGTCAAAGGCCCTTCGGGATGATCCCGTAGGGCCTTTTTCGATCTCGTGCAGCAGTGACTCACAGCAACGCCTTAACTCTCGGATCCGTCAAGCCGCTGGTTGGGCCGGTCGAGTGCCTTACGGGTCTCCGGCGACGGGATCTGCGTGTAGACGTCCGTGGTCATCGAGATCTGCGAGTGCCAGGATGTGCATGGCGATGCGCGGGTGTCCGTGGAGGGCGGCGGGAGGGAGGCGCAGGTGTGGCGGGTGTCATGCACGCGGATGAGCGGAATGCCCGAGTCGTGGAAGTAGTTCTCGAAGGTCCGGTTGAAGTTCCTCGATTGAGGAAGTACGCAAGATCTGGGGCTGTGTCCGGAACTGGCCGTGGCTCCGCATCACTACGTGCAGCTGCGCACCCCTTCCGCGACAGGCAAGCGGTGCAGGCTGTCTCCGCCGACGACCCCGATCAGGCCGGATACCTGGTCCACCTCGCCGAGGCGCTGCAACTGTGGTCCAAGGAGGCCGAGGCCCTCCCACCGAGCACCCCGACCGGGTGGGAACCGCTGTCCAACCTCGCGTACGCGTTGCTGCAGCGAGCCATCCGGACGGAGGCGCCTGAGGAGCTAGACAAGGTCGTCGCCCTGTGCAGGCAGATCGTGCAGATCATCCCCGTTGGCCACCCTGATCGGGCCAAACGCCTGTCCAACCTCGCCGTCGCGCTGGAGATGCGGTACGACCTGGCCGGAGCGTCGGCAGATCAGGATGAGCCGGCCGGACGTGGCCTGGGGTTGGCGTGGAGCGGGACGTTCCCGCACGGGCGGGTGCGGTCGGTGGACCACGTCACCTTCCTGTCCGACCTTTCGGGACAAGATCGACAAACGTGCACACTTTCTAGATCAACAAGCGCTACCGTGGGGCCATCCAGACGGCGGCGCGTGCGCCGCCCATCGAGGAAGGACCATGTCTTGCGACAGAAAGCCGCACGGTTCGGCGTGACCCTTGCCATGGCCGGCACTCTCGCCGCCGGTGTCCTCGCCGCCGCCACCCCGGCCAGCGCCACGGCTACGGGCTGGGCCCCGTACCAGGGCTACCGGACCCTGCAGAACTGCGTCTCGGCGGGGACCGCCAAACTCGTCATGAGCGGGTACAAGGAGTACGACTGCCGCTGGGACAGCCCGTACTACATGCTCTGGCTGAGGAAGTAGCCGCGGGCGCGGTCAGGGGTTCCGCTCGCTGAGCCGGCACGCAGGAGATGGCCGCCGAACTTCCGTCGTCGCGGCCGGCGTAGACAGGCTGCGACGACGCTGCGCGCCGGTGCAGGAGACGAGCTTTGGGACGCCGAGCGTCTCTCGAGGCTCCTCCGCCGGAGGATCACTCCCATCGAACTGCACGAGGCGGGGGATTGGCGGAGTGATGGTCAGCTCCAGGTGGCGCGTTTGAGGACGCCTGACAGGCCGTGCGTGTTCCAGGCGTCGACCACCAGGATCTGGGAGGTGGACAGGAGCCACTCCCGCTGGGTCCATTTCGCCGTCGTGCGGCCCGTGTCGTTCGTCACGCACCTGTTCGGCCAGGTGGTGTACTGCGCCTTGTGGCCGGGGCCGACCTGGCGCAGGCCCCTGGAGGTGGCCTTCTCGCCCGGGTACCAGCTCAGCTTGGAGTTGAACGGGCAGGGGATCACGCCGCTGAAGGGGTGGAACTGTCGCTTGCCGGTGTAGGTGATGGAACCACCCCCGACCGGGACGTTCTTGTACGCCTTCGGGCCGAAGATCCAGAAGCTCTCGCAGCCGGGGGCGAACGGCTCCGGCTTCTTGCAGAGCGAGCCGGTCACCACCACGACCGTGTCCCCCTTGCGGTGCACCTGCCAGTCGGCGGGGATCTTCAGCGTCATCCCGCGGAAGGACAGGGTCCTGGCCTGCTCGGCGGACGAGTCCGGGGCGGCCCACGCGGCCGAGGTCCCGGCGAGTACGGCGGTGGCCGACAGGAGGGCGAGGGCGGAGAGTCGCTTTCTCATGCCGGGCAGGCTATGCGCCCGTACTTGGAGCCCGCTGGCCGTCCGCTTGCAGCCCCGCCCGTCGGCGACCACTACGCCGGACCGTGAGCGCTCCGGCGGCCCGGCAGTGCGTCATGGTGATCGGCGGGCGACCGCCCCGCCCTTGCTCAGAACAGGTCGAAGACGGTGTTCACCCAGTCGGCGACCATGGCGGGCCTGGTGAGGATGACGAAGGCGGAGATGAGGAAAGCCGGCACGGCGACGATGTAGCCGAGGACGAGCCCGGCCACCGCCATGCCGTGGCCGGGCCTGATGCCCTGTTTGGTCTTCCTGGTGGCCGCATGGCCGAGGACGACGGCCACGATGGACGGGATGCCGAAGAGGCACCAGCTGCCGATCAGTCCGATGATGCCGAAGATGAGGCTGGCGACCGCGACCCCTGAGGTGGGTGCTGACGGCTGCGCGGGGTGCGGGGGTGGCGGAGGGCGATGGTCGCCGCCTTCGTAGGGGGAGTGCATGTCGGCTCCATCCCTGAATGAGGGTCGAGCTGTCAGGATCCTTCGGTTCGCTTCACTGATCAAGGGCCCTGCTGTGACGGCTCAGGCTCGGGGGCGGCTCAGACAGGTCGAGCGACCTGAGGGCTCGCTCCTCGTCAGGAGCCGCGGGCTTACCGTGAGTCGCCGGTCTCGAAGGGCACCGCCCCGGGCACCGGGTACGGCCGCAACGGCGTGACCGCACATCCGGAAAGACTGCCATGTGCAATTGCTCTGCGGGACGATCCTGGATGCAGGACGTCGCGCCAGGTCGCGGCGCGCGGAAACGGGTTAGGCCGCCGACCGCTTCCGCCCTCTCCGCGCGAGGGAAACGTGCAGGTAGATCACCATCTGGTGTCTTTTATAACGAATCGTGCAACTTCCCGGTCACCTCTTGGCGCTGACCGTACGCAGTCTTAGGGTGCAGTGCAATGCCACACAGCACTAGGAGACGGATGGATGTCTGAGGAGATCGAGCAGCAGGCCGGAGCCGTACGGACCCGGGCCGGAGCCGTCGCCCCGGTCGCCGGCGTGCGCATCACCGGGGGTCTGCTCCGTCAGTGGCAGGACCGCAACCGGCGCGCGACCATCCCGCACACCGTCGAGCAGCTGCGGGCCGCGGGCAACGTCGACAACCTCCGGAGGCTCGTCGCGGACGACGCGCCGCCGCCCTACCGGGGCCGCTACCCCTTCCTCGACACCGACCTGTACAAGACCCTCGAAGGGCTCGCGTACGAGATCGGCCGCGGCGAGGCCGGCGAGAGTGAGCGGGAGTTCTTCGACGAGGTCGTGGACCTGCTGGAGCGGGTGCAGGCCGAGGACGGCTACCTGAACTCGTTCTTCCAGGACCCCGACGCGGCCAAGAAGCCGTGGGAGGACCTGGCCTGGGGACATGAGCTGTACAACCTGGGCCACCTCATCCAGGCCGCCGTCGCGGCGTCGCGGCGGATGGGCGACGACCGGCTGCTCGGCGTGGCGGTCAGGTTCGCCGACCTGGTGGTGCGGCGCTTCGGCGAGGGTGGCGAGGAGGCCGTCTGCGGCCATCCGCAGGTGGAGATGGCGCTCGTCGAGCTCTACCGGGAGACCGGCGAGCGCGACTACCTGACGCAGGCCCGGCTCTTCGTCGACCGCCGCGGCCAGGGCAAGCTCAAGCACAGCATCTTCCCGCCGGAGTACTTCCAGGACCATCTGCCGTTCCGCGAGCTGCCGTCGGTCACCGGGCACGCGGTGCGGATGGCCTACCTCGCCGCCGGGGCGGCCGACGTCTTCATCGAGACGGGCGACCGGACGCTCTTCGAGGCCCTGGAGCGCCTCTGGGACGACATGGTCGCCGCCAAGCTGTACATCACCGGCGGGCTCGGCAGCCGGCACTCGGACGAGGCCATCGGCGACCGGTACGAGCTGCCGTCCGAGCGGGCGTACAGCGAGACCTGCGCGGCCATCGCCACGATGCAGTGGGGCTGGCGCATGTTCCTGGCCACGGGCGGCGCGAAGTACCTCGACGTGTTCGAGCGCGTCCTCTACAACGCCTACGCGGTCGGCCTGTCCGCCGACGGCAAGGCGTTCTTCTACGACAACCCGCTGCAGCGCCGCCCCGACCACGAGCAGCGCAGCGGCGCCGAGACCGGTGGCGAGGAGCTGCGCCGGTCGTGGTTCGGCTGCCCGTGCTGCCCGCCGAACATCGTCCGGTGGATGGCCCAGCTCGGTGACTACGCGGCGGCCGAGCGCGACGGCGCGCTCTTCCTCGCCCAGTACGCCGACGCCCGCGTCGAGACGGACGCCGTCGCGCTGACCGTCGAGACGGCCTACCCGTGGGACGGCGACGTCCGGATCACGATCGAGCGGGCCCCGGCGCACCCGTACGCGCTCAAGCTGCGGATTCCGGCCTGGGCGCGCGGCGTGACGCTGGACGGCGAGCCGGTCACGGCCGAGGACGGCTGGCTGACCGTCGAGCGCCGGTGGGCGGAGGGCGACGTCCTGCGCCTGGCGCTGCCGATGCCGGTACGCGCGCACGGGGCTCACCCGTACGTGGACGCGGCCCGCGGCGCGGTGGCCGTCGCCCGCGGGCCGCTGGTCTACTGCGTCGAGCAGCAGGACGTGCCGGCCGAGGTGGACGACCTCGTGCTCTCGCCGGCCGACATTGTCAGCGCGAACATCTCCGAGGAGCCGGCAGGCGCCGTCGTTCTCCGGGTCCCGGCGAGCGTCGTCATCCCCGCGTCCGCGGAGCTCTACCCCGAGCTCGGCACGGACGCCGGCACCAGCGGGACGGCGGACGTCTCCGCCGCCCTCCTCCCCTACTTCCTGTGGGGCAATCGCAGGCCCGAGGCCATGCGCGTGTGGATCAGGACACAGTGACGGCGGCCCCCCGGCGTCGCTTCGGTAAACGGAAAGCCAGCTCGAAAGAAGGCACAATGAGGAGATCGGCCACGCTCGCCAGCGTCGCGGTGCTCACCACGTTGGCAGTCACGGCATGTGGCGGCGGAGGCGGGGAGAAGAACGCGTCCGCCTCCGGTGACGGGGCCCCGGCCGCCACCTCCGGCGGCACCGTCCACGTCCTGCAGACCGCCGACTTCTCCCACCTGGACCCGGCCCGGGGCTGGGACGGCGGGGTCAACAATTTCTACCGGCTCATCTACCGGGGTCTGACGACGTTCGGCGCGGGCCCGGGCACCGAGGGCACGAAGGTGGTCCCCGACCTCGCCACCAGCACGGGCACCCCGTCCGACGACAACAAGACGTGGACGTTCACCCTCAAGGACGACATCTTCTTCGAGGACGGCAAGCCGATCACCAGCGAGGCGGTGAAGTTCGGCTTCGAGCGTGCCTGGGACCCGGAGGCCGGCATCGGCTCCCCCTACGCGAAGCTGCTCATCGACGCGCCCAAGGACTACAAGGGCCCGTACGTCTCGGGAGACCTGGACACGATCGAGACCCCGGACCCCAAGACGGTCGTCTTCCACCTGAAGAAGCCGTTCGCCGACTTCGCCAGCGCGCTCGTGCAGCCCAACTTCGTGCCGTTCCCCAAGGGCACGGGCGCGGCCGCCGCGTTCGACGCCAAGCCGATCGCGTCGGGTCCGTACAAGGTGGAGAGCTACCAGCGCGGCTCGAAGCTGAAGCTGGTGCGCAACCCGCACTGGAAGGCCGCGACGGACACGGTTCGCGCCGCCAAGCCGGACGCGTTCGAGTTCAGCTTCGGGATCGACGGCGCGACCATCGACGAGCGCATGCTCGCCGGGCAGGGCGCGGACGCCAGCGCGATCGCGGGCGCGATCCAGCCGGCCACCGTGGCCCGCATCCAGGACCCGCGCTACAAGGCGCGCACGCTGTCCGGCTACATGGGCTGCACCACGTACATGAGCCTGAACACCACCAAGAAGCCGCTCGACGACGTGCGGGTCCGCCAGGCGATCAACTACGCGATCAACAAGGACAACGTGGTCGCCGGTGACGGCGGCACGACGCTGGCCACCAAGGGCGGCGCGATCCAGCCGCCGACGATCGTCGGCCGGCTGGACTACGACCCGTACCCGACGGACCCGGCCAAGGCGAAGCAGCTGCTGGCCGAGGCGGGCCAGGACAAGGGCTTCGACCTGACCCTGGACGTGCGCCCGGTGCCGCGCCAGCAGGGCATGGCGGTCGCGATCCAGGAGTCGCTGAAGCCGCTGGGCGTCAACGTCAAGATCAACAACATGGACACGTCCACCTTCTACGAAGTGATCGGCACGCCCGCCCGGCAGCACGACGCCGCCCTCACCGGCTGGTGCCCGGACTGGTCGTCCGGCGCCACCTTCCTGCCTCCGCTGTTCGACGGCCGCAACATCTTCGACAAGGGCAACAGCAACCTCGCCCAGATCGACGACGAGGCCATCAACAAGAAGATCGACGAGATCGCCGCGATGACCGACGTCAACGCCGCCAACGCGGCCTACGGCGAGCTCGACAAGCAGATCATGGAGAAGGCTCCGATCGTGCCCCTGCTCTACGAGAAGAACGTGACGGTCATCGGCGAGAACATCGCGGGTGCCTACCTCAACGACTCGTACTCCGCCGGGATCGACCTGGTCTCGGTCGGGCTCAAGGACCCGAGCAAGTAGGACGGCCATGACCACCGCCGCAACCTCGCACGACGCGATGGCGGACCCCCTGGCGGGCGCGGGCAGCGCGCCCGCCACGGAGGGGCGCCGGATCGCGGGCGCCCTGCTGCGCGACCGGGGCGCCGTCCTCAGCACGGCGTTCCTCGTCCTGGTCGTGCTGATGGCGATCTGCGCGCCGCTGATCTCCGCCGTCACCGGGCACGGGCCGAACGACTTCGACCCCGCCGCCGTGGACACCAACCTCGGCGGGCTGCCGCGCGGCTCGTTCGGCGGTGTCAGCGCCGACCACCTGCTCGGGGTGGAGCCGCAGAACGGCCGCGACATCCTGGCCCGCATCGCCTACGGCGCCCGCGTGTCGTTCCTGATCGCGATCTCGGCGACCGTGCTGACCACCCTGCTCGGCGTGGTGTTCGGCCTGCTGGCCGGGTTCTACCAGGGCTGGGTGGACCAGGCGATCTCGCGCGTCATGGACTTCCTGATGGCCTTCCCCGCGCTGATCTTCATGATCGCGATCCTGTCGTCCCTGCCGACGGGCAACCGCTCGGTCCTGCTGGTCACGGTGATCACCGTGTTCGGCTGGCCGTACCTGGCGCGGGTGGTGCGCGGGCAGACGCTCACGCTGGTGAACCGGGAGTTCGTCGAGGCCGCCCGCGCCTCCGGCGCGTCCACCCGGGCCATCGTGTTCAAGGAGATCCTGCCGAACCTCCGCAACTCCCTCATCGTCATGACGACCCTGGCCGTCCCCGGCTACATCGGCACCGAGGCCGGCCTGTCGTTCCTCGGGGTCGGCGTCACCCCGCCGACTCCCTCGTGGGGCCAGATGATCTCCAGTGCGGTGAGCTGGTACGCGACCGACCCGATGTACTTCGCGGTGCCCGGACTCTTCCTCTTCCTCACGGTGCTCTCGCTGACCGTGCTCGGGGACCGGGTCCGCGCCGCCACCGACGCGGGGGAGGCGTCCTGATGGCCCGCTACGTCGCCGGCCGGATCGCCGGGCTCGTCGTCCTGCTCTTCCTGGTCTGCCTGTTCACGTACCTGATCTTCTTCAAGCTGTCGCCGGACCCGGCGCTGATGATCTGCGGCAAGACCTGCACCCCCGACCGCGTCGCGCAGATCCGCACCTCGCTGGGGCTCGACCAGCCGTTCGTCACGCAGTTCTGGGACTACGTGAGCGGGATCGTCGCCGGCCGCGACTACGGCAGCGGGGCGAACCTCATCCACTGCCCGGCGCCCTGCCTCGGCTACTCCTTCCAGAGCAGCCAGTCGGTCACGCAGATGATCGTGGACCGGCTCCCCGTCAGCGCCACGGTCGCGGTGGGCGCGGCGGTCCTCTGGCTGATCGTCGGCATCGCCGCCGGCCTGCTGAGCGCGGTCAAGGAGGGCTCCTGGTGGGACCGGGCCGCCATGGGCCTCGCCCTCGGCGGCGCCAGCATCCCCAACTACGTGCTCGCGCTGACCCTGCAGTACGTCCTCGTGGTCAAGCTGCAGATCCTGCCGTTCCCCTCGGCCGTGCCGTTCTCGGACGACCCACTCCTGTGGTTCCAGTCGTACCTCATGCCGTGGCTGGTGCTCGCCACCGGTTACGCCTGCCTGTACGCCCGCCTGACCAGGGCGAACGTGATCGACGCGCTGGCGCAGAACTTCATGCGGACCGCCCGGTCCAAGGGCATGAGCCCGGTGCTCACCATGCGCCGGCACGCGCTGCGGCCCGCGCTGACCCCGATCGTCACCATCTTCGGCATGGACTTCGCCGCGCTCATGGGCGGCGCGCTGATCACCGAGACGGTCTTCGGCCTCAACGGCATCGGCAAGATGGCGGCCGACTCGATCGCCAAGAACGACCAGCCGGTGATCATGGCAGTCACCCTCCTGGCGGCGTTCTTCGTGATGGCCGGCAACGTCGTGGTCGACCTGCTCTACACCGGTCTCGACCCGAGAGTGAGGGTGTCATGAGCGAGCTGCTCGTCGTCGAGGACCTCACGGTGACCTTCCCGACCACGCGCGGCCCCGTGGACGTGGTCAAGGACGTGTCGTTCACGGTGGGGAGGAACGAGACCGTCGGCATCGTGGGCGAGTCCGGATCCGGCAAGTCGATGACCAGCCTGGCCGTCATGGGCCTGCTGCCGTCCGGGGCCCTCACACGGGGCAGCATCCGGCTGGACGGCGTCGAGCTGCTGGGCCGGACGGACAGGGAGATGCGCCGCATCCGGGGCGAACAGGCTTCGATGATCTTCCAGGACCCGCTGTCGTCCCTGAATCCCTACTACACGGTCGGCCTGCAGATCGAGGAGATGTACCGGGCCCACAGGAAGAGCTCGCAGCGGGCGGCCAGGAAGGTCGCCGTCGAGGCCCTGACGCAGGTGGGCATCCCCGAGCCCGAGCGGCGGGCTGGCTACTACCCCCACCAGTTCTCCGGCGGGCAGCGGCAGCGCATCATGATCGCGATGGCGCTGGTCTGCTCGCCCGCGCTGCTCATCGCGGACGAGCCGACCACCGCCCTGGACGTGACCGTGCAGGCGCAGATCCTGCGCCTGCTGGCCGGCCTCCAGCAGGAGACCGGCACCGGCATGGTGTTCGTCACCCACGACCTGGCCGTGATCAGCTCGATCGCCACCCGCGTGCTCGTCATGTGCCGGGGCGAGCAGGTCGAGTACGGCGACGCCGAGCAGGTCTTCTCCGCGCCGCGGCACGACTACACGCGGATGCTGCTGGAGAGCATCCCGCGCATCGACGACGAGGTGGTCCTGTGAGTGACGTGCTGCTCCGCGCCCGCGACCTGACCAAGCGGTTCGCGGTGCGCGGACCGTACCGGCGCAGGACCGAGTTCACCGCGGTGGACGAGGTCAGCTTCGACGTGCGGCTCGGGGAGACCCTCGCCGTCGTCGGCGAGTCCGGGTGCGGCAAGTCGACCAGCGCGCGGATCGTCGCCAAGCTGATGGAGCCGACCTCCGGCACCCTGGAGTTCGACGGCGAGGACATCACCCGCGCCACCGGCGCCCGGCTCGCCCGCTACCGCGCCGACGTGCAGGTCGTCTTCCAGGACCCGTTCTCCTCGCTCAACCCCCGGCACACCGTCGAGCGCATCCTCATGGCGCCGCTGGACTACCAGGGCATCGCCCCGAAGGGCGGCCGCCGGGCGTACACCAGGGAGCTGATGGAGCGGGTCGGCCTCAACCCCGACCACGCGCAGCGCTACCCCGCCCAGTTCTCCGGCGGGCAGGCGCAGCGGATCGGCATCGCGCGGGCGCTGGCCGTCAACCCCAAGCTGGTGATCTGCGACGAGGCCGTGTCCGCCCTGGACGTCTCCGTCCAGGCCCAGGTCATCGAGCTGCTGCGGCGGCTGCAGCGGGAGAGCGGGTTCAGCTACATCTTCATCGCCCACGACCTGGCCGTGGTCCGGCAGCTCGCGCAGCGGGTGGCCGTCATGAACAAGGGCAAGATCGTGGAGGAGGGTCCCTGCGAGGAGGTCTTCCGGTCTCCGCGTGACGAGTACACCCGAACGTTGCTGGCCGCGATCCCCCGGATCAACCCCGAATGGGACCGCAGAAGGAGGGCCGCCCAGTGAGCGTCACCGCCGCGTACACCATCCCGGGCATGCTCGTGCGCGACCACGTCACGCCCGTGCCGCTCGACTGGTCCGACCCGGCGCGCGGCCGGATCGACCTCTTCTTCCGCGAGCTCGTCGACCCGGGACGGGCCCGCGAGGACCTGCCGTGCCTGGTCTACCTGCAGGGTGGCCCCGGCGGGAAGGGACCGCGCCCGCTCAACGCCGACGGGTGGATCGGCCAGGCCCTGAAGACGCACCGGGTCATCGTGATGGACCAGCGCGGCACCGGCCGCAGCAGCCGGATCGACGGCCGCCGGATGAGCGCGTTCGCGACGGCCGAGGAGGGCGCCGACTTCCTCGCGTGCTTCCGCGCCGACGCGATCGTGGCCGACCACGAGCACGTGCGCAGGACGTTCTTCGGCGGCCGGCGCTGGAGCACGATCGGGCAGTCGTACGGCGGCTTCCTCACGCTGACGTACCTGTCGGTGGCGCCGGAGGGGCTCAGCTCGTGCCGCGTCACGGGCGGCCTGGCCGGCCTGGACCCGTCGGCGGCCGAGGTCTACCGGCGCACGTACCCGCGGGTCGAGGCCAAGAACAAGGAGTTCTACCGGCGCTACCCGCAGCATGTCGAGCAGGTGGGCCGCATCGCCGACCGGCTGGCGGGCGGCGACGTGCTGCTGCCCGACGGCGACGTGCTCACGGTCCGGCGGCTCCAGTCGCTCGGCATCGACTTCGGCATGAAGCCCGGCTACGAGCGCATGCACTACCTGCTCGACGAGGCGTTCAACGGGGACGAGCTGTCGGCGGTGTTCCTGCACCAGGTGCTGGCACGCAGCTCCTACAGCGACAACCCGCTGTTCGCGGCGCTGCAGGAGAGCATCTACGGCCACGGCGCGGGCGCGACCGCGTGGGCGGCGCAGGAGGAGCGGGGCCGGCATCCGCAGTTCGCGGAGGAGGCCAGGCCGTTGCTGTTCACCGGCGAGATGATCTACCCCTGGATGTTCGAGGAGATCGCCGAGCTGCGCCCGTTCCGGGGCGCCGTCGAGGCGATGGCCGCCCGCGCGGAGTGGCCCCCGCTGTACGACCTCGACCGGCTGGCCGCCAACGAGGTCCCCGTCGCCGCCGCCGTCTACTACGACGACATGTACGTGGACGCCGGCCTGCAACTGGACACCGCCTCCCGGGTGGGGAACACCCGGTGCTGGGTCACCAACGAGTACGAGCACGACGGCATCAGCGACCCCCGGGTCTTCGACCGGCTGGGCGAGCTGATCCGCGACATGGGAGGAGAGATCACCGGTGCGTGAAGGCAGGCCCCCCAAGCTTTCCGAGATCCCCGCGTTCACCGCGTACATGAACACCGGCTGGGCCACGCCCGACCGGACCCCGCCGGTCGTGCCGGGCGCGGCCCGGGCGGCGGCGGCCCACCGGGCCAGGCTGGCCGAGGCGCTCCCCGGCCGGACCGTCGTGCTGGGCGCGGGCGAGGCGCCGACCCGCAGCAACGACACGGCCTACGACTTCCGGCCGGACAGCGACTTCTTCTGGCTGACGGGCTGCGCGGTGGAGAACGCCGTCGTGGTGCTGCGCGGCGCCGATGCCACCCTCTACCTGCCGCCGCCCGCCTACCCCGGCGAGCCGGGGTTCTGGACGGACGCCAGGTACGGCGAGCTCTGGGTGGGGGCCGCGCCGGGCCTGGAGGACTGGGCGGCGGCGCTGGAGGTCCCGGTCCGGCCGCTGGCCGAGCTCGCGGAGCTCGGCGTGGACCCGGCCGCGCCCCTGGACGAGGAGGTCGGCCGGACGCTGGCCGAGCTGCGCATGTTCAAGGACGACTGGGAGATCGGCCAGCTCCGCGAGGCGGTGGACCGTACGGTCGAGGGCTTCGCCGCCGTCGTCCGCGAGATCCCCGCCGCCGTCGCCGGGCCCGGCGAGCGGTGGCTCCAGGGCACGTTCGACCGTTACGCCCGCGCCTACGGCAACGGCCCCGGCTACGCCTCGATCGTGGGCAGCGGCCGGCACGCGCCGACGCTGCACTGGGTGCGCTGCGACGGCCCGGTGCTGCCGGACGAGCTGGTCCTCCTGGACATGGGCGTGGAGACCCACGCGTACTACACGGCCGACGTGACGAGGACGTTCCCGGCGTCGGGGACGTTCTCCCCGGCGCAGCGGCAGGCGCACGACCTGGTGGAGCGGGCGCACCGGGCCGGTCTCGCGGCGGTGGGCCCGGGCCGGCGCTTCACGGACTTCCACCACGCGGCCATGGAGGTCATCGCGCACGGCCTGGCCGACTGGGGACTGCTGCCCGTCTCGGTGGACGAGGCGCTGTCCGACACCGGCCAGCACCACCGCCGCTACCTGGTGTGCGGCATCGGCCACCACCTGGGCCTGGACGTGCACGACTGCGCCAGGGCGCCCGAGGAGTCCTACCACGGCGCCGTCATGGCGCCCGGCATGGTGCTCAGCGTGGAGCCCGGACTGTACTTCCACGCGCACGACCTGACCGTGCCCCCGGAGCTGCGCGGGATCGGCGTCCGCATCGAGGACGACCTCCTGGTCACCGCCGAGGGCGCCGAGGTCCTGTCCGCCGCGCTGCCCCTCGACGCACCTGGGCTGGAGAAATGGATGGCCGCCGTGTAGTCAGCCATGTAGTCGATGTGACATTGCACCAGTAATCTCGGACACCCTGACAGAGGAGACCTCAGCATGACCACCGCCGCCACGCCCTGGCGCGGCATCCACGTCGCGTCGGCCCTGCCCTTCAACGACGACCTGTCCGTCGACTACGACGCGTTCGCCGACCACGTGCGCTTCCTCGCCGCGGGCGGCTGCGACGGCGTGACGCCCAACGGGTCGCTGGGCGAGTACCAGACGCTCACCCCGGAGGAGCGGGCCCGCGTCGTCGAGACGGCCGTCCAGGCCGCCTCCGCCGGGTTCGGCGTCATGCCGGGCGTCGCCGCCTACGGCGCGCAGGAGGCCCGCCGCTGGGCCGAGCAGGCGGCCGAGGCCGGAGCCTCGTCCGTGCTCCTGCTCCCGCCGAACGCCTACCGCGCCGAGCGGCAGGCCGTGGTCCAGCACTACCGCGAGGTGGCCAAGGCCGGGCTGCCCGTCGTCGCCTACAACAACCCGATCGACACCAAGGTGGACCTGACCCCGGACCTGCTCGCCGAGCTGTTCGGCGAGGGGCTCATCGTCGGGGTCAAGGAGTTCACCGGCGACGTGCGCAGGGCGTACCAGATCGCCGAGCTGGCGCCCGGCCTGGACCTGCTCATCGGCGCCGACGACGTGCTGCTCGAACTGGGCATCGCCGGAGCGGTAGGCTGGATCGCCGGCTACCCGAACATGATTCCCGAGGCCACGGTCCGCCTCTACAAGCTGGCCACCTCGGGCGACCCGGCCGACCTCGCGGAGGCGTCGCGGATCTACCGCGACCTGCACCCGCTGCTGCGCTGGGACTCCCGGACCGAGTTCGTCCAGTCGATCAAGCTGTCGATGGACCTCGCGGGGCTCAAGGGCGGCGCCTGCCGGCCGCCGCGCCTGCCGCTCTCGCCCGAGCTGACCGCCCGCATCACCGCCGACACCGAAGCCGTCATCCGCAAGGGTTACAAGTGAGATCACGCCGCACCTTCCACGCCGTCGACTCCCACACCGAGGGCATGCCCACCCGGGTGATCGTCGGCGGCGTGGGCGTCATCCCCGGCGCCACCATGGCCGAGCGCCGGCAGTGGTTCATGGACAACAGCGACGACGTCCGGACGCTGCTCATGTACGAGCCGCGCGGCCACTCCGCGATGAGCGGCGCGATCCTGCAGCCGCCGACCCGTCCCGACGCCGACTACGGCGTGCTGTTCATCGAGGTCTCCGGGCTGCTGCCGATGTGCGGGCACGGCACCATCGGCGTCGCCACCGTCCTCGTGGAGACCGGGATGGTGCCCGTGGTGGAGCCGGTGACCACGATCAGGCTCGACACGCCCGCCGGGCTCGTGGTCGCGTCCGTGGCGGTCGAGGACGGTGCGGCGACCTCGGTCACGATCGAGAACGTTCCCTCGTTCTCGTACGCGCTGGACCAGAAGGTCGAG
The DNA here is from genome assembly GCF_040605905.1 of Nonomuraea sp. NPDC005501. Classification (NCBI taxonomy): domain Bacteria; kingdom Bacillati; phylum Actinomycetota; class Actinomycetes; order Streptosporangiales; family Streptosporangiaceae; genus Nonomuraea; species Nonomuraea sp. NPDC005501. The sequence continues at coordinate 204,156 of NZ_JBEXDT010000001.1, read as the reverse complement.
GTGCCCGGCTTCGGCGAGGTGGGCTACGACCTCGCCTTCGGCGGCAACTTCTACGCCGTCGTCGAGCTGGCGGAGCTCGGGCTGCCCTTCGACCGCTCGCGCGCCGGCGACCTGCTGAGCGCGGGGCTCGCCATCATGGACGCCGTCAACGAGCACGACCGCCCCGTCCACCCCGAACGCGCCGACATCAACGGGTGCCACCACGTCTACCTGAAGGCGCCCGGCTCGACCGCCAAGCTGTCGCGGCACGCCATGGCCATCCACCCCGGCTGGTTCGACCGCTCGCCGTGCGGCACCGGGACGAGCGCCCGGATGGCGCAGCTCCACGCCCGCGGCGAGCTGGCGATCGGGGAGGACTTCGTGAACGAGTCCTTCATCGGCACGCGCTTCACCGGGCGGCTGCTCGGCGAGACGACGGTGGGCGCGCTCCCCGCGGTGCTGCCGTCGATCACCGGCCGCGCCTGGGTCACCGGCACCTCGCAGTTCCACCTGGACCCCACCGACCCGTTCCCCGCGGGGTTCCTGCTGTGAGCCTCTCACCGGTCCCGGAGCTGCCCGAGATCGGTCCCAGGGAGAACCTGCGCGACCGGATCAGGGCCGCCCTGCGCGCCGCCATCATCTCCGGCGAGCTGGAGCCCGGCGTCGTGTACTCGGCGCCGGCGCTCGGCACCCAGTTCGGCGTCTCGGCCACGCCCGTGCGCGAGGCCATGCTGGACCTGGTGAAGGAGGGCCTGGTCGTCCCGCAGCCGAACAAGGGTTTCCGGGTCACGGTGGTGTCCGAGGAGGACCTCGACAACCTGGCCGCCGTACGGCTGCTGATCGAGCCGCCGGCCGTGCGGGAGAGCGTGGCCGTGATCCCGGAGGAGGACTTCCCCGAGCTGCGGCGGCTGGCCCAGGCCATCGTCGACGCCGCCGAGGGGGGCGACCTCGTCGGGTACGTCGAGGCGGACCACGTCTTCCACCTGACCCTGCTCGGGTACAGCCGCAACCGGTTCCTGGTGGACGTCGTGTCCAACCTGCGCTCCCAGACGCGGCTGCTCGGCCTGACCCCGCTGCTGCAGAGCGGCAGGCTGGCCCGCTCGGCCGCCGAGCACCACGAGCTGCTCGACCTCGTCCAGGCCCGCGACCCCGTCGGAGCCGAGCTCCTGATGCACCGCCACATCGGCCATGTGCGCGGTCTGTGGGCGGGTGGCGCCAAGGGGGCGACATGAGCGCCCGCAGCGCCGGCGGCGCCGACCTGGTCGTGGTCGGCGCTGGCGTGGTGGGGGCGGCGAGCGCGTACTTCGCGTCGCTCGCCGGCCTGCGGGTGGTCGTCGTCGAGCGCGGACCCATCGCCGGAGGGACCTCCAGCGCCGGCGAGGGCAACCTGCTCGTCTCCGACAAGGAGGCCGGTCCCGAGCTGGACCTGGCCCTGTACTCGCAGCGGGTGTGGCGTGAGGATCTCGCCGAGCACGCCGGGCTGTGGGAGTTCGAGGCCAAGGGCGGCCTGGTCGTCGCGGGCTCGGAGGCGAGCGTGGCGTCGCTGCGCGAGCTGGGCGCCCACCAGCGCCGGCACGGCGTCGAGGTCCGCGACGTCGGGCGGGACGAGCTGCCCGGCTACGAGCCGCACCTGTCGCCGGAGCTCGCCGGGGCGGCCTTCTACCCGCAGGACGCCCAGGTCCAGCCGATGCTGGTGGTCGCCCATCTGCTCCGGCTGGCCCGGGGGCTCGGCGCGGAGGTGCGTACCCGTACCGAGGTGACGGGTTTCCTGCGCGACGGCGACCGGGTGACGGGCGTGCGCACGACCGGCGGCGACATCCCCGCCGGAGCGGTGCTCAACGCGGCGGGCACGTGGGCGGGCGGCCTGGCGGGACTCGCCGGGGTGTCCCTGCCGGTGCTGCCCCGGCGCGGGTTCGTGCTGGTCACGCAGCCCATGCCGCCCCGCACGATCCGGCACAAGGTCTACGCCGCCGAGTACGTGGGCGACGTGGCCAGCTCCGACGCGGCCCTGCAGACCTCGCCCGTCGTGGAGGGCACCGACAGCGGCACGATCCTCATCGGCGCCTCCCGGGAGCGCGTCGGCTTCGACCGCACGCCGTCCGTCGAGGCCATCGCCGCCCTGGCAGCCAAGGCGATCGCGCTGTTCCCGATGCTGCGCGAGGTCCGCGCCATGCGCACCTACCTGGGCTTCCGGCCCTACTGCCCGGACCACCTGCCGGTGATCGGCCCCGACCCGCGCGCGCCCGGCCTGTGGCACGCCTGCGGCCACGAGGGCGCCGGCATCGGCCTGTCCGCGGGCACCGGCAAGCTCGTCGCCCAGGCCCTCACGGGGCGAAGCCCGGACCTGGACCTCAAGCCGTTCGCCCCCGACCGCTTCCCCGACATGGAAGAAGTGCTCCCGTGACCCTCCGGATGACCTTCCGCGGCGCCGCCGTTCCCGCGGAGCCCGGTCAGAGCGTCGGCGCCGCCCTGGTCGCGGCCGGCATCCTCGACTGGCGCGTCACCCGTAAGGCGGGCCGGCCGCGCGGCCTGTTCTGCGGCATCGGCGTCTGCTTCGACTGCCTGATCACCATCGACGGCGTCCCGGACCGCCGGGCCTGCCTCGTCCCGGCCGCCGACGGCATGCGCCTCGGCGACGACCCGCACGAGGCTTCGGGAGGGGGCGGCCATGACGGACACGCATGACGTCGCCGTGGTCGGGGCCGGCCCGGCCGGGCTCGCCGCCGCCGTCGAGGCCGCCGAGGCCGGGCTCCGGGTCGCCGTCGTGGACGGCGCCGGACAGCCCGGCGGCCAGTTCTGGCGGCACTACGACGAGAGGCACGCCCGGCCCGGCGACCGCGCCGGCCACCACGGCTGGCCGCTGTTCGTCAGGCTCCGCGACCGCCTGGACGCCCTCGGCGCCGCCGGCCGGATCCGCTACCTGCCCGGCCGCCAGGTCTACCTCGTCACGCGGGACGAGACGGGCGCGTTCACCCTCCGCACCACGCCGTCCGCCTCCCTCGGGGAGCCCGGAAGGGAGTCCGGAGCGGACGGGGCCGGTGACGTCGTCGCGCGCGCGCTCGTCCTCTGCACGGGGGGATACGACCGGCAACTGCCCGTCCCCGGCTGGGACCTGCCGGGCGTGATGACGGCCGGGGGAGTGCAGGCCCTGCTCAAGGGGCATCGCACGCTCGCGGGCGGCCGGGCCGTGGTCGCCGGCACGGGGCCGTTCCTGCTCCCGGTGGCCACCGGGCTCGCGCAGGCCGGGGCGTCCGTGGTGGCCGTCGCCGAGGCCAACGGCACGCTCGGCTGGCTGCGCGACCCCGTGGGGGCCGCCTCCGTCCCCGGTAAGGCCGTCGAGGCGCTGCAGTACGCGGCACTCCTGGCCCGCCACCGCATCCCGTACCGCACCAGGACCGTCGTGAGCCGCATCCTCGGGGAGGACAGGGTCGAGGCGGTCCGGCTGACCGGGGTCGACCGGGACGGCCGCCCGGCCGGCCCCGTCAGGGAGGTCGCCGCCGACCTCGTCGCCCTCGGCTGGGGCTTCACCCCCTCCCTCGAGCTGGCGCTCATGCTCGGCGCCGGCACGAGGAAGGACGTCGACGGCTCCCTCGTCGTGACCGTGGACGCCTTCCAGCGCAGCAGCGTCGAAGGCGTGTACGTCGCGGGAGAGGCGACCGGGGTGGGCGGCGCGGTGCTGGCCACGCAGGAGGGCCGCCTGAGCGGTCTCGCCGTCGCCCGCTCGCTCGGCCGCCCGGTCAGTCCCGCCGTGATGACCCGGCTGCGCGGGGCGATCGGACGCGGGCGGCGGTTCGCCGCGGCCATGCACCGGACGTACCCCGTACCGCGTGCCTGGACGGAGTGGCTGCGGGACGAGACGCTCGTCTGCCGCTGCGAGGAGGTCTCCTACGGCGACCTGCGACGGGCGCACGACGACCTCGGCGCGGACGACCCGCGCACCCTGAAGATGCTGGCCAGGCCCGGCATGGGCTGGTGCCAGGGACGGGTGTGCGGCTTCGCGACCGCGGGCGTCGCAGCCTGCCTGAGCCGCCGCGAGACCACGGCCGATGACCTGCGCCCGCTGTCCACCCGCAGCCTGGCGGCGCCCGTGACCCTGGGCGAGCTGGCCGCCCTCGACCGGCACCCGACCGTCAGTGACCCCACCGAAGAAAGAGGATGAGATGGCGAACGCCGTGCTGAGCGTCGATCCGCGTACCGGGGAGACCCGCGAGCGCGTCGCGACGGAGTCGACGCCGTCGGACGTCGACCGGGCCGTGCGGGCCGCGGCCGCCACCACGGAGGCCCTCGCGGACCGCTCGGTGCGCGCCGACCTGCTCCGCACGGCCGCCGCGCTGCTGGAGGAGGGCGGCGAGGAGATCATCGCGACCGCCGACGCGGAGTCCGCGCTGGGCCGGGTACGGCTGACGGGCGAGCTGGCGCGCACGTGCTACCAGCTGCGGGCCTTCGCGGACGTGGCGGAGTCCGGCGCCTACCTGGACGTGATCATCGACCACGCGGACCCGGGAGCCCGGCCGGCGCCCCGGCCGGACCTGCGGCGTTACAAGGTGCCGCTGGGCGTGGTCGCGGTCTTCTCGGCGAGCAACTTCCCCCTGGCCTTCAGCGTGCCCGGCGGCGACACCGCGAGTGCGCTGGCCGCGGGCTGCCCGGTCGTGGTCAAGGCGCACCCCGACCACCCGGCCACCAGCGTCCTGTGCGCCCGTGCCCTGCGCGCGGCGGCGGTCAAGGTCGGGCTGCCGGAGGACGTGGTCGGACTGGTCCACGGCTTCGAGGCGGGTCCCGAGCTGGTACGCCATCCGCTGACGGCGGCGGTGGGCTTCACCGGGTCGGTGCGCGGGGGCCGGGCCCTGTACGACATCGCCTGCGCCCGGCCGCGGCCGATCCCGTTCCACGGCGAGCTGGGCAGCCTCAACCCGGTGGTGGTGACGGAGCGCGCCGCCGAGACCCGGGCCGCGGAGATCGGCGCGGGGCTGGCCGCCTCCTACACCCAGGGGCTCGGCCAGTTCTGCGTCAAGCCCGGCCTCGTGCTCCTGCCCGAGGGCCCGGCGGGCGACGCCGTCGTCGAGGCGGCCGTCTCGGCCACGGTGCCCTCCGGGCCGCTGCTCGACCCGCGCATGCGGGAGGCGTTCCTGGCCGGGGTGCGCGCCCGCGCCGGGCTTCCCGGCGTGCGCGAGGTCCTCGCGGCCGGCGAGGCGGGCGACGGCGACGCGCCGCTCGCGGTCCGGCCGGGCATGCTGACCGTGGCGGCGTCGGGCCTGGCGGCCGGCGGGGCGCACGGCGAGCTGCTGGAGGAGTGCTTCGGGCCCGTCACCGTCCTGGCCCGCTACGGGTCGCGGGCCGAGCGGGACGCGGTGCTGGACGCCCTGCCCGGCAATCTCACGGCGACGGCGCAGATCGCGGCCGACGAGAGCGGCGAGGCGGACGGCGGGGCGGCCGAGCTGGTGGCCCGGCTGACCGGACTGGCCGGGCGTGTCGTCGTGAACGGCTGGCCCACGGGGGTGACGGTCGCCCCCGCCATGCAGCACGGCGGGCCGTACCCTGCCTCCACCAGCGGCTCCACCTCGGTGGGGAGTACCGCGATCGAGCGCTGGCTGCGGCCGGTGTGCTTCCAGGACACCCCGGAGGCCCTGCTGCCCCCGGAGCTGCGCGAGGCCAACCCGCTCGGCGTCCCCCGCACGGTGGACGGCGTTCCGCAGGCGCTGTAGCTGGGCGTCGTCCGGTCAGCGGCAGATCGTGCCGTCGGCCGGGCGGCGGCCGGTGACGAGGAAGTCGGTCACCCCGCGGTCGCCGCAGGCGTTGCCGCTGTCGACGTACGAGCCGTGACCGCCCGCGTCCACGACCAGCATCCTGGCCCGGTCGCCGAGCGCCTGCCGCATCTTCCTCGCGCCCCTGGCCTCGTTGCGGGTGCTGACGCCGCGCAGCACCGGGCCGCCGTTCTCGGCGCAGGCGTCGGCGATCCGCCGCGACCAGGCCGCGTTGGCCGTGATGTCCCCGTCCGCCGCCGGGTACGGCTTCAGCCGCACCATCGCCAGGTCCTCGTGGGCCAGGCCGCAGCTCACCGGGCTGCTCTTGCCGACCCCTCGGGGGTCGAAGCCCACTGCGGCCCCGTGTCCTGGGCATGGGCGGCGGTGGCGGTGGCGGTGGCGGGGACCACGGCGAGGGACAGCAGACCGAACACAGTCACCATTCGCTTCATGCCGGAAAGTCTGCTGGTCAGCGGCTGCTCGCCGACAGAGACGTGATCACCGACCCGCCGTGATCTCCTCATGAACCGGACACCGGGGGCCCTATACACCTAACCAAGCGCTTGTTACGCTCCGCCCATGGTGTCCACGATCGTCTGGGGTACCGGGAACGTGGGCCGGGCGGCCATCCGCGCCGTCGAGGCCCATCCGGCGCTGGAGCTCGCCGCCGTGCTCGTCCACGACCCCGGCAAGGCCGGCCGCGACGCGGGCGAGCTCGCCGGTCTCGGCCACGGGCTGGGGGTCACGGCGACGGACGACGTAGACGCGGTGCTCGCCACCCGTCCCCGCGCCGTGGTCTACGCGGCGTCCGGCGAGATCCGCCCCGACGAGGCGCTGGCCGACGTCATCCGGGCGATCCGGGGCGGGGCGGTGGTCGTCACCCCCTCGCTGTACGCGCTCTACGACCAGCGCAACGCGCCGCCAGAGACGCGGCTGAACGTGCTGAGGGCCGTGGCGGAGGGCGGCGGGTCGCTGTTCGTGTCCGGGGTCGATCCCGGGTGGGGGAACGACGTGCTGCCTCTCCTGATCAGCGGGCTGGCCACCACCGTGGACGCCATCCGCTGCCAGGAGATCTTCGACTACTCCGCCTACGACCAGGAGGACTCCGTCCGCTACCTGGTCGGGATGGGGCAGCCCATGGACTACGAGCCGCCCATGATCGCCCCGACCGTCCCGACCATGGTGTGGGGCGGGCAGGTACGGCTGATCGCCCGGGGCCTCGGGGTCCAGGTCGAGGAGATCCGCGAGAGCGTGGAGCGGCGCCCCCTCGACGCCACCGTCGCCACGGAGGCCATGGGGGAGTTCAAGACCGGCACGCAGGGCGCGGTGCGGTTCGAGGTCCAGGGCATCGTGGGCGGCGAGCCGCGGATCGTGGTCGAGCACGTGACGCGGATCCACCCGTCCTGCGCCCCGGAGTGGCCCGCGACGCCCGGCCGCGCGGGGGCGCACCGCGTGGTCATCGAGGGCAGACCGCGGATCGAGGTCACGGTCGAGGCGAGCGACGAGGGCGGCAACCCGGCCGCCGGCGGGAACGCCACCGCCGTCGGACGCCTGGTCAACGCCGTCGAGTGGCTGGCCGAGGCGGAGCCGGGACTGTACGACGCGCTCGACGTCCCCCTGCGCCCGGCGACGGGCAAGCTCGGAAGGAGCCGCTGGTGAGGGTCGACATTCCCGCGGGCAAGGACCCGATCACGTACGTGTGGGGCGAGCTGGTCCCCGGCATCGGGCCCGCCGCCTCCCACTTCTCCCTCGCCGTGTACGCCCACACGACCCTCGGGCTGCGCGAGTTCGAGGCCGCGCGGCTGCGGATCGCGCAGATCAACGGCTGCGCGTTCTGCCTCGACTGGCGTACCGAACGGGACGGGCAGAAGGTGGAGGACGAGTTCGCCGAGGCGGTGGCCGAGTGGCGCACCACCGCGGCCTTCGACGTGCGGACCCGGCTGGCGGCCGAGTACGCCGAGCGGTACGCCGTCGACCACCACGGCATCGACGACGAGTTCTGGGCGCGGATGACCGCGCACTACAGCCAGCTCCAGATCGTGGAGCTGAGCATGTGCATCGGATCGTGGCTGGCGTTCGGCCGGCTCAACCGGGTGCTGGGGCTGGACACCGTGTGCGTGCTGCCCACCGGCGGTCCCTCGCCGGCCGGTGACCGGTAGACGCATTCACCAGGCAGTGACTCAGGCGCGAGCAACCCCGTACAACTCCCTCAAGAGTGAGGAACGCCGCATGAGTGAGAAGACCTCTGGCATCTCGCGTCGTGGGTTCATCGCCGGGACCGGAACCCTGCTCGGGGTCGCGGCCCTCGCCGGCCGCGAGCCGGCGCAGGCAACGGCACAGGCGATCACCGGCCCGATCGCGAACGGGGCGAGCGTCTCGGCGCTGGTCATCGGCACCGGGTACGGCGGGTCCGTCGCCGCCCTGCGCCTGGCCCAGGCGGGCGTGGACGTGCACATGATCGAGATGGGCATGGCCTGGGACACCCCGGGCTCCGACGGCAAGATCTTCTGCAGCACGCTGGAGCCGGACAACCGGTCGTACTGGCTGCGCACCAGGACCAAGGCGCCGCTCAACTACTTCCTCGGCTTCCCCATCGACCGGAACATCAGCCGCTACACCGGGGTCCTGGACGCCGAGGAGTTCAGCGGCATCACGGTCTACCAGGGCCGCGGGGTCGGCGGCGGCTCGCTCGTCAACGGCGGCATGGCGGTCACCCCCAAGCGCGAGAACTTCCCCGCCATCCTGCCCTCGGTCAGCCCCGACGAGATGTACGACGTCTACTACCCGCGCGCCAACGCCGGGCTCGGGGTCGGCACGGTGAACCCGGCCTGGTTCGACTCGACGGAGTGGTACCAGTTCTCGCGGGTCGGCCGCAAGCACGCCGAGCGCTCCGGGTTCCCGTTCGTCTTCGTCCCCGACGTGTACGACTGGAGCTACATGGAGCAGGAGGCGGCCGGCACCGCCACCAAGTCGGCCCTGGCCGGCGAGATCCTCTACGGCAACAACCACGGCAAGAAGTCGCTCCAGAAGACGTACCTCGCCCGGGCCAGGGCCACCGGCCGGGTCGCCGTCTCGCCGCTGCACAAGGTCACCTCGGTGACCCCGGCGGCCGGGGGTCGCTACACGGTCGCCATCGAGCAGATCAACACCAACGGCGACACCACGGCCACCAAGACCGTGACCGCGGACCGGGTCTTCTTCGCGGCCGGCAGCGTCGGCACCAGCAAGCTGCTGGTCAAGCTGAAGGCCACCGGCGCGCTGCCCAACCTGAACGGCGAGGTCGGCAAGGGCTGGGGCGACAACGGCAACGTCATGTGCGGCCGCGCCAACCACCTCTGGGACCCGACCGGCTCCCACCAGTCGACCATCCCGTGCAGCGGCATCGACAACTGGGCCGCGGGCGGGGCGTTCGCCGAGATCGCACCGCTTCCGACCGGGATCGAGACGTTCGCCTCGTTCTACCTGTCGATCACCAAGAACCCGAACCGCGCCCAGTTCACCTGGAACGCCGCGACGGGCGCGGTCGAGCTGAGCTGGCAGACCGCCTGGAAGCAGCCGGCCATCGACATGGCCAAGACCATCTTCGACAAGATCAACTCCAAGGAGGGGACGATCTACCGGACCGACCTCTTCGGCACGTACAAGATCTGGGGCGACCACCTCACGTACCACCCGCTCGGGGGCGCGGTCCTCAACAGGGCCACCGACAACTACGGCCGCCTCACCGGTCACCCGGGCCTGTACGTGATCGACGGCTCGCTGATTCCGGGCAACACCAGCGTGAACCCGTTCGTCACGATCACGGCCCTCGCCGAGCGGAACATCGAGAAGATCATCGCTACCGACCTCTGAGAGCGCGACCCCGTCGTCGTCGATCACAGGAGCGTTGCGACGCCCGGAATCGGAGCTTCGGGGCGTGGAAGTTGGCGATACTGCGCTTCTGGGTGTCTACGCGAGGAGTTCTCATGCATCCGGCGGTGCCTGCCGTGACCCTGCGGCCGGTGCGGGGGATGGCGTCAGTGGCCGTGGTGACGCTGGCGGCGCACTCCCTGGTGAAGGTCGTGGGAGCCGGGATGAACGCGTGGCAGGCCGTGATCATCCAGCGGATGCTCGTCGACTCGGACTCCGTCCGGCCGCTGGAGGTGGACGTCAACGGCGCCCTGGCCATCGGGAACGGGGTCGCGGAGGTCGCGGTGTTCGTGCTGGCCGCCGGGGCGTTCCTGGTGTGGCTGCGCCGGGTGCGGGCGAACGCCGAGGTGCTGCTGCCGGGGCCGCACCGGCGGGCGAGGCCGTGGGTGATCATGGGCTGGTTCGTGCCGGTCGTCAATCTGTGGTTCCCCAAGCAGGTCGTCGAGGACGTGTGGAACGCCTCCAGGCCGGGCGCGCCCGCGGGACCCCTGCCGCTGGCGCGCCCCTCCGTGCTGGTCTGGGCCTGGTGGAGCGCCTTCCTGATCGGCGTCTGGGTGTTCGACGTGGTGGCCGTGCTGCTGTGGCGGTCGGACCTGGAGGCGCAGAGGGAGGCGGCGTGGGTGGACGTGGTCGGCTGCGCCTGGTGGACGGCCACGGCGGCGCTGGCGGCGTTCGTCATCATGAAGATCACCCGCTTCCAGGAAGATCGGCGCGACGCTTTGCCGGAACTTGACCGGAACCTGTCCGTCAACTGATTGAGGGAGACGATAGGGGGACCTATCGTCTCCTGGGTGATTTCAGGGGACACGAGGCAGCGGGAGATGATTCTCCGGGTCGCGACGAAACTGTTCGCCGGACTCGGGTACGACGGCACCTCCACCCGGCAGATAGCCGAGGCGGTGGGGTTGAACGTGGCCACCATCAGCTACCACGTCGGCAGCAAGCGCGAGCTGTACCTCGCGGTCATGGCCCGCGCCAACAACGCGCACCGCGCCATGCTGGAGACGGCGGTCGAGGATCTGGTGGCCGCCCCGCAGGAGGACAAGCTCCCCACGGCGCACCGGCTGATCGACCTCTACATCGACTTCTGCGTCGAGCACCCCGAGTTTCCCGCCCTGTGGACGCACCGGTGGCTCGCCGACGCCAGCGACGTCACCGAGCTCGAACCCGAGTACGTCCAGCCGCTGGCCCAGCTCGTCATCGACACCATCAAGGCCACCCTGGACGTGGACCCCGACGCGGACGTGGACTACACGGTCAACACGCTGATCTGGTGCTCCCACAGCTTCGTGCTGAGCGGGGTGTTCGACAAGGCCGGTGAGCGGCACGGCGCCGACGACCCACGGGCACTGCGCCGCTTCCGCGCGCACATGCACCACCTGCTCCACCGCGCCCTGGGCCTGCCCGGCGACCCTCCCTGAGCCGCCGCCGCGCTCGTCCTGCCGTACCCGGGAAAAGGTGGTTCGACCTGGGGGAACGGCATAGGAGCCGACGCGGCGGGAAGGGGCACTCTGGGCCGAACCCTGGTCAGGAGGATCGTCATGGTGTCTTCTCGCGGGATCTTCCGGCGCAAACCCGTGGAACAGATCGCCCAGGAGCACGAGGGTGAGCTGTCCCGGACGCTGGGACTGTGGCAGCTCACCGCCATCGGCGTCGGCGGCATCATCGGGGCCGGCATCTTCGCCCTGGCCGGGGCCGTCGCCAACCAGACGGCCGGACCGGCCGTCCTCGTCTCGTTCCTCATCGCGGGTGTCGCGAGCGCGGCGGCGGCCTTGTCCTACGCCGAGTTCGCCGGGCTCATCCCGAAGGCCGGGTCGGCCTACACGTACGGCTACGCGGTGCTCGGCGAGATCGTCGGCTGGTTCATCGGCTGGGACCTGCTGCTGGAGTACACCGCCATCGTCGCCGTCGTGGCCATCGGCATCTCCGGCTACTTCGGCTTCCTGGTCCTGCAGTTCGGCGTGCACCTGCCCGCCTGGATGCTCGGCGCGCCGGGCACGGGGAGCGGCCACGTGGTGGACCTGTTCGCGGTCGTCCTGTGCCTGTTGATCGCGTTCCTGCTCAACCTCGGCATCCGCGCCGCCGCCCGCTTCGAGACGATCGTGGTCGGCATCAAGGTGGCCGTGGTGCTGCTGGTCATCGTGGTCGGCTTCTTCTTCATCAACACGGCCAACTACACGCCGTTCTTCCCGTTCGGGATCAGTGGGGCGATCACCGGCGCCGCGACCGTGTTCTTCGCCGTGTTCGGCTACGACGCGATGAGCACCGCCGCCGAGGAGTCCAAGGACGCGCGGCGGCACATGCCCAAGGCCATCATCTACTCGCTGATCATCTCCATGATCCTCTACGTGCTGGCGACGCTCGTGCTCACCGGCATGCAGAACTACAAGGAGATCGACCCCGAGAGCGGCTTCTCCTCGGCGTTCGCCTCGGTCGGGCTGTCGGGACTGGCGTCGCTGATCGCGGTCGGGGCCATCATCGGCATCCTGACCGTCATGTTCACGTTCATGCTGGGCGTGACGCGCGTGTGGTTCTCGATGAGCCGCGACGGGCTGCTGCCGCAGTGGTTCGCCAAGCTGCACCCGGTGCGCCGGGTGCCGACCCGCGTCACCTGGATCGTGGGCGCCGCCTCCGCGCTGATCGCCGGGTTCCTCCCGATCCGGGAGGCGGCCGAGCTGACCAACATCGGGATCCTGCTCGCGTTCGTGGTGGTCTGCGTGGCGGTCATCGTGCTCCGGTACCGCCAGCCGGACCTGCCCAGGACGTTCAGGACGCCGGCCATGCCGTTCGTGCCGGCCATCGGGGTGGTGTTCTCGATCTGGCTGATCACGTTCCTGGACCCGCTGACGTGGCTGCGGTTCGCCGTCTGGTTCGTGATCGGGATGATCATCTACTTCGGCTACGGCCGCCGGCACTCCGTGCTGGAGTCACAGGCCGCCGGGAAGCGGTAGGGCACGAGTTGCCCGAACGGCCCGCGTGAGCGCACTGTCACCGGTTAGCCTCACTCCGTGAGCAAGCTTGCGCGGGCCGTGGAGCTGAAGGCCGAGCTGATCCACTTCGCCACCTCGGGCCGGTTCGGCGCCGAGCTGGGCGCCGTGCTCGACCGCTTCTACGCCGGCGGGCCGCCGGCCGACGAGGCGGCCGCCTTCCTGCCGGTCGACTTCTTCGCCCACCAGCACGCGCTGCCCAGCGGCGACACGGTCGTGGACCGCTTCCTCGCCGAGACGCCGGGGCTCGACCGCACCGACGTGGAGCTGGTGGCGGGCTGGAAGATCGTGGTCGAGGGAGTGTTCGAGGTGCGGGCCGTGGACGAGGCGGCCGTGCTGCTGTTCAACCTCGTCGACGAGCTGGTCTACCGGGCCTTCTCCAACCTGGGCGAGGGGGCGTTCCGGGCGCTGGCGCCCGGCATGTTCGTCGTGGGGCGGCTGCTCCCGCTCGGCGCCGACTGGCTGATCAGCGCGCCCCCGGCCGTGCACACCGCCGAGGCGCGGGGCACGCTCGTGGAGGTCGCCGCCCGGCTCGCGCTCGGCCACCCGGCGTGGGTCCTCCGCAACCCCGTCCTGCTCGCCCAGGCCAAGGAGACGCAGCGGGCGCAGCGGCGCTGCTTCACCGAGTACTTCGGGGCCGACCTGATCGTGCTGCCCGGCGTCGACCTCGCCGACCTGGTCCGGGGCTACCTCGCCCACCAGGCGGCGCGGCTCGGCGGTCCGCCGTCCGGGGAGTTCGAGCCGCCCGAGCACCTGGTCGCGGCGCGCACGGTCGGCCTGATCTTCGACGAGGCGGCAGGGCTGGGGTATTACGCGGAGTTCGGGATGCTGGAGGAGTTGTTCAACGATCCTCCGCTCGTGGTCCGGGCCGCGTACCGCGATCTGCTGTCCGCCTATCTCCGGGGCGACGCCGTCTCCCCGGTGCCGCTCCTGCGCCTGGCCGAGCGTGACCCGGCCAGGGCGAGCGAGGTGTTCGCCGGGCTGCTCGGGCGCAAGGGGTTCGAGTGGGAGCGCAGCGGCGAGCTGCTGCTGCGGGCGCACAAGCCGGGACACTACGCCGGGCCGCCGCTGCCCACGGTCACCCCGGTGACCGCCGCGATCGCCGAGCACCTGGGCCTGCCCGCACAGACCTGACCCGGGGTGCTCAGTCCCGGTCCTGGGCGGCGGTGACGCGGTCGTGGAAGGGGCGGCGGCGCAGCGCCTCCACCGTGGCCTCCAGCACGGCGGTGAGCGGCGCCGGCAGCTCCTCCTCCAGCTCGGCCACCGCCCGCGTCGTGGCGGCCCACTCCGCCTCGATGGCGGGCAGCGCCGCCCGGGTGCGCTCGGTCAGATGGACGACGCGCTGGCGGCCGTCCGTGCCGCGTTCGAGGGTGACGAAGCCCGCTTTGCTCATCTGGTGGACGGTCTGGCTGGCCGCCGAGTGGGTGACGCCGATGGCGGCGGCCAGGTCGCGGATGGCCAGCGGTCCCTCGGCGGCCAGGGTGCGCACGGCCGGGGAGAAGCGCGGCCGGTAGTCGGGCATGCCGAGATCGGTGTAGATCCGGGCGATCGCGCCGTCCATGACCTCGTGGACATGCCGCAGCAGCGTCCCCAGGGATGCCATGCCGTCCAACGTAACAGCTATGTCAGATCGCGGCGTTCTCCCGGGAGACGTGCTCGGGCGCCTCGTGGCCGGAGGCGCCGGGCAGCGGGATCCACTTGTGGGCCCAGGTGACCAGCTCGTCCAGGACGGGGCGCAGGTCCTCGCCCATCTCGGTGAGGTGGTACTCGACGCGGACCGGCGAGGTGCTCAGCACGCGCCGCTCGACGAGTCCGGCGGCCTCCAGCTCGCGCAGCCGCCGGGCCAGCATCGTGTCGTTGAGGCCGGGGATGGCGGCCTTGAGGTCGGCGTAGCGGTGCGCGCCCTTGAAGATCATGTGGATCACCGCGCCGGACCACCGCGCTCCGATCAGCTCCAGGGCGATGTGGAAGCGGGTGCAGACGGTCTTGAGGCTCACGTGACGAGCGTACCGGATTGGGCGGCCATTTACTAAGGAATGTGTAGTTCCTCAAGAATGTTTAGTAAGCTGAGCGTCACTACACCAGCGCCATGAGGAGCCGTCCATGTCCCAGCCCGTCCTTCAGATCGTCGTCGCCAGCACCCGGCCCGGCCGCGTGGGCCGGTCGATCGCCGAGTGGTTCCGGGACCGCGCCGTGGCCGCCGGCGGCTTCGACGTCGAGCTCATCGACCTCGCCGAAGTGGGGCTGCCCTTCCTCGACGAGCCCAACCACCCCCGGCTCAAGCAGTACGAGCACGCGCACACCAAGGCGTGGAGCGCCACCGTCGACCGTGGCGACGCCTTCGTCTTCGTGACCCCCGAGTACAACCACAGCTTCAACGCCGTGCTCAAGAACGCCCTCGACTACCTGCACCAGGAGTGGCAGCACAAGGCGGCCGGCTTCGTCAGCTACGGAGGCGTCTCCGGCGGGACCCGCGCGGTCAACGGCCTGCGCCAGGTCACCAGCTCGCTGAAGATGGTGCCCGTGGTGGAGTCCGTCACCATCCCGTTCTTCCCCCAGATCGTCGGCGAGGACGGCGTGGTGCGGCCCAACGAGGTGATGAACGCCGCCGCCGACGCCCTGATCGCCGAGCTGGCCAAGCTCACCGGCGCGCTGCGTCCCATGCGCCTGGCGGCCTGATCCCCGATCCCTGCCTGTAACACTGGGGCGCCCCAGACCACTACCTGGTGCCAGGGAATCACCCGAGGCGAAGGGAGGGTGGTCGTGTCGGATGATGAGCAAAGACTCATCCGCATGTACGACGAATGCCGACAATCCGTATGGGCCTACGTGGTCAGCCGCTCCGGCCGGCAGGTGGCCGACGAGGTGGTGAGCCAGACGTTCGCCATCGCCTGGCGGCGACTGGACGACGTGGCGGACCCGGCGCTGCCATGGCTGCTCGGCGTGGCCCGCAACGTCCTGCGCGACCACGTCCGGGCGGAGGCCCGCCGGGAGTCGCTCATGGCGGAGCTGCGGGCCTGGGACGAGGAAGACATCGCCGATCAGATCGCCGAGCGGATGAGTGTGCGAAAGGCACTGGCCACGCTGTCGGAGGACGACAGGGAGATCCTCGTCCTCGTCGCGTGGCACGGGCTCTCGCCAGGTGAGGCCGCGCGTGTCATCGGCTGTTCGGGCGCCGCGTTCCGTGTGCGGCTGCACCGTGCCCGCAAGCGGCTGCGAGCGGCGATGGAGAGCACCACATGGTCGGCGCCCCAGGCGATGAATCTCAGCAGGGAGTTGTCATGAACGTCCTCGATCAGCTGCGGCAGGCGCGTCCCGAGGTTCTGTCCGACTCGCCGGTGGACGCGCGGACCAGAGCGGCCGAACTGTCCCACGCCATGGCGCAGCCACGCCCGAGGCGGCGAAGGCGCAGGACGGTCCGGCCGGTCTGGGGACTCGGCCTCCTGGGCTCCGCCGCGGCCGCGACCGCGGTCACCGTCATGCTCACCGGCGCGGGCGGTACGGCCCCGCGCGCGCCCTCGGCCACGACCGCGGCGCCGCAGCCGGCGTCCGGCCGGCAGATCCACCTGTCCGCCCGCGAGATCCTGCTGACCGCCGCTCAGCGGGCGGAGAGCCGGCGTGAGGCGACGGGCGCCTACTGGCACACGGTCGGCGTGCAGAGGACGCTGTTCAAGGTCGACGGGGCCGGCTACACGGTCGTGAACAGTCAGCGCAGCGAGTCCTGGACGCCGTCGGCGCCCGGTGGCGAGCAGTGGAGCCGGGCGTCGTCGCTCGGCGCGCGGCCCGCGACCCCACAGGACGTGGAGGCGTGGAGACAGGCCGGTTCACCTGCCGAGATCCGCGTCAAGGTGCCGGGGAAGGGGACGGTGGAGCTGTCCACCGAGCCGCGAGCCGCCGAGGTCGGTCATGCTCCCCTGGTCGACGGGGACAAGGTGTTCTGGCTCGGCAGGAACGTCAGCATGAAGGATCTGCGCTCCCTGCCCTCCACGCCGGCCGGGCTCAGGAAATGGCTGCTGCGCTCGTACGGCGGGCACGGCACCGAGTCCGGCGACCGGATGTCGTCGGACGACTGGCTGTTCGCCGTCACGACCGGATTGATCAGGGACATGCCGGTCACGCCGCAGGTGCGCGGCGCGGCCTTCCGGATGCTCGCCGACCTGAAGAACATCGAGGTCATCGACGACGTCAAGGACGCCGAAGGCCGCACCGGAACCGCGGTCGCGGTCAGGCAGCGGGTCGGGGCGAAGGGCGGCGACGGCGCCGTCCTGCAGTCGCGCCTGATCATGGACGAGACGACCGGCCAGGCGCTCGCCCAGGAGAGCGTCGTGGTGGAACCGGGCGGGCTGCAGGCCGGCCTCGAACCAGGCGCCGTGTCGGATTCGTACACCATCCTCGAATCGGGCTGGACCGACTCCGAGCCCGCCTCCTGACCGCCGTCCTCCGTGGTCAGGTGAGGAGCGGCCGGCCCCGGCCGGCCGCTCCTCACGGGTTCCGGCTACCGGATCCGGTAGGCCCGGATGACCGTCTGCTCCACCGTGTTGCCCGCCTCGTCCACCGCCCGGGCGCGCAGGGACACGAACCCCGCGCCGGCCGGATGGCGCAGGACGACCGCCGACCCGTGGACCGCGGCCCTGCTCCAGGTGGCGCCGTCGTCATAGGACACGTCCACCGCCGGCCGCCGGACGGGGCG
This sequence comes from Nonomuraea sp. NPDC005501, assembly GCF_040605905.1. Lineage (NCBI taxonomy): Bacteria > Bacillati > Actinomycetota > Actinomycetes > Streptosporangiales > Streptosporangiaceae > Nonomuraea > Nonomuraea sp. NPDC005501. Next base: position 186,850 of record NZ_JBEXDT010000001.1, on the reverse strand, counting down.
GGCGGCGCTTCCCTCCAGCGGCTGAACGGTCACCGGCACGGTGAAGCGCCGCCCGGACGGGGCGGAGTTGTCGGCGTCGAGGGCAGGGCTGAAGCGCACGACCGACACCGGCAGCCGCGCAGGCGTGTCACCCGCGACGTGCCCGGACCGGAACGTCCACACACAGGACACGCGCGTGGACAGCGTCGCGGGCGCTCCGCGCTCGGTCTCGACGACGAGGCGGTAGGCGGCCTCCGACGCGGGCACGGTGAAGCTCGTCACGATCTCCGGCTGCTCGCCCACCAGGGTGCCGTCACGGTAGAGGGCGGTCCGCTGCGTCGCCCGGGAGGAGTAGCCGAGCGATCCTCTCGCGTCGCCGTACATGAGCAGGCCGGTCGAGATGACGTCGCCGGTGCGGCTGACGCCGTCGGAGTCCGGGTGCCCCGCCCACGGCAGGGCGGGCGCGAAGACGCCACGGTTCCACGCCTCCGTGTACGCCCGCCCGGACCGGTAGACCGCGAAGGGCGCCTCGAACTTGTTGAGTCTGCCGTCGGGGGCGTACTCGAACAGATAGCGCTGCCAGCGGATGCCGTCGTCGGTGTTGACGTACTCGGTCTGTCGGAACGGCGTGCCGAACGTGGTGGGGGACAGGTACCCGAAGAAGCCCCCGTCGCGCGGCCAGGCCCGGCTGGAGGCGTCGGCCTCCGCGTCGGGCAGGTGGCGGGCGTAGCCGGTGTGGATGGCGGCCAGGTCGCGCCGGGCCACGCGCCGCTCGAATCCGTTGACCATGCCTCCGGAGTGGAACCAGGTCAGGCGGTAGGCGTACGGGCTCCCGGCCCGGGCGGCGGCCCACTGCCCGGCGACCTTGGTACGCACACCCGGATAGGCGCGGTCGGGACCGAGCTGGGCGGTGAAAGCACCGTCATAGGAGCCGGCGAGCCAGCCCCAGCTGCGCGACCTGCCGTCGGCCTCCCGCCACTGGTAGCCGATCTCGGCCAGCAGCGAGGTGGCGTCGGCGCGGGGCAGCGTCAGCGAGATCGGCCGGCCCAGTCGCGCGTCGGCCTCCACGGTCCGCGACCGGTCCAGGACGAGGTCCGGGTGGACGAGGAGCGTCCTGCTCCGGTCGTCGCTGACGGCGCTCCTGATCTGCCACCTGCCCTTCGGCAGTCGCAGGGTGACCGGCCCCTCGGGCTCCTCCACATCGATGGGGTCCTGGTGGGCGTCGAGCCGGTACAGCGTCGTGTAGGCCCTGGTGGCCGGTCGGCCGTCCCTGCCGGTGTGCCTGAGGGTGAGGTCGTAGCTCTCGGTCTCCTTGTCCACCCCGACCGGCGTGCTGAGAACCAGGCCGTCGTCGCCGGTGGCGACGACGTATCCGCCGAGCAGGCCGTCCGGCCCGCCGGTGCGGGTGTCGGCGGTGACGGTGGCCTCGGCCTGACCGCCCGCGGGGACGGTCAGCGTGGCGGGTGTGACGCCGAAGGCCTTGTCGCCGCGCACCCCCAGGCGGAGGGTCACCGGTTGCTGCCCGCGATTGCGGTACACGATCTTCTTGCCGACCGGCTGGTCGTCGTCGTGCGGCCACGCCTGCCGTCCGAAGCCGAGACCGGGCGGTTCGGCCGTGACGGCCTGGCTCGTGCCCCGGTCGGCGTCGACCAGCCCCGCGCCCTGTGCGAAGACCCCGATCCCCGGCAGCGGCCGGGCGGTGCCCATGAGGGCCGCCTTGAGCGTGTCGCCCTTCCAGTCGGGGTGCGCCCCGGCCAGCAGCGCGGCGACGCCCGCGACGTGCGGGGCGGCCATGGAGGTGCCGGACATGGAGACGTAGGAGCCGCCGCCGGGGCTGTCCTTGCCGCGGGCCGCGGTGATGTCCACGCCGGGGGCGGTGATGTCCGGCTTGAGGCCCTCGTCACCGGCGCGCGGCCCGCGGCTGGCGAAGCCGGCCTGCTCGCCGGACTTGCTGACGGCGCCGACCGCGAGCGCGGCGTCGGCGGTGGCGGGGGAGTTGAGCGTGCGGTCGCCGCCGGAGTTGCCGGCCGCCACCACGAACAGGGTGCCGTAGCGCTCGGTGAGCGTCTGCACGGCCTCCTCCAGCGGGTCGACCCCGGGGGTGTCGGGAGCCCCGAGGCTCATGTTGACGACTCTCGCGCCCTGCTCGGCCGCCCACTGCATGCCCGCCAGGATGGCCGAGTCCGAGCACCACTCCGACTCGCACACCTTGCCGTCCATCAGCGTCACGCCGGGCGCGACGCCACGGTACGTGCCGCCTGAGGCGGCGCCACTGCCCGCGATGGTGGAGGCCACGTGTGTGCCGTGCCCGATCACGTCGCGTTCGTCCTGGGTCTCGGTGAAGTCGGCGCGGGCCGCGACCCGTCCGGCGAGGTCGGGGTGGGTCGCGTCGATCCCGGTGTCGAGCACCGCCACCTTGACGCCGTCGCCGGTGTGCCCGCGCTCCCACGCCCGCGGCGCGCCGACCTGCTTGACGCTCACGTCGAGCGAGACGCGCCGGCGCCCGTCGAGCCAGACCTTGCCCTTGCCGTCCGCGAGTGCCCGCCACGTCCGCGCGGCGCCGTCCCTGCGCTGCCGTACGGCGAAGCCCCGCACCGCGCTCAGCGACCTGAAGCCGGCCATCGCGCGGACGGACGGCCCGGGACCGGAGAGCCCGGTCACGACCAGGGGCAACTCCTCGCGGCTGTCGTCGTACCCGAGCTCCAGCAGCCCCGTCACGTCGAACAGCCGGGGATCCAGCCGTCCGGCGTGGACCAGCGGCGCGGCGTCGCTCGGTAAGACGTGGAGCCGCCCCTGCGCTTCGTCGGTGAGGAAGGTGACCTTCTCCCTGCCCTCGCCCGGCTCGACGATCGCGCTCGTCCGGCCGGTCACCGTCACTTTGTCGCCGGTCACCAGCGTGACCGTCCGCACGCCGGTCGCCGGCTGGCCGGCGGCCTGCGCGACCCCATGTGCGACCGCCTGCCATGGGGCGGCCACGGCCACGGCGAGCACGGCGACGCCGGCCCACCTTGTCGTTCTGTGCACGTAGTTATCCGATCATCCGGAAATGTCACTACGTATTGGCCGATGATCGGCAGGTGTTTCAGCTGCCGCCTACGTCCATCGCTCCCCGGCCGGCAGGCGGGTGCGGCGCACCGCGATGCCGGCGGCACGGCGGATCACCTTGACGACCTCAGCGGTCGTCGTCATCGCCGCCCGCGATGCCGTCCAGCAGGCGCGTCACGGCGTCGCCCAGCGGGCGGAACGCCTCCGTGAGGGCGTTGGCGAGCGGAGCGAGGATGTCGGTCACCTCGCCCACCACGCCCACCTGTTTCTGCTCGGGTGGCGCCCAGCGCATCGCGTCGGCGCTCAGCGCCTCCCATTCGTCGACGACGCCGTCGATGGCGTCGAGCACGTGGTCAGGATCGCTCGACATGACCGTTCTCCAAGGCGCGGGAGTCGGACAAGGCCACGGTACCTCTCCGGGCCTGATCACTTCCTCCCGCGCCTGCGTTCCGGCTGCCAGGCCGTGCGTGTCAGCCGTGCGTGTCAGCCGTGCGTGTCAGGGCGTGTGTGTCAGGCCGGGATGGACACGCCCACGCCGCCGCGCGTCGTCCCGCCGTAGCGCTGCTTGGCGGCGGCGAGGTCGAGCGGCCGGACCGAGCTGCGCGCGGCGAGCAGCTCCTCGTCGATGAGCGAGGCCGGCACCAGCCAGGACACCTCGAACTCCAGCCCGTCCGGGTCCTGGGCGTACAGGGCCTTGGTGGTGGCATGGTCGGAGGCGCCGACCAGCGCCCCCATCTCGCCGAGCCTGGCCGCGATGCGCTCCAGCTCGTCGAGCGTGTCCACCTCCCAGGCCAGGTGGTAGAGCCCCACCGACGAGCGCCCGGCCGGCGACGCAGCCGCGCCGGCGCCGATCTCGAACAGGCCGAGGTCGTGGTCGTTGTTCGAGCCCGGGGCCTGGAGGAAGGCGGCGCCCCGCATGCCCATGACCACCTCGAAGCCGAGGGCTTCGCGGTAGAAGGCGACGCTCCGCTCCACGTCACGGACGTACAGGACCGCGTGGTTGAGCCGCTGGACCGGCATGGTGTTCCCCTTTCAGCAGGACACGACTCAAGTATATGAGAGTTCAAGTAAAATGCCCCCATGACCCGATGGCTGGACGACGACGAGCAGCGTGCCTGGCGCAACTTCGTGGCCGCCACCCAGCTCCTGTACGCGACGCTCGACCGCCAGTTGCAGCGCGACGCGGGGATGCCGCACGCCTACTACGTGATCCTCGTGGGGCTGTCGGAGGCGCCGGAGCGCCGCATGCGGATGAGCGAGCTCGCCACCTGGGCGCAGTCCTCGCAGAGCCGCCTGTCGCACGCGGTCGCCCGTCTGGAGGAGCGCGGCTGGGTGCGCCGCGAGCGCTGCCCGGACGACGGGCGCGGCAGCTTCGCCGTGCTCACCGACGAGGGGTTCGCAGCACTGGCCGGCGCCGCCCCCGGCCACGTCGAGGAGGTACGGCGGAGGCTGTTCGACGTGCTGGGCCCTGAGCGGATACGGGCGCTCGACGACATCTGCGCCACGGTCCGGGACACGCTGGAGCGCTAGCGCGGAAACTGTCGGTGGCACGTCGTAGCGTTGCGCGGGTGGCCGGGGTGCGGCCTCGGCCGGCGGGGGAGCGGACGACGCTCCGCACGCCCGGACGTGAGCGGGGGGATGCACGACATGGACGATGCGCTGTTCAGGGCGGTCCACGGGATCGCCGGGCGGCTGGCGGGAGAGCCGGTGCCGGTGGTGCTCGACGCGCTGGTGCGTCAGCTTCCCAAGGCACCGGGTCTCGACGGCCCCGAGCTACGCAAGATCGCCGAGGAGATCAGCGTGGGCCGCGACCCGTCGGGTCTGTGACGCCCGTCCACGGCGCGGGGGCCGTGGCGCAGGGTCTGTGAGGCCCGTCCACGGCGCGGGGGGCGTGGCGCAGGGTCTGTGAGGCCCGTCCACGGTGCGGGGGCCGTGGCGCAGGGGTCCGCGACGGGGGGTCTCCGGCGTTCCGCCGGTGGCGCCTGGTGTGGGGGAATGGGGTGCCCGGGGTTGTGGTGTCCGGGCAGGTTCGTGCAGCATCAGGGCCATGGGTAGCGCTAACATTCACCTTCCTCTCCCGTGCGGCGTGCCGGGCGTGACCGCATGACCCTCGTCGCCGGGGTCGACTCCTCGACCCAGAGCTGCAAGGTCGTCATCCGCGACGCCGCCACCGGCCGGCTCGTCCGGCAGGGCAGGGCCGCCCACCCCGAGGGCACCGAGATCCACCCGTCCCACTGGTGGGCCGCCCTGCTGCGGGCCGTCGAGGAGGCCGGCGGGCTCGACGACGTGGCCGCCGTGAGCGTGGCGGGACAACAGCACGGCATGGTCTGCCTCGACGAGGCCGGCCAGGTCGTGCGCGAGGCGCTGCTCTGGAACGACACGCGCTCCGCGGACGCCGCCGCGGCGCTCGTGGCCGAGCTCGGCGGCCCCGCCGCCTGGGCCGAGGCGGTGGGCAGCGTGCCGGTGGCGTCGTTCACGATCACCAAGCTGCGCTGGCTGGCCGAGCACGAGCCGGACAACGCCCGCAGGGTGGCCGCCGTGTGCCTGCCGCACGACTGGCTCACGTGGCGGCTCGCGGGAGCCCTCGGCCTGCCCTTCGCCGCGTGGGCCGACGCGCCGCCGCCGCCGCTCGACCACCTGACCACCGACCGCGGCGACGCCTCCGGCACCGGCTACTGGTCGCCGGCCACCGGGACGTACCGGACGGATCTGCTCAAGGCGGCCTTCGGCGCGGTGCCACTGCTGCCCCGCGTCCTCGGGCCGGTGGCCGACGCCGCCACCGCGCCGGGCGGGGAGACCGGCTCCGGCGGGACGCGCACCATGCCGGGCGGGGAGGCCGGCTCCGGCGGGGCGCGCACCGCGCCGGGCGGGGACCTGGGCTCCGGGGGCGAGGCGGGGCGGACGCGCATCGCGCCGGGCACCGGCGACAACATGGCCGCCGCGCTGGGCGTGGGCGCGCGGCCCGGCGACGTCGTGGTGTCCCTCGGCACCTCCGGCACCGTGTTCGCCGTCTCCGACGCGCCGAGTGCCGACCCGAGCGGCCAGGTGGCGGGGTTCGCCGACGCGACGGGCCGCTTCCTCCCGCTGGTCTGCACGCTGAACGCGGCCCGGGTCATGGACGCGACGGCCCGGCTCACGGGCGTCGGCCTCGACCGGCTCGGCGAGCTGGCGCTCCAGGCCCCGCCGGGAGCCGGTGGGCTCACGCTGGTGCCGTACCTGGAGGGCGAGCGCACCCCCAACCAGCCCAACGCCACGGGAGCGGTCCACGGCCTAACCCTGGCCACCTCCACCCCGGCCCACCTGGCCCGGGCGGCGATCGAGGGCATGCTGTGCGGCCTGGCCGACGGCCTCGACGCGCTCGGCCACGTCCCGGAGCGCGTCCTGCTGATCGGTGGAGGGGCCCGCTCGGAGGCGGTCCGCCGCATCGCGCCGACCGTCTTCGGCCGGCCCGTCCTGGCTCCGCCGCCGGGCGAGTACGTCGCCGACGGCGCGGCCTACCAGGCCGCCCGGCTGCTGGACGCGGAGGTGGACTGGTCGTCGCAGGACGCCGCGGTCTACGAGGCCGACCCCGTGCCGGACATCCGCCACCGCTACGCCGCCGCCCGCCCCCACGTCCTCGACCGCCCGCTCTAGAAGAACGCCCCGTCCGGGCGGCCGCCCGATGCGGACGGACGCCCCCGTCCGCACGGCCGCCCGGTGCGGACGGATGCCCTCGTCCGCACGGCCGCCCGGTGCGGACGAACGGCCGGTCCAGGCGGCGGGTGACCCTCCGGGGTGGCGTCAGGAGGTGCCGGAGGTGCCGAGTGCCTTGCGCAGCACGCGGACGGCCTGCTCGACGGCGCCCGTCGCGGCGGCCGAGCTCCTGACGGGGTTGAGCATCATGAAGTCGTGGATGATGCCGTTGTAGCGGACGCACGTCGTCCGCACCCCGGCCGCGACCAGCTTGCGCGCGTACGCCTCCCCCTCGTCGCGCAGCACGTCGTTCTCGTCCACGATCACCAGCGCCTCCGGCAGGCCGGCGAGGTCCTCCACGCTCGCCCGCAGCGGCGAGACGGTGATCTCTCCGCGCTTGCCGTGGTCGGGCAGGTACGCGTCCCAGAACCAGGCCATGGCCTTGGCGGTCAGGAAGGGCCCGTTGGCGAACTCCCGGTAGCTGCCGGTGTCCTGCGCGGCGTCGGTGACCGGGTAGTAGAGCGACTGGTGGACGAAGGTCACGTCGCCGCGCTGCTTGGCCAGGATGGCCAGGGCGGTGGCCATGTTGCCGCCGACGGAGTCGCCCGCGACCGCGAGGCGAGAGGCGTCCAGCCCCTCCGAGCCGCCGTCCCGGGTGATCCAGCGCGCGGTGGCGTACGCCTGCTCGATCGCGACCGGGTACTGCGCCTCGGGGGAGCGCTCGTACTCGACGAAGACGAGGGCGGCGTTCGCGCCGACGGCCAGCTCGCGGACGAGCCGGTCGTGCGTCCCGGCGTTGCCGAGGATCCAGCCGCCTCCGTGGACGTACAGGACGGCGGGCAGCGGGCCGCCGGCGCCGGCGGGCTTGACGATGCGGACCCGAACGTCCCCCACCTCGGCCGGCACGGTGATCCACTTCTCGTCGACGTCGGGCTTGTCGATCGGGGCGGCCTGGATGTCGTCGAGGACCTTCCGGGCGCCCTCGGGGCCCAGCTCGTACAGGAACGGGGGCTTGGAGGTCGCGTCCGCGATCTCCTGTGCCTCAGGCTCCAGGATGTGCTCACTCATGAGGTACGTCCCTCTCGTCGGGTGTTCGCCTGTGTGTCATGTGAGCCCTCGGGCTGACGTACCCCCTGATACCTGCCCTGACCCCGGCCGATCCCCCGACGGCCCCCTAGGGGACCCCGGGAAGGGATCAGGGGCGCGTTCGGGGTGTGGCCTGATGCCCGGGGCCCGGCCGGGACGGGAAGGTTGGGGCATGACAGCAGTGAAGGACGGGACCCCCGCGACCACGAGCCGTGTCACGGCCGCGCCGGAGGGGACGGCGCGGCCGTCGGCCGGGGGCCGGTCCAAAGGGTTCGGCGGGGCGCGGGTGGGGGTCTACGCCCTCGTCGCGTGCCTGTCCATCGCGTTCGCCGTCGTCGCGGTCGTGGCCGGCCAGCTCGGTCCCGACCCGTATCTCGACCCCTTGAACGTGACCATCAGCGAGTACGCCGTGTCCGACCGCGGGGGCGTCACGGAGGTCGCGATGGCCGTCATGGGACTGGGGTCGCTGGCGCTGCTGGGCGGGCTGCGGGCGGTGGGGGCGCCGGTCCGCGGCATGCCCGAGCGGCTGCTGCTGGTGTGGTCGGTGGCGCTGGTGGTCGCGGCGGTGGTGCCGACCACGCCCATCGGCCAGGACCTGACGCTGACCGCGCAGATCCACCGGTACGTGTCGGTGGCGGCGTTCGTGAGCCTGCCCGCGGCGGCGGCGCTCATGGTGCCGAGGCTGGCGGCCGACGCGGCGTGGAAGCCGGTGGCGCGGGTGGTGGAGTGGCTGGCGCTCGCCGGGGGGCTGGGGCTGCTGGCGATCACCTACGTGGCGCTGCCCGGCGGACGGGTGATGATCGGGCTGGTGGAGCGGCTGTTGCTGGGCGCCGAGGTGGCGTTGCTGCTGGTCCTGGCCGGGTGGCTGGCCCGGCTGGCCTGGGCCCGGACGATCGGAAAAGACGCAAATTTCCTGACTTACCACAGATTTATCGCTAGTTGATCTTAAACCCACCCGTATCGGTGCTATTCTCTCCCGCGATCTTCTATCCGGGAGCAGGTACCATGGCATCGGGCAGATCCATAAGATTCAAGATCTCGACACTGCTCGTCATCCCCCTGGTCTCTCTCGTCGCGCTCTGGGCGTTCGCCGCCAGCACCACCATCGGCGAGGCCGTCAACCTCCTCAAGGCGCAGACCCTCTGGACCGGAGTGATCAACTACGCCGACGGTGTGGTGGGCAATCTCCAGCAGGAGCGGCTGGCCTCCGCCGAGCGGCTCGCGGGCACCGCCACCGACCCCGCCGCGCTGTCCGAGGCCCGCGCCAAGGTCGACCGGGTGCGCGCCAAGCTCGTCGAGAACGGCGCCGCCCCGGGCACCCAGTCGGCCATGACGCCGGAGATGCGCGACCGGCTGAAGAAGGCGTACCAGGCGATCGAGCGCCTGCCGGAGGTGCGGCGCCAGGTCGACGGCGGCAGGATGACCCCCTCGGCCCTGATCGAGCAGTACTCCGAGATCTCCGATGCCGTCCACCTCATGTACGCCACGTTCACCGTGAGCACCGACGTGGAGCTGGCCCGGCAGAGCCACGGCCTGATCGCCGCCGACGAGGTCCGCGAGCTGCTCAGCCGCGAGAACGCCCTCATCGTGGCCGCGAACGGCAAGCCGTCCATGTCGGACCTGCACATGCTGGCACGCATCGACGGCGCCCGGCAGAACCTCTTCCCGACGGCCATGGCCAACATGGACGCCGACCTGAGCGCCGGGGTGCGGAAGGTGGCCGGCTCCTCCCGCTTCGCGACGATGGAGCGGGCGCTGGAGTCGTACGTCATGGGCGAGCCCGTGAACATGCAGATGTGGCGCGAGCTGGCCGACCCGGTGCTGAAGGACTACACCGAGGCCATCTGGCGCACCGGTGACGCGCTGTTCGCGCGGATCGAGCCGGCCGGCATCACGATCATCGTCCGCGCCGCCATCGCGGGCGCGCTCGGGCTGCTCGCCGTCATCTTCTCCCTCGTCGTCTCCATCCGGGCCGGCCGGCGCATCGCCCACGACCTCGGGACGCTGCGCCGCAGCGCGCTCGACCTGGCGGAGATCAAGCTGCCCGACGTGGTCACCCGGCTGCGCCAGGGCGACAACGTGGACGTGGACGCCGAGGCGCCGCCCATCACGGTGGCCGACAAGACCACGAGTGAGGTCCAGGACCTCGCGGCGGCCTTCGACAGCGTCCAGCGGACCGCCGTCGACGCCGCCGTCGAGCAGGCCAGGCTCCGCCAGGGCGTCTCCGAGGCGCTGCGCAACCTGGCCAGGCGCAGCCAGACGCTGCTCCAGCGCCAGCTCAGGCTGCTCGACGACATGCAGCGCCAGACCGAGGAGCCGGAGGCGCTGGAGAGGCTGTTCAAGCTCGACCACCTCACCACCCGCATGCGCCGCCACGCGGAGGGCCTGGTGCTGCTGTCGGGCGGCTCGGCCGGCCGCCGCTGGCGCGGCACCATCCCGGTCGAGGACGTGCTGAACGGCGCCGCCGCCCAGGTCGAGGAGTACACCCGCGTCCGCGTCTACCCGATGCCCGAGGCCGGCTTCTCCGGCTCGGCGGTGGCGGACCTCATGCACCTGTTCGCCGAGCTGATCGAGAACGCGGCCACGTTCTCCTCCCCCGACAACGAGGTGTCGGTGCGCGGCGAGATGGTCGGCCGCGGTTTCGCGGTCGAGGTGGAGGACCGGGGCCTCGGCATGGCGCCGGAGCAGCGCGACGCGATCAACCTGCGGCTGGCGAGCCCGCCCGACTTCGACCCGTCGCAGACCGAGCAGCTCGGCTTCGCCGTGGTCGGCATGCTCGCCGCCCGCCACGGCATCTCGGTGACGCTCAAGCCGTCACCCTACGGCGGGACCACGGCGATCGTGCTCGTCCCGTCGATGCTGGTGGAACTGCTGCCGCCGCCGCTGGACATGCCGGAGTTCGAGCCGGTGTCGGTGCCGATGGCCAGGCACGACGCCGACGGGGCCGAGCGGCTCTCCGGGGCCCTGGAAGGCGGCACGGGCACCACGGGGCCGGGAGCGCTGCCGCGCCGCGTCCGCACGTCCCGCCGCGCCTCGGCGCCGCAGCAGCAGCCCCAGGACTCCGGGCTGCCCCGCCGCGTCCGGCAGACCAACCTGCCGCCCCAGCTCCAGCAGCAGGGCGCCGGCCTGCCCGCCCAGGGCGGCCAGCAGGAGTCCGCACTGCCGTCCCGTACCCGCACGCAGCAGCCCGCCCGGTCCGCCGACGAGCGCTCGCCCGAGGAGGCCAGGGCCCTGCTGTCCTCCCTCCAGTCGGGCTGGCGGCGCGGGCGCCAGGACAGCGACCAGGATGGGGGAACTCGATCGTGAGCCGCGAGCCCGAATGGGTGGATGAGGAGGCCGGGCCGGTCGTGCGACCTTACGCGGTCGCCCGCGGACGCACCAGGTCCTCGGCCCCGGAGATCGACCTGCTGGCGAACGTCGTCGCCAGCGGCCTGCCCGCGCCGGCCAAGGCGGAGCTGAGCGGCCAGCACCGGCGGCTGATCGGCTGCGTCGCCGTGCAGGCCAAACCCGTGGTGGAGCTCGCCGCGGAGCTCGAACTGCCCGTGGGGGTGGTACGGGTGCTCCTCGGCGACCTGCTGCACTACGGGCTGGTCTCGGTGCGCCCGCCGCTGGCCAAGGGCACGGGGGCGACGGAGAACCTGCTCAGAGAGGTCATCAACGGCCTGCGGGCGCTGTAGCGCCCGCCAGGGCCGGACGGGCGCCTCGCCGGGGGGCGGGCGCCGGGACGCTAGCCTGTCGCGGTCAGGGTCCGCAGGGAGTGCTCCACCAGCGTGACCATGACCTCCTTCGCCGAGGTGCGCCGGCGCACGTCGCACAGCAGCACCGGCACGTCCGGGTCCAGGTCGAGCGCGATCCGCACGTCTTCCACGCTGTGCTGTTCGGCGTCCTCGAAGCAGTTGACGGCCACCACGAACGGCGTGCCGCGCTGCTCGAAGTAGTCCACGGACGGGAAGCAGTCGGTCAGCCGCCGGGTGTCGGCGATGACGACGGCTCCCAGCGCGCCGTAGGACAGCTCGTCCCACATGAACCAGAACCGTTCCTGGCCCGGCGTGCCGAACAGGTAGACGACCAGCCCCTCGCGGATGGTGATGCGGCCGAAGTCCATGGCGACGGTGGTGGTGGTCTTGGCCTCCACGCCGTCGATGTCGTCCACGCCGATCCCGCGCTCGGACAGCACCTCCTCGGTGCGCAGCGGCTTGATCTCGCTGATGGCGCCCACCAGGGTGGTCTTGCCGACGCCGAAGCCCCCCGCGATGAGGATCTTCAGCGCCACGGGGTCGTCAGAGAGCCCGGAGTCCATTGATCACTTCCTTGAGAATGCCCTCGCTCGGACGCGGCCTGGCCGCTGAGGGGGATGTCACCGAGATGAGGCCGTTGTCACGCAGATCGCCGAGCAGCACCCGCACGACCCCGATGGGCAGGTCGATCTCGACGGCCACGTCGGCCACCGAGATCGGGTCGCGCGCCACCCGCAGAATGAGCCGCTGCTCCGGCCCGAGCTCATCGGCCGCCTCGTCGGAGGGCTCTCCGACGACGCTCACGGTGGCGATGAGGTCGAAGGCGTCCCCCGACGACCTGGTCCTGCCGCGGATGAGCGCGTAGGGCCGGACGATCGGCCCCGCCGCCTCGTCCAGCCATTGGGGGGTCTCCGTCATGGCGCCGTCGCTCGCGGGTTGGTCGAGATGTGCTGGCCCACCCGCTTGACCAGCATCGCCATCTCGTAGGCGATGTGCCCGACGTCGACGTTCGCCTCGGCCAGCACGGCCAGGCAGGTGCCCTTGCCGGCCGCGGTCACGAAAAGGAACGCCGACTCCATCTCGACGATGGTCTGGCGGACGTCCCCGCCTCCGAAGTGGCGTCCGGTGCCGCGGGCGAGGCTCTGGAACCCGGCCGCCACGGCGGACAGGTGCTCGGCGTCCTCCCGGCTCAGGCCCTTGGAGTAGCCCACCGCGAGGCCGTCGGTCGACAGGATCACCGCCTGCCGGACCGCGGCGACCCTGGTCGTCAGGTCGTCGAGCAGCCAGTTCAGTTCACCGGTGTTGGTCGTGGGCGCGCTCATGCCTCCCCCTCCTCTGTTGCTTCTTCTCGGGCACGTTGGGTTCCCCGTTGGAACGCGGAGAACAGATCGCGTACCTCGTCGGGAGAGCGTTCCGTCTTCTGCTCCGGCTCCGGCTCCGGCTGGGGGTCCGGCCGGAGCTGGGGTGCCAGGTTTGCCTGCCGGACCCGCGTGGGCAGGCCGGCATGGGTCCCGCCGTTCACGACGGCGAGGGCCTTCTTCTTCCTCGTACGGCTGGGCAGCGTGGTGGCGGTGCCCCGGCCGCTGCCGCCCGTGTCCTTGCCCGTCTCGCGGGCCGCTTCACGGTCGTCGTCGCCGGCCGTCAGCGCCGCCTGCTCGCTGACCAGCGTGCGCGGCACCAGGACGATCGCCGTGGTGCCACCGAAGGGCGAGCGGCGCATCAGCACCTGGATGCCGTGCCGCTCGGCCAGCTTGCCGACCACGAACAGGCCGAGCCTGTCGCTGTCGGCCAGGTCGAACTCCGGCGGCCGGGCCAGCCGCGCGTTGACCGCGGCGTACTCGGTCTGCGAGAGCCCGAGGCCCCTGTCCTCCACCTCGATCGCGTACCCGTTGCTCACCAGGTCGCCGCGGATGTGGACGACGGCGTCGGGCGGCGAGTACAGGGTGGCGTTCTCGACCAGCTCGGCCACGAGGTGGGTCAGGTCGGCCGCGGTGCCGCCGTCGATGGCGCTGGCCGGCATGGCGTCGACCGTGACCCGGGTGTACTCCTCGACCTCGGCGACGGCGGCCCGCACGATGTCGAGCACGGACACCGGCTTGCGCCAGGCCCGGCCGGGCGCGGAGCCCGACAGGATGATGAGGCTCTCGGCGTGCCGCCGCATGCGGGTGGTGAGGTGGTCGACGCGGAAGAGCTCTTCCAGGCGGTCGGGGTCGTGGGTGCGGCGCTGCATGCTGTCGAGCAGCGCGAGCTGGCGGTGCAGCAGGCCCTGCTTGCGCCGGGCGAGGTTGAGGAAGACCTGGCTCACGCCCCGGCGCAGCTCCGCCTGCCCCACGGCGGCCCGTACGGCGGTGGACTGCACGGAGGCGAACGCGCGGGCCACGTCGGTGATCTCGGCGGAGCCGCTGACCTTGAGCGGCTTGGTCTCCTTGGCGGCGTCCACGGTCTCGCCGCGGCGCAGGCGCTCGACGAGGGCGGGCAGCCGCTCGTCCGACAGCTCGACCGCGGCGGCGCGCAGCCCGGACAGCTCCGCGCCCAGCCGGCGGCCGAGGCGTACGGAGATGATGATCGAGGCGAGGACGGCGATCAGGCCGAGGACGCCCGCGACGGCGATGCGGAGCAGGATGACGGTGGCGGCGCTGGTGGCGCGGTCGGCGAGGACGGCGGTGGAGTCGGCGTTGATCCGGTCGAGCTGGGTCATCACCTGGCCGGCGGCGGCGTTCCAGGCGTCGCCGTCGGGGGGCGGCGCGCCGGTGGTGACCACGCGCGTCTCCATCCGGGCGAAGTCGCGGAAGGTCTGGTCGCCGAACACCTTCTCGTACGGCCCGCGCAGCGCGACGTCGAGCCCGGCCATGCCACGGGCGTGCAGGAACTTGCGGGCGGCGGCGTACTCGGTGAACGCGGCGGCCTCGGGGTCGGTGAGCTGCCCGTCGATGAGGGCGCCGCTGATCAGGGCGTGCTCCCGGGCGATGACCTCCCGGGCGTTGCCCATCGCCTGCATGGCCGTGGCCACCTGGAAGAGGGGCAGGTCGGGCACGGAGACCATGTGGTCGTAGAAGCGGAAGAGCGCGTCGAGGACGGCGTTGTAGGCGTCGATGCCCATGAGGCGGGAGCTGAGGCCGGCGTCGATGTCGGCGCGGATGGAGCCGAGCCGGGACAGGGCGCGGTCGAGCCCGTCGATGGGGCCGCGCAGCTCGCCGTCGACGGCGTCGCCGGCCTCGACGGTGGAGCGGCGGAAGTCGGCGACGGCCTTGTCGGTGCGGGCTCGCTGGGCGCCGAGGTCCTGGGTGAGCTTACGGGTGGTGACGGCCACGGCGGAGCGCGCGCGCTCGGCCTGGAGCTGGAGGCCCAGCTCGGTCGAGGTGAGGCCGACCGTCTGGTACACGGTGTTGCTCCGCAGGAGGGCCTGGCCGTCGCCCACGGTGAGGTTCAGTGCGAACCCCCAGAGCGCGCTCAGAGACAGGAGGGGTAGCAGCAGCAATAAGAAGATCTTGAACCGAATTGACCGGTTACGCGAGCCCATGTCCCAACCTCGGAGTCGAGGGGCATTTCCACCTTTTGTGTAAATACACCTCCGGAAGATCGCACAGGAGACTAGCACCGTTTAAGGTTCCGGCGCAGTGGGAGGAACAGGATGATTAGCGTGATTACTGGGGCAAGCTCCGGGATCGGGGCCGCCGCGGCGGCCGGGCTTTCCCGCCGGGGGCACCGGGTGGTGCTCGTGGGCCGTGACCGGCGGCGGCTCGACGAGGTGGCGGGCGGGCTGCCCGGCCCCAAGGCCGACGTGCTGACGTGCGACTACACCTCGCTCGACGACGTGCGTGCGCTGGCCGACCGGCTCGCCGAGCGCTACGAGCGCATCGCGGTGCTCGCCAACAACGCCGGGGTGATGAGCACGGAGCGGAAGGTGACGCCCGACGGGCACGAGCTCATGGTTCAGGTCAACCACCTGGCCCCCTTCGTGCTGACCCGGGCGCTGACGGGCCGGGTGGACCGGGTGGTGACCACCTCGTCGCGGGCCGGCAGGACCGGCCGGCTCGACCCCTCGGACCTGTCGCGGGAGCGGCGGCGGTGGAACGGCTGGCTCCAGTACGGCGACACCAAGCAGGCCAACGCGCTGTTCACGGTCGCGCTGGCGGCGCGCGGGGTGGCGGCGACCTGCTTCCACCCGGGCGTGATCCGCACCGGGTTCGCCTCCGGCTCGCTGCTCATGCGGATCTTCCTTGCCATGCCGGGGTACGCCAAACCACCGGAGCACGGCGCGCGGTCCCTCGTCCACCTCGCCACGCACGCCGACGGGGCGGAGCGCGCGGGCCGCTACTTCGCCGGCATGGCGCCCCGGCGGGTGCCGGCCGCCATGGCCGACCCGGCCCTGGCCGAGCGCCTCTGGGAGGCCAGCCTGGCGGCCGTGGGGGTCAACGGGACAGTTCCCTGACGGCCCGGTGGGCGGCGGTCACCGCGGCGTCGAACCCCGCGCCCGGCACCGCGTCGGCGTTCGCGATCGCGATCCGCCCGAACGGCCGCCGGGCGGCCTCGGCCGGGAACGGCCCGTCCGGGTAGAAGTCGTGCCACGGCCTGCGGTACTCGGGCGCGTACCCGTGTCCCCACCGGTTGACCGTGACGGCCTCGATGTCGGCGGCCGGGTCGAACCCGTGCGGCTCCAGCAGCCGGGTGAGCTGATCCCGCACGGTGTACTCCAGATGCTCGTACGAGGTCTTGAGCAGTGCCTGACGGCCCGCGGCGGCCCCGCGGACGGGCCCGAGCTCCGACCGGCACGGAGCGGCCACCAGATGCGCCAGGATCGGCTCTGAGGGGTCCCTGGGGCTCTGGTAGCCCGGAGTGCTCACCGGCCTCCCCAGCTCCGTCTGACACCAGTACGCGCCCGTCCAGCGGACCGCCCGCAGCCCCGCCGCGTGCCATGCCCGCCAGTCGCGCAGCCGTACGGTGGCGTGCAGCACGGGCGTCTTGACCGCGGCCCGCAGCGCGCGCAGCTGGTCCTCGGGCAGCTCGGGAACGAGGTACGGGATGACGGTGTGCCAGCAGGCGAGCACCACGGCCCCCGCGCTGACGGTCCTGAGCCGGTAGCCGTCGAAGTAGCCGACCGTCGCCGTGGAGGCGGCCTCCGGATCCGCGCCGCGCGGATCGCCGTCGTTGCGCACCGAGACGACCGGGCTCGACAGCCGGAAGCGCACCCGGTTGCCGGGCCGGTCCAGCCGGCCGTAGTCGTAGGAGGCCGCCGTGACGCCGTCCGCGGAGGTGGACCCCGCGAAGCCGGGGATCATCCGGCCCACCAGCATCCGCACCAGCGCCTGGTTGCCCTCGGGGAAGCGGACCGGGGCCCCCGCGTCCCACTCCTTGCGGACCGTGGGCGAGTTGAACCGCGACGGCTTGCCCCTGCCGAGCCCGAGCCCCTGGAAGCCCGGATAGTCCCAGTGGCGGGCGGTGCCCCAGGCGTCGATCGCGCCGAAGGAGTCGGCCCCGTACCCCCACCGGGCGCTGGGCATCGTGCGGCAGAACCGCTCCACGTCCGGGTGGACCCCGCACACCTCCAGCAGGAACGCCGAGTACGTGAGCTCCGCCAGCCGCCCCTCCTTCTCCTCCCGCGACAGGCCCGCGAGCCAGTCGGGCGGGTCGGTGTAGAGCATGACCAGGTCCTGGCGGGCCCGCTCGTCGATCGGCAGGCGGCTCACCCACTCCTCGGCCTGCACGCCGGCCTCGAACCGCACGAGCCGGTCGTGCCCGAACGTCTCCTTGTCGCACATCACGCCCCTGCGCAGCCCGAGACCCGGGTAGAGCGTCCGGTCGGTGTAGCCGGCGAGCGTGTCCGGCTCGACGCCGAGGAGCGCGAGCAGCTCCTTGCCCTCGGGCGTCCACGCCTCGGGGGACCCGAGCGACGGCGAGCCGCCCGGCCCGATCAGCGGCCCCGGCCGCCCGCCGCCCCGGAACTCGTTGCGCCGCGCGTGCCCGCCGATCTCGTCATGGTTGTCGAGGATGAGCACCCGGGCGCCGGGGTCGCGCCGCAGCCACTCGTGGGCCGCGGCCACCCCGCTGACGCCGCCGCCCACGACCACCAGGTCGTAGGCCTCGCCCGTGGGGTGGGGCGCGCCCGCGTGCTTCCAGAAGCGGCCGTCGCGCAGCGCGTGCGGCACGCTGAGCGCGTCGGGGTCGTCTCCCCTCAGCCCGGTGAGCGCCGGCGGGTAGGGGATCTCCGCGCGCCCTTCCGGGCCGCCCCCGCCGTGCCCGCCGCGCAGGAGCGGGATCCCGGTGACCGCGCCCACCGCCGCCGCGCCCGCGGTCACGGCGACTCCGTCGAAGAAGTCGCGGCGCGAAATCAGCCGGTCCATCCCGAGGTCGCGCGCCCGGCGCGGGTCGATGTCGCCCATGTGCTGGATGATGATGACGCCGGGCAAATGCGGCGCTACGCCGCGCAGCGCCCCGAGAAACATTTTGCGCGACCTGTCACGGTGAATTGCCGCTTTGCGGGGCGTGCACCCGTTCCGGTCCGGTGAGGGGAAGAGGCGCCGGTCGTCGCTGGTGGCGACCGTACGGTGACTCCCCTCGCCCGGAACTAGCCCGGAACTCGCACGGAAGTCGTCCGGAACTCGCCCCGGAATGGGGGTGAATGCATATGGCCGCCATGAAACCGCGCGATTCCGTGAATAGCGCTGTTGCCCGGCCCCGCCCGAGCCCTTTCCTCTAGCGTTCGGAAATATGCTGGGAGAGTCGAATCGTCAGTCCACCTTCAAGGTGTTCTCAGGGATATGCGCGGGCGTGACGCTCGTGGCGGGATGCGCCGCGGGGGAGAGCGTCGGGGCGTCCGGGTCCAATCCGGCGCGGGTCGCCGCCGCCACCGCCGAGGCGGGCAGGCTCCGCGCCATCCTGCTGCCGCCGCCGCAGGGCATGCGGGTGGTCCACGGGCCCGAGACCGGGTTCTTCGGCTCCCTGGAGTCGACCCGCAAGGGGCTGGCCGCGGTCCGCGCCGCGAGCGCGGACCGGCCGGAGTGCGCCAAGGCGGCGCAGCTCGACGCCACCGAGCCGACCGTGGCGAGCGCCCCCGCCGCGGTCGTCGCGTTCGCCTCCGACAAGGGCTCGATCACCGAGGCCATCGTGTCGATGCCCACGCCCGGGTTCCCGGCGCCGCTGCCGAAGCAGTGCACCTCCTACACGGCGGCCGTCAACGGCACGAAGGTGACCTACCGCACGCGGGAGCTGTCCATGCCGCGGCGCGGCGACCAGTCGCGCGCCTACCTCACCACCGCCGCGGGCGGCGGCCAGGACGTCCAGGTGGGCACCGTGCTGGTCCGCCGGGGCAAGGCCGTCATGAGCCTGCTCGTGGTGGGCCACAAGGTCAAACGCGAGGGCCTGTACGAGCTCGGCCGGCTCGCCGACGAACGTCTGGCGAAACTGCACGGCTGAGCCGCCCGCCGGCCCCGCCACCGCACAGCCGGGGCCGGCCGCGCGGCTTCAAGCTTCGGGCTTCGGGCTTCAGATGAGGACGTGGTCGTCCGGGCGGCCGACGAAGGAGAACTGGGCGTTGCGGGTCAGCTTGATGTGGTCGGCCTGCCAGGTGTGCATGCTCGCGTCGGCGCTGCGCCAGTAGACGAAGTTGAACCGGTCGGCCGAGTAGATCTTGACGCGGTCCTCCTTCAGCCGCCGCACGAGGTGGGTGTCCTCGCCCCGCGTGATGTCGGCGAAGCCGTACGAGCGGAACATGTCCGCCTTGCCGAGGAACGTGCCGCCCTGCACGAGGAACGAGTAGCGGTGCTCCAGGCCGGGCAGGCGCAGCATGGTGGTGTTGCTGCCCTCGAAGTAGGAGTAGTGGGCGCCCTTGCCGGTCAGCTCGGCGTCGGTGTAGTCGAAGGCGCGCACCAGGTCCGACAGGTAGTGCTCGCCGTACAGGTTGTCGTCGTCCATCTTGGCGATCAGCTCGCCCTCGGCGGCGGCGATGCCGAGGTTCATGCAGGCGCCGAGCGACAGCTCGGGCGCCGCCGGCAGGACCACGACGTCGGTGATGCCCGCCATGCGCGCCTTGTCCGCCACCACGACCGGGTCGATGTCGAGACCGTGCAGGACCATGACGAGCTGGAGCGGCCGGTGGATCTGCCGGGCCACCGAGGAGATGGCGTGCTCGATCTGCGAGGCGCGGTTGGTCGGCAGCACCACCGAGATCGAGCGCGACCGCGACGGCACCGGCCGGCCGAGGAAGCCCAGGATCTGGTCCACCCGGTGCGAGAACAGGTGCTTGTCGAACACCTCCCGCATGGCCAGGTGCCCCATCCGGGCGCGCAGCTCGGGGCTGTTGATCAGGTGCAGCACCTGGTTGTACGACTCGATCGGCTCGCGGGCGATGGGCACCAGGTCGCCGAAGGTCTCCTCGATGGCCCGTGACCAGCCGGAGACGACCGGGGTGGAGCAGGCCGACAGCTCGAAGACCCGGCGCGCGCACATGGTCGGCGAGTCCAGCACGGAGTTGACGTTGAGGAAGACCTTGTACATCCGGTACGCGGCGAGCATCCGGTCGTAGGGCAGCTCGCCGACGATGTGCGGACGGTACTTCTCCGGCCAGGCGTACTTCTCGTCCACCTCGCCGTTGCGGGCGAAGATGTGCAGGCCCAGCTCACGGACCGGGTCGAGCACGACCTCCATCTGCTCGCGCCGCTCGGGGTGCTTGTCGCGGAAGTACATGCCGGCGAAGACCACGTCATGCAGCCGCCCCTCCTTCTGCTGGATGGGGTTGTGCACGCGCGGCTGGGCGGCAAACTGGAGGACGTCCACCCGGTCGTGGCCGAGCACCTCGCGGTACTTCGGCACCATGTCGCCGTCGCAGGTGAAGACGTAGTCGAACAGCTTGGCCGTGTCGATGAAGAAGTCGAAGTTGGGCGGGTCCTCCTTGTTCCAGAAGACCGTGGGGATGCCCTCCGCCCTGCACCAGGCCACGAGGTCGCGCAGCGGCTCCTTGGGCGCGTTGGTGCCGGTCATCTGGTAGCGCCAGCGGCCCTGGTTGCCGTGCCAGGCCGACTCGCAGAACAGCACGTCGGGCCGCTTCTCGGCGAAGATCTCCGGCCAGTCCTTGAGCCCGAACTCGATCTGGTCCCACTCGTAGCGGAACGCCATCCGGGAGAAGTCGTCCAGGATGACCGCGACCTTCAGGTCGGGCCGGTTGACGGGGCCGGAGGGCCACTTGACGGCGGGCACGTCGACGAGCGGCGGCCGGTGGTTGGCGGTCTCGATCGCCTCGCTGACCGGGACGGGCGGCTTGGGGGCGCGGTCCTTGGACCTGACCGCCTCCAGCACCTTGCCGGGCCGCTTGGTCCCGATCGCCTCGCCCAGCTTGAACGTCCGCTTGGCCTGGGTGGCCTCCAGCTTCCACGTGGCGTAGGCGGCCCTGGCCTCGGCGATCTCCAGGCGCCGGCGCAGCTCCCTCAGCTCGGTCTCGTAGCGCTCGACGACCTTGCGCTCCTCCGGGAGCCAGTTGACGGGGCCGAGCCGCTGGAAGGCAGGCTCTTCGGGAGTTTCGGCCATGGGGATGCTCGCCTATCGCTAGCGGAGAGATGTCATGGTACGCGGAGCGTGGGGGAGCGCGCCGGTGAAGCGGCCAAAAGCCGTACGAAAGGGGCTATTCCGACCGGATGCCCTGGGAAGCCGGCGAGAGGTTGTCGCCCTTGAGCCACGCCGAGATCACCCGGGCGATGCGCGGCCCGGCGGCGCCGTCCCACAGCGGGGGCAGCTCCCCCGACGGCGTCGAGGCGCCGTCGGCCAGCGCCTTCTCCGCGGCGGCCGGCAGCAGAGCCGGCGTGACCAGCCGGTTGGTGCCGTGGGTGATCGTGACCGGCCGCTCGGTGTTCGGCCGCACGGTCAGGCACGGCACGCCGAGCATGGTGGTCTCCTCCTGCACGCCGCCCGAGTCGGTGACCACCAGCGCGGCCCCGCGTACGAGGGAGAGGAAGTCCACGTAGCCGAGCGGGTCCACGACCTGGACCGACGGGCCGTCGACGAGCCCGGCCTCCGCCAGCCGGGTGCGCCCCCTCGGGTGGATCGGCACGATGATCGGGATCTGCCGCGAGACCTCCAGCACCGCCGAGACCAGCTCGGCCGCCGCCTCCGGGGTGTCGACGTTGGCGGGCCGGTGCAGCGTCGCCACCGCGTAGCGCTCGGGCGCGCCCAGCCGCGCCA
Source organism: Nonomuraea sp. NPDC005501 (assembly GCF_040605905.1). Lineage (NCBI taxonomy): Bacteria > Bacillati > Actinomycetota > Actinomycetes > Streptosporangiales > Streptosporangiaceae > Nonomuraea > Nonomuraea sp. NPDC005501. The sequence continues at coordinate 165,161 of NZ_JBEXDT010000001.1, read as the reverse complement.
CCACGGGCGCCGGGTCCAGCGACGGCAGCGCCGCGAACAGGCTGTCGATCATGGGGTTGCCCACCAGGTGCACCTTCGAGGCCGGCACGCCCTCGGCCGCCAGGTACGACAGCGCCTCGGGGGAGGTGGCGAACAGCAGGTCCGACAGGGAGTCGGTGACGATCCGGTTGACCTCCTCCGGCATCCCGCGGTCGAACGAGCGCAGCCCCGCCTCCACGTGCGCGGTGCGGACGCCGAGCTTGGCGCAGACGAGGATCGCGGCCAGCGTGGAGTTGACGTCGCCGTAGACCACGACCAGGTCCGGCGCGTGCTCCAGCACGACCTCCTCCAGGCCGACGAGCAGGGCCGCGGTCTGCTTGGCGTGGGTGCCGGAGCCGACGGCCAGGTTGGCCACCGGCTCGGGCAGCCCGAGGTCGGCGAAGAACACGTCGGACATCAGCGCGTCGTAGTGCTGACCGGTGTGGACGATGCCCTGCCGCACGCCGAGCTCGCCGAGCGCTCTGACCACCGGGGCCGCTTTCACGAAGTTGGGCCGGGCGCCCAGGACGTGCAGGACCAGGGGGTTCTCCCTCATTGACCTCGCCTTTCGGTGCGGAAGGGAAAAAACGCTGCCTATGGTACGGTCACCGCGTGGTATCCGACGCCAGTCGACCAGACTCCTCCAAGGTTTCCGCCAAGTCCGCGCGTGCCGGTGTCGGTGGGCTGCTGAAGGGCTTCGTCCAGCACCCGATCCTCGTCTCCAGGGTCGTCTACACCAAGGTCAAGTCCGACCCGGTGCGGGTCGCGCAGGCCGCCGCCGAAGCCCTTCCGCCGAGCCTTCGCCCCGTCGTCGGCAAGGTGGCCTGGCCCGCCGCGCGCCGCGCCCGCCGGGCCGTGCGCAAGTTCGGCATGCGGGTCATCAGGGCGCCGTGGGACGAGGCCAAGGAGCACTGGAACGCCGGCCGGGTCAGCATGGCCGCGCAGGTGCTCGAAGCCCACACCAAGTACCCCTTCGTCAAGCGCCGGGCCGCCTACTACCGGGGTGAGCTGGCCGCCATCAGCCCCGGCCCCATCCCGCCCGGCGGCAAGGTGTCCGTCGGCGAGCGCGTCGAGGGTCGGGTGCTGCACTGCGTCACCAACGCCCTGCCGTACACCCAGGCGGGCTACACCGTCCGCACCCACCGCATCGTCACCGCCCAGCAGGCCGCGGGGCTCGACCCGCACGTGGTGACGAGCTGGGGCTGGCCGATGTTCCAGGGCCACGCCGACGCCACGCCGTACGACGAGATCGACGGCATCCCGTACCACCGGCTGCTGCCGGACGGCCACGGCGACATGCCGTTCGAGATGCGCGGCCGGATGGTGCGCGGCGCCGACGCGGTCACCGACCTGGTCAAGGAGCTGCGCCCGCAGCTCCTGCACGCCGCCACCGACCATCGCAACGGCTCGGTGGCCCACGCCGTCCGCGACCGCACCGGCACCCCGTACGTCTACGAGGTGCGCGGCTTCCTGGAGGAGACCTGGGCCTCCCGCGACCCGATCCGCGTCGGCAGCGAGCGGCACGTGCTCCAGCGCGAGCGTGAGGCGTTCCTCATGCGCGAGGCCGACGCCGTCGTCACGCTGGCCGAGACGATGGCCGCGGAGATCGTCGAGCGCGGCGTGCCGAGAGAGCGGATCTTCCTGGCCCCCAACGCGGTGGACGACTCGCTCCTGAGCACCCACTACGACGGCGCGTCCTTCCGCAGGAGCATGGGCATCGGCGACGACGAGATCGTGGTCGGCTCGGTGTCGAGCATCGTGGCCTACGAGGGCTTCGCCACCCTGCTGCGGGCCGCGGCGCTGCTGCGCGACCAGGGCGCGCCGGTGCGCGTCCTCATCGTCGGCGACGGCGCCGAGCGCCCCAACCTGCTGGAGCTCGTCGAGGAGCTCTCGCTGACCAGTGCCGTCCTGCCGGGCCGGGTCGGGCCCGACGAGGCGCTCCAGGCCCAGGAGGCCATCGACATCTTCATCTGCCCGCGCGAGGACCTGCGCGTGTGCCGTCTCGTGACGCCGCTCAAGCCGGTCGAGGCGATGGCCCTCGGCAAGCCCGTCGTCCTCAGCGACCTGCCCGCGCTGTCGGAGCTGGTCGGCTCCGAGGGCGCGGGGATGCTCGTGCCCCCTGGCGACCCGGCGGAGCTGGCCAAGGCCATCGCCGGGCTCAGGGACGATCCGGCCAGGCGCGCGGAGATGGGCGAGGCCGGTCGCGCCGAGGTCGCGGCCAAGCGGACCTGGGGCCGCGTGGCCGAGACCTACCGGGACCTTTACCGGTCGCTCACCTGATGCCGGCCTCCGGATTGCCTGTCTGTTGCGACAGGTTCAGCGGCATTAGGCGTGAGCTAGGTGGACTTGAGATAACCTTTGCGACCATGAAGTGTTGTTTCCGTCTTTCCAAGGCACTGCTGTGACAGAAATAGACTTGTCTGTCATCGGCCTGGGGTACGTCGGCATGCCGCTCGCCAAGGAGGCGGTGGCCGCCGGACTGAAGGTCGTCGGCGTCGACGTCGACCCCGCCAAGGTCGACGCGCTCAACGCCGGACGGTCCTACATCGACGACCTGTCCGACGCCGACCTCGAGCACATGCTGGCCAACGGTTTCAGCGCCACGCTCGACGAGTCCGTCCTGGCCAGGAGCAACACGATCGTCATCTGTGTGCCGACTCCGCTGGACGAGGACCACCGCCCCGACCTGTCCGCGGTCGAGGGCGCCACCAGGACCGTCGCGCGCAACCTGAGCAAGGGCACGCTGGTCGTCCTGGAGTCCACCACCTGGCCGGGCACCACCGACGAGGTGGCCCGCCCGCTGCTGGAGACCTCCGGCCTGGTCGCCGGCGAGGACTTCCACCTGGCGTTCTCGCCCGAGCGCATCGACCCGGGCAACCCCAAGTTCGGCCTGCGCAACACCCCGAAGGTCGTCGGCGGCTACACGCCCACCTGCCGCGACCGGGCGACCTCGTTCTACGGCCGCTTCATCGAGCAGGTCGTGCCGGTCAGCGGCACCCGCGAGGCCGAGATGGCCAAGCTGCTGGAGAACACCTACCGGCACGTCAACATCGCCCTCGTCAACGAGATGGCGATCTTCTGCGACGAGCTGGGCATCGACCTGTGGGAGTCGATCGAGGCCGCGGCCACCAAGCCGTTCGGCTTCCAGAAGTTCCTGCCCGGGCCCGGCGTGGGCGGCCACTGCATCCCCGTCGACCCGTCGTACCTGTCGTACACCGTGCGCAAGCTCGGGTACCCGTTCCGGTTCGTCGAGCTGGCGCAGGAGATCAACGAGCGGATGCCGTCGTACGTGGTCGCACGAGTACAGCGACTGCTGAACCGGCATAAGAAGCCCGTGAACGGCGCCAAAGTGGTTATGCTCGGCGTCACCTACAAACCGGACATCGCCGACGAACGCGAGACTCCTGCCCTCCCCGTGGCCCGTGCGCTGCTGGAACTGGGCGCCGATCTCTCGTTCGTGGACCCGTATGTCAAGGAATGGTCGGTCGACGGCACACCCGTGCCGCGCGAAGAGGATCTGGCCGAGGCCGTGGTCGGCGCCGACGTGACGCTGCTGCTCCAGCAGCACGCCGCGTTCGACCTCGACATGGTCGAGGCGAAGGCCAGGCTCGTTCTCGACACCCGCGGCGTGCTCGCCGAGGGTGAACGCGTCGAGCGGCTGTAGCGACGGAGGGTTGCGCGCTGTGCACGTGCTCGTCATGACGGTGGTGCATAACCCCGAGGACGCGCGGATCCTGCATCGGCAGATCCGCGCCCTCGTGGACGCCGGTCATGAGGTCACGTATGCGGCGTCCTTCACGGCGCACGGCATCGTGCCCCGGCCGTGGGTCAACGGTGTGGACCTGCCCCGGGCCGCGCAGCGCAAGCGCCTCGCGGCCGTCTGGGCGGCCCGCAGGCTGTTCAAGCGGATGCGCGACAAGGTCGACCTCGTGCTCATCCACGACCCCGAGCTGCTGTTCGCGGTCTGGGGGGTGCGCAACAGCCCGCCCGTGGTCTGGGACGTGCACGAGGACACCCCGGCGACGCTGTCGCTCAAGCCGTGGCTGCCGTCGTTGCTGCGCCCGCCGGCCCGCTTCCTCGCCCGCATGCTGGAGAGCATGGCCGAGCGCCGGATGCACCTGCTGCTGGCCGAGACCGCCTACGCCGGCAGGTTCAAGCACGCCCACCTCATCGTGCCCAACGAGACGTGGGTGCCCGACTCGGTCACGCCGCCGGGCGACGACCGGGTCGTCTACCTCGGCTGGCTGTCCAGGGCGCGCGGCGTCATGGAGGCCATCGAGGTGGCGCGGCTGCTCCAGCCGTACCGGGTGTCCGTCGAGCTGATCGGCTACGCCGACCCGCAGAGCCGCCCGCTGCTCAACCAGGCCGTCACCGAGGGATTGCTGGAGTGGCGCGACTTCATGCCGAACGACGAGGCGCTCAAGCGGCTCGACGGCGCCCTGGCGGGCCTGTCTCTGCTGCACGACGAGCCCAACTACCGGCACTCCATGCCTACCAAGATCATGGAGTACATGGCGCACGGCATCCCCGTCATCACCACGCCCTCGCCCCGCGCCGTCGAGCTGGTCGAGCGGTACGAGAGCGGCGTCGTGGTCCCCTGGGAGGACCCCAAGGCCGTGGCGCGGGCCGTCCTCACCCTCCGGGACGACGTCAGGGAGCGGCGGGCGCAGGGCGCGCGCGGCTACGCGGCGGCCCGGTCCAACCACCACTGGCCCAACTCGGCCAAGCGGTTCGTCGCCCAGCTCGAAGCCTGGGCCGCGGGCCTGCGCTAGCGGCTGACATCCGGCATATCCCGAGGGCGGTAGGTTCCTGAACGTGCGCTGGCTCTTCGTGCTCGTGGGCGCGGCGATCCTGGCGGCCGTCGCGGCCGTGGTCGTCGTCCTCCCGTCGGATCAGCCGTCCAGGCCCGTCAGCCGGCAGACCGCGCCGACGCCCTCCGCCACCTTCCCGACGCCGCAGGTCAGCGCGGTCACCGACTCCTGCGGCACGTTCGACACCGGCGAGAAGGCCCCGTACGCGGTCACCGGCTACTGGGTGACGCCCACCTCCAACCCGTGCACCTGGCGCAAGCAGCTCCAGGAGATCCACAACGTCGGCGGCGACACGGTCATCAGGATCGGGTACGGCCTGCAGTACCGCGCGGTGGACGACGAGGGCCGCGTCCTCGACAAGGACGGCGAGCTCGACCCCCTCTACGGGGACTGCGAGGAGGACGGGCTGTCCTGCCACGACGCGGCCGAGCGTGACCTGAAGAAGGCCGGCGCGGGCAACCGGGTGGCCCGCACCTACGTCTACCGGACCGACGAGGCGTTCGGCGACGACCTGTTCCGCTGCGCCACGATGGAGCACCGGGTCATGTCGGCCAAGCGCGTCTACTACCGCCTGCTGGCCCCCATGGACGGCTCCGACGACGCCACCTGCGACTTCACCAAGCCCCGGCCGTACGACCTGATCATCGTCGCCGGCGCGACCAGGAAGGGCGACGGCGAGGTCAAGGACAGCCTGACCACGCTGCTGGACCTCGGCGACCAGTTCGGCATCCGGATCTTCCCCGCGCTGCCGCTGGCGCCGCGCCAGCGGGACAACCAGACGAGGGCCAACCCCGAGCACATCGACACGCTGACCACGCTGACCCGCCGCATCCTGCAGGACTACGGCGTCCGCTTCGCCGGCCGCGACTCGCTCGGGGGCGTCTATCAGCCGTTCGAGGTGCAGATGGCCGCCACCCTCGCCAGCAACCCCACCCTGCAGGTGTACGCCGGCCAGCACGACATCGTCCAGCAGGAGCTGCCCGGCAAGCCCATCCTCATCAGCCCGTACCTGGACGCCCGCAAGCGGGTCCCCTTCGGCCAGACGCCCAAGCAGGTGGCCGCGGCCTTCAAGGCGCTGGCCCTGACGGGCGTCGGCATCATCGCGCCGCAGGACAGCCGCGGCACCGGCAAGGTCGGCCTGTTCTGGCCGGACGAGCGCGACCAGGAGGTCGACGAGCGGCTGCGGCCCGCCGTCGGCGAGAGCACGTACGGCACGGCGTACCACGGCTCCACCCGCGACTACTACCGCGAGATGGCCCTCGTCCGCGAGGAGCTGGTCAAGGGCGGCCGCGACGTGGACCTGTGGGCCAACGTCGAGGCGTTCGAGCCCTCCGGCGAGGAGCCGTGCGCGGCGCAGGGCTCGCGCGGCAAGACCGACAAGAAGCGGCTCGACCAGGCTGTCACCATGGCCGGCCGGTACGTCCAGAAGATCGTCTCCTACATGTGGAGCGACTTCATGACCTGCGGCTCGCCGTCCCTGGAGAGCGAGGTCATGAAGGACTGGGCCCGGCCGATCGCCGTCGACGCGATCCGGCGCGGGCGCGACGTCCAGGACGGCATCGAGGTGCGCGGCTACAACCTCAAGGGCGGCACCGTCACCGTGGAGTGGGAGAGCGGAGCCCGGGACCTGGACGTGGCCGCCGTCGGCTGGCTGGACGACGACCCGCTGGAGGAGCTGCCCGAGGGCATGCAGACGGCATGGGTGCCGTTCGACTGGGCGCAGGTGCCGCCGGGCGCGTGGGTCCGGGTCGGGGTCAAGCTGCCGTCAGGCCAGGAGACCAGCGAACGCCTGCACGTCCGCATCACCTCGTGACGTCAGCCCGTCATGCCGTCACGCGGCCGGGCGGGGGCGTGTAACGTGCAGGCCATGGTCCCGAGCGTCCCGGTCAGCGTCGACCTGGTCGTGCTGACCGTGCGCTGCCAGGCGCTGTGCGCCCTGGTGTGGCGGCGCGACAACCCGCCTTTCCTGCGCCGCTGGTCCCTGCCGGGCGGGTTCGTCCAGCTCGACGAGGACCTGCCGGCCGCGGCCCAGCGCATCCTGGCCGAACGGGCCGGCCTGCCGGGCGCGCCCGTCCACCTGGAGCAGCTCCAGACCTACGGCTACCCCGACCGCGACCCGCGCCAGCGCGTCGTCAGCGTCGCCTACCTCGGCCTGGCCCCCGACCTGCCGGCCTCGGAGAAGGCCCACATGAGCTGGCGGCCGGCCACCGAGCTGGCCGTGATGGCCTTCGACCACCGGCGCATCATGCTCGACGGCATCGAGCGGGCCCGCGCCAAGCTGGAGTACACCTCGCTCGGGGCGGCCTTCTGCCCGCCGGAGTTCACCGTGGCCGACCTGCGCCGGGTCTACGAGATCGTCTGGGGGCGGACCCTCGACCCGCGTAACTTCCACCGCAAGGTGACCAAGGCCGAGGGCTTCCTCGTGGAGACGGGCGCGTCGACGACGCGTGACGGCGGACGCCCCGCCAAGCTCTACCGGCGCGGCCCCGCCGAGCTGCTCCATCCGCCCATGCTGCGCTCCCTGAAGGAGTAGGCACGGACGTCGTTAGAGTGAGGGCATGCCTCGTTTCCGCCCCATTCTCGACACCATGCCGCCCTACCGGCCGGGCAAGGCCGTGGCCACCGCCGACGGACGGTCGTACAAGCTGTCCTCCAACGAGTCGCCCTACGACCCGCTGCCGTCCGTGGTCGAGGCCATCGCCGCCGGCGCCCGCCAGGTCCACCGCTACCCCGACCCGGCCGCCGTCGCCCTCACCGAGGCCGTCGCGGAGCGGTACGACGTCCCCACGGCGCACGTGGCGCTCGGCGCGGGGTCCGTCACCGTGGCGCAGCAGCTCTTCGAGACCGTGGGCGAGCCGGGCGCCGAGGTGGTCTACGCCTGGCGCTCCTTCGAGGCGTACCCCCTGCTGGCCGACCTGTCCGGCGCCACCTCCGTACGGGTGCCGCTGGCCGGCGAGGACCATGACCTCGACGCCATGGCCGAGGCCATCACCGAGCGGACCCGCATGGTGTTCGTGTGCAACCCCAACAACCCGACCGGCACCGCGATCCGCCGCGCCGAGCTGGCGGCGTTCCTCGACCGGGTGCCCGGTGACGTGCTGGTGGTGCTCGACGAGGCCTACCGCGAGTACGTCCGCGACGAGGACGTCCCCGACGGCCTGACCCTCTACCGCGACCGGCCCAACGTCTGCGTGCTGCGCACGTTCTCCAAGGCGTACGGCCTGGCGGGGCTGCGGGTCGGCTACCTGATCGGGCACGAGCCGGTCGCCGACGCGGTGCGCAAGACGATGGTGCCGTTCGCGGTCAACCACCTGGCGCAGGTCGCGGCGGTCGCCTCCCTGCGGGCCGAGGACGAGCTGCTGGAGCGGGTGGACCGGGTGGTCGAGGAGCGCACCCGGGTCCGGGAGGCGCTCATCGCCCAGGGCTGGACCGTGCCGCCCACGGAGGCCAACTTCGTCTGGCTGCGCCTGGGCGAGCACACGCTCGACTTCGCCGCCGCGTGCGCGGTGGAGGGCGTCGCCGTGCGGCCGTTCGAAGGCGAGGGGGCCCGGGTCTCGATCGGCGACCCGGAGGCCAACGACGCCTTCCTGAAGGCGGCGGCGGCCTTCCACACCCGGCTCTGATCCCTCCCCGGCCGGGGTAGTCCGCTCTTCGGACTCGTCAGTCGTGCGGGGCCTCGGCGGGCTGCCGGGCGTCCCGTACGGCGTCCTCGCGCGGCGTGGTCTCCTCGTGTTCCGTCCGGCGGCCCCTGCGTTCGGTCGAGATGACCAGCGCGACCCCCACCAGGATCACCAGGCCGCCCGCGATGATCTGGACCGTCACCTGCTCGCTCAGCACGAGGGCGCCCAGGACCACGGCCACCACCGGGTTCACGTACGCGTAGGTCGACACGAGTGAGATGGGCGCGTTGCCGAGCAGCCACGAGAACGCCGTGAAGCCGACCAGCGACCCCACCAGCACCAGGTAGACCAGCGCCAGCCACGACCTGCCGGTGACCGCCGAGACGTCCAGCCGCTCGCCCGTCGCGACGCTGAGCAGCAGGAGCCCGGCGCCGCCCGCCAGCATCTCGACGGCGCTCGCGGCGAAGGCGTTGGCCGGCATCGCGATGCGGCTCGACAGGAACGATCCCACCGACCACGACAGCGAGCCCACCAGGACGATCACGATCCCGGTCGTGCTGCCCGCCTGCCCGCCGGTGAGCGAGAGCGCCGCCACCCCGGCGAACCCCACCAGGACGCCGGCGAGCGTCAGCGTCTTCGGCCGGTCCCGCACCACGAACCTGAACACGACCAGCCACAGCGGCACCGACGCCACGAGGAGCGCGGCCAGGCCGCTGCTGATGTACTGCTCCGAGACGGCCAGCATGCCGTTGCCCAGCGTGAGCAGCAGCAGCCCGACACCGGCCGCGCCGAGGAACTCCCGCCGGGTCATCCGGAACGCCCCGGTCCCCGACCTGGCCAGGACGATCCCGCCGAGGAGCAGCGCGGCGACGAGGAACCGCATCGCGCCGCTGAGCATGGGCGGGATGGACTCGACGGCCACGGCGATGCCGAGGTAGGTCGAGCCCCACACCACGTAGACGATGCCGAGCGCGCCCCAGATGAGGAGGGGAGCCCGGCGGCCAGGTGTGTTCTCGTTCATGGGTCATGACGATAGCGGTCGGCACCGACAGAGAACCCGCAGATATCGGACAACCAACTGGCGGGATCTCATCGGTCGCGGACCTGTCCGCCACTGTCGCGGGACACCCGGTCGTTGCGAGGATTCCGCTGAAGCCGGGCCCCTGGCCGGGAGCCGGCTCCGCGCATCCGATGCATCCGCCCGACGATGGGAGTCCCGCACCATGTCCGCCGTCACCGCCGTACCGCCCGCCGCCAACGCCGCGGCGCTCGCCCACTTCGCCGGCCGCCTCGCCTTCGAGACAGACGTCTCGGACGTGGCCGCCGACCTGGCCGCCGCCGTGCCCGGCATCGTCGTCGTCGACTCCCGCAGCCGGGAGAGCTGGGAGCAGGGCCACATCCAGGGCGCCGTCCACCTGCCCACCGCGGAGATCGCCGCGCGGGCCGCGGAGGTGATCCCCGCGGGCGCCACGGTCGTGACCTACTGCTGGGGTCCCGGGTGCAACGGCGCGACGCGGGCCGCGCTGGAGATGGCCAAGCTCGGCCACCCGGTCAAGGAGATGATCGGCGGCTTCGAGTACTGGGCGAGGGAGGGCTTTCCGGTGGAGACCCCCTCAGGGGTCGCCCGGCGCCCCGTGGACGCGCTCACGGCCCCGGTCACGGGCATCGCCTGCGCGTGCTGACCGCCGAACCGGGAGGCGCCGGCGACGCCACCATCTTCGACGGCGGATGACGATGTCATAGTGGACAGCTGTCAGATATCGCCGCCTTCTTCGGATGGGTGAGGAACGTCATGAGCGAGATCAAGCGGGCATTGGTGCTGGGTGGCGGAGGCGTGGCCGGAATCGCCTGGGCCACCGGCGTCCTGGCAGCCCTGGCCGCCAACGGAGTGGACGTTCCCGCCACCGCCGACAAGATCATCGGCACCTCGGCCGGTTCCGCGGTAGCCGCCCAGATCACCAGCGGCCTCTCGATGCCCGAGCTCCTCGAACGCCAGACGAACCCCGCCCTCCAAGCCCCCGAGCTCAGGAGTGGCGTGGAGATGGACCAGCTCTGGGCCGTCATACAGGAGATCTACGAGAGCTCCAGGGACCGGGTGGAGCGGCTGCGCGGGTTCGGCGCGATGGCCCTGGCCGCGGACACGGTCCCGGAGGCCGAACGCCGCCGGGTGATCGAGGGCCGCCTGCCCGTCCACACCTGGCCGGAACGCGACCTCGTCATCGTGGCGGTGGAGGCGCTCACAGGGGAGACCGCCCTGTTCGGCCCCGGCTCGGGCGTGGAGCTGGTCGACGCGGTCGCGGCGAGCTGCGCGATCCCGGGCGTCTGGCCGCCGGTGACCATCGACGGCGTACGGTACATCGACGGCGGCGTGCGCTCGGCCGCCAACGCCGACCTCGCTTCCGGCCACGACCGGATCCTCGTCATCGCGCCGATGCCGGAGCCGGTCGAAGGTTTCGAGGCCACGGGCGGCAAGGTCGAGGTGGTCGGACCTGACGAGGCGTCACTGGCGGCATTCGGCGCCGACCCCCTGGCTCCCGAGGTGCGAGGCCCCGCTGCCGAGGCCGGATACGCCCAGGGCGCCGCTCTGGCGGCCCGCATCGCCGAACTGTGGGGATGAACCGGTCCAAACCGGTGCGGCCCCTGGGGGGCCAGGAAATGTTGGCGCCCCCGTCCGAATCCCGTCGATCGGGGGCTCCCAGAACATACCCCGATCTGCAACGGTCAACCAAGAACCTCGCAACCAGGCTCCCGAAAATCCTGGAGCATCCCCATAGGGGGCAAAGTCTGGTTGTGTCTGACTCGTCCCTCGGCAGGCGTGGCCCGCGGTTCTCCGGAAGGCATGGCCGGTGGTTTTCCAGGAAGGCATGGCCCAGAGGACGCCGTGACGGCGGCCCGCCACCATCCGGTCAGCGGCCGTCTCCCTGGAGGCCCTCGGCCCCGTGCGGCGGGTGGGGGCAGGTCGGCTGTGCCGTAAAGGATGGAAAAAGGGCGGCCCGCCGTCCTGGAAGGGGAAGGAGAACGGCGGGCCCTGTGTGATCAGCGGGCTGTGATCAGTGGGCTGTGATCAGCGGTGTGTGGTCAGCGCGGCCCCAGCTTCTCCACGATGAGCCGGTAGAGCTGGCGCGGACGCCCCGGCTGCGGCGTGCGGTTCGGCGGAAGCGGCCACGCGAGTCCCTCGTCAACCAGCGTGCGCAGCAACCGCCGAGCCGTACGCGGCGTGACGCCCAGCATCTTGCCGGCGCCCTCCGCGTCCACGACCGTGTCCCCGCCCTCCAGCTTGGCCGCCAGGCGGGCCAGCACCTCGACGCCCTTGGGCTTGAGCGTCCCGGCGCCCGTGGGCGGCATCCGCGGGGCCGGGATCAGCGCTCGGCCCTCCCTGTCCACCGCGAACCCCTGGGCCTGCTTGCCCGCCTGGGTGCGCGCCAGCGCGGCCCGCGCGTGCGCCTCCGCGTCGTGCGCGGTGCGGCCCATGCCCACCCCCACCTCGACGGCCAGCCCCAGCTCCTCGCGGATCCTGGCGGCGAACGGCAGCACCCTGAACCCGTCCGTGGCCGCCGTGATCGAGCCCCGGGTCGCCGTGACCAGGTAGCTGTGATCGTCGATCGGCCACACCGTGGCGTTGATGCGGTTCGCCTCCTGCACCAGTAACCGGTGCAGGGACAGCCGCAGCTCGTCGCGCCAGTAACGCGGCGCGGCCCGGCGTACGGGCTCGCGCAGCGTCGGCACCTCCACCAGCACCACCGTGAGCTGTGACTCCTCCAGCCGGTGGTGGGCGCCGAGCAGCGCCGCCGTGTGCAGCGCGCTGCGCACGGCCGCCGACGTGGGCCTGATCCTGATGGCGGGCACGCCCGCCGTCTGCAGGCGGTCGGCCACCGCCGGAAGGCACGTCAGCGCCCCCGTCGTGGCCCCCTGCCGGTTCAGGCGCTCGTGGTAGGCCGCGATCGTGCCGGTCGCTCCCGGCTCGTCGCGGCTGTGCACGTCGGACGCGGGTATGCCGAGGTCGGTGTACGCCTCCTCCACGTCCGCACGTGACACCACGTCGATGCTCACCCGCTGCGGCTCGATGCGCGGATCCAGTGCCGCCTTGGCCAGCGCCGCCACCAGGGCCGCGCCGCCGAGCTGCACGTACGTCGCCGGCATCGTCAGCACACCCGAACGCCTGGCCAGGTCATAGGGGACCGGGCTGGCGAACAGGCACGCGTCCACGCCGGGACCGAGCCGTGTCACCTTGTCGGGCGCCTCCTGCTCATCGCGGTACGCGGCGGCCACGAGGCGACAGGGCAGAGGCGCGGCGGCGTGCCCCATCAACATGACGCGCTCGACCAGATCGTGGGGCCCGACCACGCCAATGGTGAGGTCCGGTGTCATGGCGCCCGGGCGCGACACTCGAGTTGTTTCTTCGGCCCTCTCGACCAATGTTCGTCCCATCCTGCCGTAAGTTGCAGTGCTCTCTTTTGGAACGATCGCTCGCGAGGGCCGTAATGTCACGCCCGACTTTTCCGGAAAGTCGTTCAGCTTGGCCGCGTGGGAAGAAGTTCTAGCAGCTCAGAGAGGATTTCCCGGCCATTTTCAACCTTCAGAAATCTCTCGTGTAATGTCCGCTCCGAGTGCCCGCATTCGGTCGGCGAGATGCGCGTGGCCGCGGTCGATGAGGTATCCCGACTCGATGAGGGTCTCGCCCTCGGCCGCCAGTCCCGCGAGCACCAGCGCGATGCCCGAGCGAAGGTCGTGAGCGGTCACCCGCGCGCCCGTCAGCGGGGTCGCCCCCCGCACGATCGCCCGGCTGCCGTCGACCTCCACGTCGGCGCCCATCTTGTTCAGCTCGCCGGCCAGCGCGAAGCGGCCGTCGAAGATGCGCTCGTGGATGTAGCTGGTGCCGTCGGCCAGCGCCGCGACCGTCATCATGGGCGACTGGAGGTCGGTGGCGAAGCCGGGGTAGGTGTCGGTGATGATGTTGATCGGGCGCAGCGGCCGGTCGCAGCGCACCTTCAGCACCGCGCCCTGCCGGGCGAAGTCGACCCCCATCTGCTCCAGCTTGTAGCGGACCACGCCCAGGTCGAGGCCGGTGCCGACGAGGCTCAGCTCGCCGCCGGTGATGGCCGCGGCCATGGCGAACACGCCCGCGTCGAGCCGGTCGGGCATCACGGTGTGCTCGACGGCGTGCAGCTCCTCGACTCCCTCGACGGTGATGAAGCCGGTGCCGCCGCCGCTGATGCGGGCGCCCATCTTGGTCAGCATGTCGATGACGTCGAGGACCTCGGGCTCCAGCGCGGCGTTCTCGATCACGGTGGTGCCCTTGGCCAGGGCGGCGGCCATGATGAGGTTCTCGGTGCCGGTGTGGGAGGGCGTGTCGAGGTAGAGGGTGGCGCCCGTCAGGCCCGACGCCTTCACGTGGATGACGGTCTCGCCCTCGTCCACGACCGCGCCGAGGCGCTTGTAGCCGAGGTAGTGGAAGTCGAGGTTGCGGCTGCCCAGGTTGCAGCCGCCGACGCCCTCGACGATCGCCTCGCCCAGCCGGTGCAGCAGCGCGGGCGTGAACAGCACGGAGCCGCGGAAGCGCCGGGCGATCCGGGCCGGCAGCACGGCCTTGTCGAGCCTGGAGGCGTCGATGACCAGCGTCCGCTCCGCCTCGTGCAGCTCCACGTGGGCGCCCACGGCCTCGGCCAGCTCGACGGCCCGGCGCACGTCCTCGATGATCGGCACGTTGCGCAGGACCGTGCGGCCCTGCGGCACGAGAAGAGCGGCGCCGATCATGGGCAGCACGGCGTTCTTCGCGCCCTGGATGAAGGCGGTTCCACGCAGGGCGTTGCCACCGCGCACGCGGTAACGGACCATTTCCGGCGGCTCCTCGGAAGTCATCGGTGGGGGCGGGGGATCGGGCCAACAGTAGCCGCTCGCACCACCTGCCCCAGCCGAATCACCTGTTAAAGGAACTGCCGGTGATGCGTTCGTACGCCTCCAGGTAGCGCTGCCTCGTCTGCTCGACCACCTTGTCCGGAAGAGGCGGCGGTGGGTTCCCCGAGGATTTGTCCCATCCTGATTCGGGCGACATTAGCCAATCGCGGACAAATTGCTTATCGAATGACGGCTGCGCACGCCCGGGCGTCCATCCGTCGGCCGGCCAGAAACGCGACGAGTCGGGGGTGAGCACCTCGTCCCCGAGCGTGAGCAAGCCGTCGGAGTCCCAGCCCAGCTCGATCTTGGTGTCGGCCAGGATGATGCCGCGCTCCCGCGCGATCTCCGCGCCGCGCGTGTAGACGGCCAGCGTGATGCGGCGCAGCTCCGCCGCCGTCTCCTCGCCCACCTGCTCGACGACCTGCTCGTAGGAGATCGGCTCGTCGTGCTCGCCCATCGGCGCCTTGGTCGACGGCGTGAAGATCGGCTCGGGCAGCCGGGAGCCGTCCTCCAGGCCCTCGGGCAGTCGCACGCCCGACACCGCCCCGTCGCGCCGGTAGTCGGCCAGGCCTCCGCCCGCGAGGTAGCCCCGGGCCACGCACTCGACCGGGACCATCCGCAGCGGTCGGCACAGCACGCTGCGCGCGTCGGGGCCGGGACCGGCGATGTGGTTGGGGATCACGTCCGCGAGCTGCTCGAACCACCACAGCGAGAGCTGCGTGAGCACGGCGCCCTTGTCCGGGATGCCGGGCTCCAGCACGTGGTCGAAGGCCGAGATCCGGTCCGAGGCGACCATGAGGAGCAGCCCGTCGGGCGCCTCGTACAGGTCGCGAACCTTGCCCGAGTGCAGATGCCTCATCACACGTCCTCCATGCCCGAGCCGGCGATGTCCGTACGGTGGAAGGAGCCGCGCAGCTCGATGCGGGCCACCAGGTCGTAGGCGTGGCGCCGCGCGGTGCGCTGGTCGGGCCCGGTGCCGACGACGCTGAGCACGCGCCCGCCGTCGGAGACGACCTCGCCGTCCACCCGCCGGGTGCCCGCGTGGATCACGTACGCGTCGTCCGTGGGCTCCAGCCCCTTGATCGGGTCGCCCTTGACCGGCGCCTCCGGGTAACCCTCGGCCGCGACCACCACGGTCACCGCGGACCCCTCGCGGAAGGCGGGCGGGGCGTGCTCGGCCAGCGTGCCGGTCGCGCAGGCCAGCAGCAGCGCGCCGAGCGGCGTCTCCAGCCGGTCGAGCAGCACCTGCGCCTCCGGGTCGCCGAAGCGCGCGTTGAACTCCACGACCTTCGGGCCCTTGGCGGTCAGCGCCAGGCCGACGTACAGCACGCCCTGGTACGGCAGGCCGCGCCGGGCCAGCTCGCCGATCGTCGGGTGGACGACCTCGCGCATCACCTGCTCGGTCAGCCCCTCGGGCGCCCAGGGCAGCGGCGTGTAGGCGCCCATGCCGCCGGTGTTGGGGCCCTGGTCGCCGTCGTAGGCGCGCTTGAAGTCCTGGGCGGGCTGCAACGCCACCGCGGTCGTGCCGTCGCACAGCGCGAACAGTGACACCTCCGGCCCGTCGAGGAACTCCTCGACCACCACCCGCTCGCAGGCTCGCGCGTGCTCCAGCGCGTGGTCGCGGTCGCCCGTCACGACCACGCCCTTGCCGGCGGCCAGCCCGTCGTCCTTCACCACGTACGGCGCCCCGAACTCGTCGAGCGCCGCGGCCGCCTCCTCGGGCGTCGAGCAGGTACGGGCCCGCGCCGTGGGAACGCCGGCGGCGGCCATGACGTCCTTGGCGAACGACTTGGAGCCCTCGATCATCGCGGCGTCCCCGGACGGCCCGAAGCACGGGATCCCGGCGGCGCGCACGGCGTCGCCCACCCCGGCCACCAGCGGAGCCTCGGGACCCACGACCACGAGGTCGGCGCCGAGCCGGGTGGCCAGGGCGGCCACCTGCTCCGGGTCGGTGGGGGTGACGGCGTGCAGGGTGGCGACCTCCTCGATGCCCGGATTGCCCGGGGCGCAGTGAAGGTCGGTGATGTGGGGGTCGAGTTTGAGCGAGCGGCACAGGGCGTGCTCACGCCCGCCGGATCCGATGACTAGAACGCGCACGCGCCCATTCTCGCAGCTACCGCCGTCCGCCCCGCATCCACGTGGACCCGCCCGGTCGGCACCGGCGTCATGGGGAGCCATGACGAACTTCTCTCTGATGACGGACCGCCATGCAGGTATCGTCGGTTGGGTTCTCGCCGCCTGTGGTAGCTTGGGGCGGCTATGTGCGTCTCGTGTGATTGGAGGTGGTCCGGGATGAATCCTGGTGATCCCAGCAGTACGTGCTCGTTCACGTACACCGTCAATACCCCCGACCACTCCAATCCGGCAGCCTGATCGTGCCTCCACGCATTTGTGTTGATTGAGGTGACTTTTCGTCGCGCGTGGAGCGTGCCATGTCGGGCGGAAAGGGACTGCCATGCGCTCGTCCACGCTTTTCCGTCGCATCAACCGTCACCCGGTTCAGCCGCACTCCCAGCGCCAGCACTCCAAGCTGCTGCCTGAGGTCCGCGTGCCCCACTCCATCGTCGAGTACGGCGCCTACATCGACGGCAAGAAGACCGGGGCCGTCGGCATCCCCGAGTCGCTGCGCCTCGTCCGCGAGCACAACGCCGGCGCCGCCAAGCCCAGCGCCTTCCTCTGGGTCGGCCTGCACGAGCCCGAGGCGCCCGAGGTCGAGTGGCTGGCCGGGGTGTTCGGACTGCACCCGCTGGCCGTCGAGGACGCCGTCAAGGCCCACCAGCGTCCCAAGGTCGAGCGCTACGGCGACTCCCTGTTCATGGTGCTCAAGACGATCGCGTACCTCGACCACGACGAGCTGACCGCCACCAGCGAGATCATCGCGACGGGCGAGATCATGGTGTTCCTCGGCGCCGACTTCGTGGTGACCGTACGGCACGGCGAGCACTGCCCCCTCACCGAGGTGCGCGAGCGCCTCGAAGAGCGTCCCGAGCTCATCACCCGCGGCCCGGCCGGCGTGCTGCACGCCATCTCCGACCACGTCGTCGACCGCTACCTCCAGGTGGCCGACCTCATGCAGATGGAGCTGGAGGAGGTCGAGGCCACGGTCTTCGCCGACGTCAGCTCCCGCGACATCAACCGCATCTACCAGCTCAAGCGGGAGATGCTGGAGCTCAAGCGCGCGGTCACGCCGCTGCAGCACCCGCTGGCGGCACTGCCCCAGCGGCGCGTCATCCCCTCGGAGATGCGCGAGTACTTCCGCGACGTCGGCGACCACCTGTCCCGCGTCTGCGAGCAGGTCGAGTCCTCGAACGAGCTGTGCAGCTCCATCCTCCAGGCCGCCCTGGCCCGCTCGAACGCCCTCGCCAACGAGGACATGCGCAAGATCTCCTCCTGGGTCGCCATCCTGGCCGTCCCCACGATGATCGCCGGCATCTACGGCATGAACTTCGACTTCATGCCCGAGACCAAGCAGGTCTGGGGCTACCCGGCGGTCCTGGCCATCATGATCACCGCCTGCGTCGTCCTCCACCGCGGCTTCCGCCGCAACGGCTGGCTCTGAAGGGACCCTCTCGGCAAGGCCCTCGCTTCTGGGGGCGCTTCGCCCACTCGTCTCGGACAGCGCCCCCCAGAAGCTCCGCCCCTCGACCCGCGAAGGCATGGCCCTCGCTCCGCTCGGACCTTCCACTGGGGGCTATGCCCCAGGTGGGGGCCTACCGGCCCCCACACCCCCGGCCCATGCCGATGGAAACGGCTGCTTGTCGCGGCACCGCTGAAGCATCGGCGTGTATTGGTCAGGGCATGACGGCACAGTTCTTCCCGCCCTGTGACGGCGTCACTGTCGCCGAACCGTAGATCCCACGACCCGATCCCTCGTATCGGGCTCATGCCGAAACTTCTACCGGCCCGTAGTCACCGCTGTCGGCGGACTGTTCGGGCCAGGTGGACGCAGGCTGGGCAGGCTTGCGTCGCCGTTGGCAGGAAGGGCAAGGACCACCCGAGCACTGGCAAGGGGACGACC
Source organism: Nonomuraea sp. NPDC005501 (assembly GCF_040605905.1). Lineage (NCBI taxonomy): Bacteria > Bacillati > Actinomycetota > Actinomycetes > Streptosporangiales > Streptosporangiaceae > Nonomuraea > Nonomuraea sp. NPDC005501. The sequence continues at coordinate 146,799 of NZ_JBEXDT010000001.1, read as the reverse complement.
GGCTTCCCGCTGATCTCCCTGTGAGCGGCAACGGCGTGTTGCGTGGCTTCCCCGTTCGAGACGGGATGCGGCGGCAGGCCATCGCCGAGGCCCGGGAGTCGGGCATGAGTCTGGAGGAGATCGCCGGACGGCTCGGTGTCTCGCCTGGCCGTATCTCCCAGATGAAGAAGGGACCGGCCGCCCGAGCACCTGAAGGGCCCGCCTCGCCAGGGTCGCGCGTGCTCGTAGCGTGCGTTGCCGACCGAGCCCGCCGTACGAGGATCCAAGTCCTTGTTCCTGAGGCCGACCGCCGGATGCTCTACGTGGGGCCCAGCCTGCCGGCGATCATGTGGCGGCATGCCTACGAGTCGAGCCCGGTACGGAGATCATCGCCCGCCGCAAGATGATGACGGCGAACGACGTGCCCGTGCGGATCGCGACGAGCTGTTTCCGCGCCGACCTGTTCGGTGACACCCGGATCGCCGAGCCGGAGTTCGTGCGGCCGTCACTCCAGTCCGCGCTGACCGCCCTCGGTTACGCGTTCGGTCATGCGGAGGAGAACCTGACCGCCCGGCCGCCGACCTCGTTCGAGCGCGAGACGCTGGAGCTTGAGCCCGGCGAGTGGATCGTCCAGGTGCTCCGTGCGAGTTACTCGACCGAGGACACGCCGGTCCACGTGCTGGAGACCATCTGCGCCGCCAACCGGCACATCTTCCCGATCGGCCAGGTCTCCGGGTACGACGAATTCTGAGCGACCACCTGTTTCTCGGCCGTTGTCACCCAGCTGATCACTCAGAGATCTGAACCCTCGATGGGGTATCGCACTCGTGTACGCCGAAGCCCCTCGATGCCAACGGCAAAGACAAAAGGTCCAGCCACCCGTTGAGCCATATGGATGATCTTCGCTTCATTCGCGAGGAAGATGTTGGCCATCTCCCGCCCCACGGCGCTCGCGTTGGCGAGGGCGAAGGCACGAGCACCACTCATGTAGATCACTCGGGCCTCGATCGGGTTGCGGGCGATGGCCAGATCCTTGCAGAGCAGGATGTCGCCACGCAGAGTGGCTTCCTCAATCCACCGGACATCCTCGATCTGCTGCGATTTTTCCTTTCCGTAGCGCTCGTCCATGGTCTCCAAAATCCACCCAGCGGCACGGAGCGCGTTTGGCACGATCCTCGATCCTAGCCACGATCAAGGAAAAAGATCAGCCCGGACTCCCTCGCTTCATCCGCCATGTCTCTCCCTAAGCGGCTTGCGGAAGGAGCGCCTCGACCTCGTTCAGTTGCAGGTCGTAATCCTCGGCAACATCCAGCCGGTCTTCTCCAGCCTTCAGACGGTTGAGGACGTCGGCGACACGTATCCCGCGTCGGGCAACCGTGGGTTGTCCACCGTTCACCCATGGGTCGACGGTCACGTCCACACGCTCATAACCGGGGAGATGGATCATCCGCATCCACCCGTCCTGATATGTGACGCGTCTCAGATAGTCGCGTACGACAGGGCGGAACACCTGCTGGCCGCTGCGTACGGCAACAAGCCCATCAACGGCGTCTCGCTCAGCAGGGTCGTCCGTGTGCTCCCGGAAGTCCCACAGCACCTCGGCCCCGTCGGTCATGAGCTGCTCGCTCGCCAGCGCCTGCTCGAGGCCGATGTTCTCCTCCAGCCAGCGGATGGCGGGGCGAATACGCTGCATCGGCACCTTGGCGCTACGGAATGCTGCGAGCATGTACGCCTCAGCCAGGCCCACGAACGGGACTGTGGGTCCGCTCGCACCCACGGTCGTGACCAGGGGATCAGCTGCCACGACCGGGCCGTCGAGCCGCTTGTAGGCATACCCACGGCCCAATTGCGGAACGACTGCCGAGGCACACCGATGAGGTCCGCTGCCTGTCCCTTGGTGTACAGGGGAGTGACATAGCGGAAGTCGCCGATCAGTCCAGTGTCCTGGCTGCCGCGCTGCATGCTCATCGGCGGCCCTCCCTCCAGGGCACAGCCTAGAGAACAAAGCGCCTGGACGCATGTGACCTCTGCCCGTTGATCGGGTCCATCATGTAAATACTCATCATCGAGGGTCAGCAGCCCTCGGTGGCGCTGCGGTCCGCGCTCGTCTGTCCCCGAGGAGAAGGTGGCCTTGGTCTGACAGGCTCGCGGGGATCATGAGCCATCCCGACGCCCGAGAAGCCACGACCGGTAGCCGCTCCAGTTGCTCAGCCGATGACCCGCGCAATTCTTGCAAGCCGCTGCACAACGTTCGACCCGGCCGTGTGGTGTCCTAGGGTTCGGTGTCGTGTCTCGACGATCATGGATTCTGTGGAGTGCGGCATTACTGGTCACCCTGACTCCCCGAGTCTTCTTCTGGATCCGATCACTCCTGACCGGAGACGAGGGTGGCCGGGGCTACGTGTGGATGTCGGGGGGTTCGTGCCTGGGCGACCAGATCAACGACCTGCTCAGATCCCCGGAAGCCGTGGCCAGGATTCTGCCCCTCTTCTGGTACGGCGGCGCGCCGATGATCGTCGTGGCCTTCGTCTGCTGGCACGTGAGCGTGCGGACCGGGCGTGACCGGCTCGGCAGGATCGTCGCCCGCTCAGGCGCCGTGACCCTTCTCCTCTTGCGACTCCCCGAGCTGCTGCTGTTCACGCTCGACGGGGCGCTGGGCCAGGAATGCATGGACGCGTGGGGCCCACCCGAGATCGCGACCCGGAACGCGGGCATGGACCTCTACTTCCTGGTGCCGCCGATCCTGGTCCTGCTCGCGGTGCGCCCCGCTCGCCGCGGTTTCGTCCGGAGAGGCCGCTTCGCCCGTACGGTGGTCGCAGTCCTGACGCTGATGACGACCCTTCTGGTCGTGGACCAGGCGGCCGCTTCCGGCAGGATGAGCAGCGACCGGGAGCTCGACTGCGCTGGTTTCGGCAACGGCACCGTCCATGACGTGACCAAGGCGGAAAAGGACTTCTTGTGCCGGGTCCGCGGCTACGACTCGTTCATGGACGACGGCATCGAAAGCTGGGCGCAGGTTCCCGATCGGGTGGTCCTGACCCAGGGCCGCCACCTGTGTCGCCTGGCCGAACAGCACGGCGGCGACACCGGCGCCCCCGCCGTGCGCGAGGCACCCCACGCGGCGCTGGCCGGCGTACTGGCACCGTTGTGCCCCGCGGTGGCCCGCGCCCAGGAGCTGGCCAGCCAGCGCGAACAGGCGGAACATGCCGCCTACTTCGCCGAGAAGGAGAAGGCCTGCGCCGCGCACCCCGCCCACCGTCCGAAGATCAAACCGGTCCGGCAGCACCGCGCCACCATGTGGACCGAGTTCTGGACCATCGGCGGATGGGAGGACGGATACGAAGACAGCGTCCCCGACCTGGTCAAGGAGTTGGTCGGAAGCGAACCGGGTGCGCTGGCCGTCTGGGCCGCCGACGAGATCGGCCACGCTTGCGTGACCACCGAGTCCTACACCCGGCGGCCGCCGTTGGAGACCAAGGGGTGGAAGGAAGTGGTCGAGGTCGCCTACGAAAGCCCGGCCGGTTCGCTGACCCTGGTCGACGGCGAGGGGGCGACATCGCCCAAGCTGACGACCAGCGGCCCTGGGTCCTACCGGGTTCGGGTCCACCTGCGCGGCCGTGACCTCGTCCACGAGGTTCCCTACCCGCCGGACGGCGCCGTCGAGCTGCTGATCATGGTGTTCCCCGGCGAGCGGAAGGGGCCGACCGTCTACCGGTGACGTTGTGCTTCAGAAGGAGCCTTGGCGGCGGCGCTACGCCGCCCCGGCGGAAGCGGAAAACAATCCTGCCCTTCTGCCAACCTTTTCCCGCCACCTCGGCGTCGAGGCCATGTGAGTGACCCAACGGAAGAAGCCGCGTACGCCGCCTTCGTCGAGGCGGCCTGGAACAGGCACATGGCCGTCGCCATCCTGCTCACCGGCGACCGCCACCGGGGCGAGGAACTGCTCCAGGACTGCCTGGTGCGGCTGTACGTGCGGTGGCGACGCGTAGCTCCCGACGACCCGCACGCCTACCTGCGACGCATGCTGGTCAACGGGAACGTCAGCTGGTGGCGACGGCGTGGACGGGAACTGCCCACCGCCGAGCCACCTGACCACGCGGATCCTCGGTCCGGACCGTACGAGCCGCACGAGGGCTTGCGGCGCGCGCTGCTCTCCCTGCCGCGCAGGCAGCGCGCCATAGTCGTGCTCCGCCACTACGAGGACCTGACGGAGAAAGCGGTCGCGGCCGCCCTCGGTTGCACGGTCGGCACAGTCAAGAGTCAGCACTCCAGGGCGATGGCGCGGCTGCGCACGGCTCTGCGGGAGAACCAGGAGGCAGCACGATGAACGACGATCAGGAACAGCTCGCGCGAGCGTTGCGTACCCTCGCTGACCGTGAGCCGGCCACCCCCGCGCCGGTGTCGGACCTGGTACGCCGGGGACGCCGAGCCAGGAGGACCCGTGCCGTGGTGGGCGCCATCGCGGGATCGGGTCTTGCCGCGGCAGCCGTCGTCGTGGCTCTGGGCGCCGGCGGGGTCGGCCCTCCCGCCACGCCGCCGAGTACGGCTCCGGTCGCGAGTGGGCCGCGCTCCGGAGACGGTTCGCCGCCCTCGCGTCTCCCCGGTGCGAGATCTCTCGACGCCCGCTCCGTGCTGCTGGCCGCGGCCGAGACCGCCGCCCGTGAGCCGGCCACGTCGGGCCACTACTGGTACACCCGTCAGCGCATCTCCCAGCCGGTGCGTCGCCTGCCGAAGGACATCGGAAAGCCGGGACGCCAGGAGATACCGTTCTCGGCGACCGTGGCGAGTACCCAGGACAGCTGGTACGCGAGCGACAAAGGCGCGCCCAGCCGAACCGTGACCGGCCAGAACCCCAAGGTCGCCTTCGCCTCCCCGGAGGACGAGGCGAAGTGGAGGCGACTGGGTTCGCCCGAGCTGGTCAAGGAGAAGCCGTCGACCAACGACTACGACATGGCACTGTTCTTCCAGATCGGCACACACCGCTTCACGGTCCGGCAACTGCTCGAACTGCCGGCCGAGAAGGACAGCCTGGAGAGCCGGTTGCGGCGGCTGTACGACGAGGAGCCCCCAGACGAATGGTCGCCCGCCAAGCCGGAGTTCACCGACTACGTGTGGTCGACGGCGCAGGACCTGCTGGCCGGGCCGATCAGTCCCGGGACCCGCTCCGCCCTGTACCGGGTGCTCGCCGAACAGCCCGCGATCAGGTCGCTGGGAGGGGTCACCGATGCGCAGGGCCGCACCGGGACCGCCCTGGCCAGGACCGTAGCAGGGGAGGGTGAGGGCGAGTCCCGACTGATCGTGGACGACGACACGGCGGAGCTGCTCTCCTTCGAGTTCCGCTCGCGAGGGGGATCGTCGCCGGCAATGCAGGTCACCTACGAGGACATGGGCTGGGTCGACAGCCTGGGCGAGCGCGTGTCCGGGTAGGACGAGTTCGGAGTGATCGACCGAGCGACAGGTGATCGTCCATGAGAATTCTCATCGTCGGGGGCAGTGGTTTCCTCGGCAGTGAGCTGGCCCGGCGGTCCATCGCCGAGGGGCACGTAGTGGCTGCGACCTGCCTGTCCCGTCCCGGGAAGGTGGAAGGCGTCGAGTGGTCGGCGCTGGACGTCCGTGACCGGAGGGCCGTCGCCGCTCTGGTCGGCGCCTTCCGGCCTGATGTGGTCGTCAACGCCGCGTTCCGGCAGGCGGACTGGACGGCGACGGCGGACGGCGCCGCTCATGTGGCGCTCGCGGTCTCGGCGGCCGGTGGGCGGTTGGTGCACGTGTCCAGCGACGCCGTCTTCTCGGGGAGGGCGGTCACCTACGCGGAGGAGTGCGTGCCGGATCCCGTCTCCCCGTACGGGGCGGCGAAGGCGGCGGCCGAAGTGGCCGTCCGGGCGATCGCGCCGGCGGCGGTGATCGCCCGTACGTCTCTGATACTCGGTGACGGGCGGTCCGGGCATGAGTCCTTCGTGCGCGACCTGGCGACCGGCCGGAGGCAGGGGACCCTGTTCACGGACGACGTACGCTGCCCGGTGCACGTCGGCGACCTCGCCGCCGCCCTGCTGGAGCTCGCGGCCGCTGACCGTCAGGGGGTCCACCACGTGGCCGGAAGCGACGCGGTGAGCCGGTACGAGCTCGGCTGCCTGGTCGCGCGCCGTGACGGGCTCGATCCGTCCCGTCTGGCGCGGGGGCGACGTGCCGACACGGACCTGACGGGGCCGCTCGACGTACGACTGGACTGCACGATGACGCAGCGGTTCCTGAGGACGCGGCTGCGGGGCGCGCGGGAGTTCCTCCAGTCGTGACAGTGCCGGTGGCGGGTCAGCGTTTGAGGGCCAAGGGCATGGCCCTCCCTCCGCTCGGACGCCCCACCGGGGGCTACGCCCCAGGTGGGGCCTACCGGCCCCCACCCCCCCAGTCCTGAGCGGACTTTGGCGGCGTTGCACAGTCTGGACGCCACGACGACATGATGATTCGCTCAGTCCGGACGATCGTGGAACGGCTGTCTTCTATGTCGATCTACCGGGTGAGCGGGGAGTGCTTCTGGATGAGCCGTACACCAGGCAGTTGCGTGGAAAGCTTCGGGAGCTCCGTTTCCATCTAGATCGTGAGGCCGTACGGATCAGCTACTGGATCGCGCCAGGCAGACGCACCATCTTGCTGACGGTGTTGCGGAAGCAGCGGATGCGTGAGAAGGCTGAGGTGGAGGGTGCGATGAGGGCAATGTGGCGTTGCCTGGCCGAGGCCCACGCTGCGGACGAGGAGTGAGCGGTATGGCCGAACGGAAGGCGTGGTCCGACAAGCGCGCCGAGATCATGAACCACCCTGGAGCCCGAGAGGGTTACGAAGCCGCCAGGATTCGATTCGAGCTTGGGGAGGCGGTCCGGCGCCGCCGTGAAGAGCTCGACCTCACACAAGCCCAGCTCGCTGAGCGGGCAGGCCTTCTCCAGCCTGCGGTGGCGCGGTTCGAGGCGGGCGGCAGCATGCCTACCATCCCCCTCCTGGAGCGCCTGGCTGAGGCCTTGGAGCTGCGGCTGAGCGTCACGTTCGAGCCGCTGCGCGAAACCGGCTGACATTTCTCCGGCCGAACGCCTTCATGGGGGTCAGCCCACATAAGCCCAAAACCCACATTGGGATGATCTTGAGGCAAGCGATCCCCCCTTCGGGTGCCACATAGGCAGGACGGCCCGGAACTCCTATAGCTCCGGCCAGCCGCCACTCGTTGATCAGTGGGTACGGCGGCGGGGTGCCAGGACCTCGGTGACCTTGGCGATGGCTTCGGTGCCGGGTTTGACGTAGCGCAGGGCGGTGCGAGGGTTCTTGTGCCGGGTCTTGCCCATGATGAGCTGCAGCGGGATCTCGGCGTCCCCAAGGTGGGTGGCCGCGCTGTGGCGCAGCTGGTGCAGGTCGAGCCCAGCGTAGGTGTCCAGCAGGACGCGGGCGCGGTCGTAGCCGAGGCGCGCGCGGCCGGTGTGCGGGCAGATGTCGGCGGCCGCCGGGCGGCGGGCCGGCACGGGGCGGCGTTCGGACAGGAACAGCGGGCCCTGCGTGCGGGTGCTGCCGTCCGGGAGCCGGAGGAGCCGGGGCAGCAGGTGGGCGGTCCCGGATTCCCAGTACACCCACTCGAGCGCGCCGCCCTTGGACCGGACGGGTGCCCGCCGATGCTCCAGGTCCAAGTCCTCGACGTTGAGCGCCAGGATCTCCGCGGCCCGGGCGGCGGTTTCGTAGAGCATTCGCCACAGGGTCTTCTCCCGGAGCGGGATGTCGCGGCGTGACAGCAGCCGGTGGATGGTGGTCTTGGCGACGGCGCGGGTTTCGTCGGCGATCTCCTTGCGGCGTTCGGCCTCAGCCGGGACCGAGGGGGTGGCCCAGTGTTTCTTGGTCTGGCACCAGGTCAGCCAGGAGGTGACGGCGGCGCGGTTGCGGTTCCAGGTCGCCGGCGCGCAGCGGCCCCACAGCTCGGCGAGCGCCTGGCCGATCTCGGCGTCGGCGATCTCGGCGAGCGGCCGGTCGCGGCCAAGCCGCTCGATGGTGCGGTCGATCGCGGAGGCGTAGGCGCGGTGGGTGTTGGGGTTGGCGGTGCGCGGGGTGGCGAGGAAGGCGTCGGCGGCCGCGGCGAGTGTGACGTGCCCGCCGCGCAGGGCGGTGATCTTTGGCGCGGCGCTCATGCCGACCGCTCGGCGGAGCCTGCTGCGGCCCGGATGATGTACCGGATAACGTGCCGAAGTCGCGCACCGTCCCTGCGAAGTGTTGTCCTGGTCGCCGCGCCGCCATGATCGCTCATGTACGTGATAATAGACAATTATCCCGTACATGAGCTGCTGGAGAACAGAGCGCCCTTCTCGCCACCGGGGCACCGCAGTCGCCGGGTTAACGATCTTGCGGTCGGGGCGTGTGGGCGTTCCCACGCCCACACACTTGCCGAGGAATCCCGCCAGGTGTTCGGGGCTCAGGCTGACCCCGGCAGCGCAGCCCGGTGCGGTTGGCTCCGCCGATGCTGGGGTCAGCGCTGCCCTCGACTGTGATGGATGATCATCGGCCTGGAGCGCAAGCGTTCACATCAGCAGTTCTTGGCCGACGGTGCGCAGAATTGGACCTCGGGGTAGCGCGGGGAGGGCTTGTTCAGCAGGGGCTGCGGCTTGCCGCGCAGGTGCAGGTCGAAGAAGGCGGCGACGTACGTGCGGGTGATGTCCATCGAGCGGGTTTCCTTCAGGCCGCCGCCGAGGTCCGCGCCGAGCTGCTGGAGCAGCATGTCGTAGTCGGTGAAGGACGGGTGCAGCGCTCCCTTCACCACCAGCCAGCGTTTCCACCCGGTCAGGTGCTCCCAGTCACGCTTCCAGGTGCTGTCGCCCGAGGGGGCGCCCATCAACATGAACGGTCGCGCCAGCCCGCTCTCGGGGATCGGGAGGAACATGCTGCCGTCCAGGTTGACCCCGGCGCGAACCCGGACATCCTTCAACATGGTCTCCGGGGCGGCGGCCCCTCCGATGGACTGGCCCGCCATCGCGATCCGGGCCGGATTGATCAGGGCGCTGCCCTTCCACTTGGGCCGCGGACCGGTCAACTGGTCGAGCACGAAGGGGATGTCGACCGCCCGGCTCCGGATCACCCTCTGGCCGAAGTCGCCGTCGTTGACATGCGCGCAGGCGGCGCAGGTGGCGACCCGCCCGTCAGGAAAGGTGGTGGCGAAGTTCTCGTAGGTGTGGTCGATGCCGGCCACCACATACCCTCTGCTCGCCAGGTCCTCGGCCAGACCCGTGAGAGAGCTGCGAGGCCAGGTGAAACCGGGCGACAGCACTACGAGCGGCAGGCTTCGCCGGCGTCCCGACGGCTCGGCGTCAGTGAGGGCGTTCGTCCGCGTCCGGCTGAGCGCCTTAGGCGGTATGTTCTCCAGTTCCTTGATTCCCGAGCCCTTCAAGAGCAGTTCGGATTCCTTGGGGGTGACGTACGGCGCGCGCCGCCCGGCACGCGCCGCGGTCGGGTACCACAGGGAGACCATGAGCTCCCTGGTCTTGGCCGCGGGGACCCACGGGTCGGGGCGGGAGGTATCGGTCAGGTGCAGGGATGTGGTGCCGACGCGGTGAGGGCCGGTCGGCTTCGGGAGGTACGGCGTGCCGGGTGCCGCGGCGGCTGCGGGGGCCGGCGCCGCGACGAGAGAGGCCGTGAGGGCGAGCAGTCCCGCGACGGCGGCCAGAAGTATCGGCCTTCTCCGCGCCGGGAAGGGGTTGTCGTGTGCCATGAAGCTGATCTTGCGGTTCCGGATCGGCGCCGGCATCGGCCGCGAGTCCATGACCTCATCGGCCGAACGGTTGATCTCTAGAGCTGCTGTCGTGACTATTCGGGTTCTTATCGCCGACGACCAGCAAATGGTACGCACCGGCTTCCAGATGATTGTGGACGCTCAATCGGACATGGAGGTGGTGGCCGCAGTCTCGGACGGCGCCGAGGCCGTCTCGGAGGCCAGACGCCTGCGACCTGACGTGTGCTTGCTTGACATCCGGATGCCCAAGCTGGACGGGATCGAGGTGACCCGTATCCCTGGCCGGGCCTGGGGCGGACAACCCGATGCGGGTGGTCATCGTCACCACCTTCGACCTGGACGAGTACGTCTACGGCGCCCTGCGCTCCGGCGCCACCGGGTTCCTGCTCAAGGACAGCGGGCCCACGCTGCTCATCGAGGCCGTCAGGGCGGCCGCGGCGGGCGACGCGCTGGTGTCGCCGTCGGTGACCGTACGACTGCTGCAGCACCTGACCCAGCCCCGGCAGGCAGCGCAACCGGCGAACGCCCCGCTGACCGATCGCGAGCTGGACGTCGTTCGGCTGGTGGCCAGGGGGCGCTCCAACCAAGAGGTGGCTGCGGAGCTGTTCGTGTCGCTGTCGACGGTCAAGACGCACCTAGGCAGCATCTTCGCCAAGCTCGGTGTCAGGAATCGGGTGGGGATCGCAGCTTGGGCGTGGGAATCCGGCGTGGTGAGCTGAGCAACGGAGGGGTTGTCGGGAACAACTGAATCAGGACCTCACCGATGCCCCGTTGAGGGGCATCGTGCGCGAAAAGCACGCCGACATCTCAGCGGACAACATCTGCGCTGAATCGGCCGAAAGTACGGTCGCAGACCGTGAGACCAGACTTGTGGTCGATGTCCGCGCTAGGCCCGCATCCGCATGATGAGGCCCCATGCCCTATGAAGATCACGCTCCGGGAATGAATGCCGGAGATCTGACCCGCGCTCCCGGCGTCCCCTCCACCCACGCCGGGGCAATGGCAGGGGAGACCCCGCCCATGACTTTCCCCGGCCGACCGCGTATCGCCGCGCTCGACGTTCTGCGCGGGTTCACACTCTGTGAGATCCTGCTGGCCAACATCCAGCTGATAGCCGACGGCGGTACCGCCGTCGCGGTGCAGCCCATGGGGGACTGGGACCCTTGGCTCGGGCTCCCGATCTTCTCCCTGCTGTTCGGCATCGGGTTCTCCCTGCTGCACGACTCCGCCGCGCACCGTGTCCCCCGCCCCTGGCTGGCCCTGCTGCGCCGGCTCCTGATGCTGCTCGCGATCGGGCTGGTGCACATGCTGCTGTGGCCGGGCGAAGTCCTGACCAAGTACGCCATCGCCGGCTTGCTGGTCCTGCTGCCCTCGACCTGGCTGCCGCGGTGGGCCGTGGTCGGTCTCGCCGCCACGCTCATGACGGGGGCGGTGATCAGCGGGGGCGGGCCCCTGCTCATCGCAGGGCTGTTCCTGCTGGGCTCGGCACTGGTCCGATACGGGGTGATCGAGAAGATCGAGCGGTCCACCCGAGGGCCGGTCCTGCTGGGCCTGGCCTTCGCGGCGGGACTGGCCGCCGTCCTATGGGTACAGGCCAGCATGCGGGCCGTGGGGGCCACGACGTACCTGCCCGCCACGACCACCCTGGCCGATCTGCTGCTCGCCGGTATATACGTGTGCGTCCTGCTCATCCTGCTCAGAACGCCGCTAAGACCGGTGCTGCAGTTCGTCTTCGCGCCGCTGGGCCGGATGGCACTGACCAATTACGTGACCGCCACACTCCTCGTTCTGACGGTCAGTCACATTTTCGGCCTGCCGATCGGCCAATCGTCGTCGACGGCGTTCCAGGCCGCAGGAGTCATCCTGGCGGCCCAGTGGCTGCTCTCCACCCTCTGGCTGCGCCGCCATCGCCAGGGCCCCATGGAGTGGCTGTGGCGCTGGGCCACCTGGGCCCGCCGCCCCACCCTGCGCATCCCACGAGCTGAGCCCATCCCGTGGCAATCGGACGATGACCAGGAGCCGTCTGAATCGAGAGATCTACGTACGGACCTGTAAGAGCCGCCGGGAAGACGCGATTCTTCCCGGTTAACCACCGCGGCCGTCAGGGGTGCGACTTATCCGGCGACCCAACGAGCCCTTTCAGCCCGTCACCGCGTGAGCAAGGTGGAGCGCTACGCCGCCTTGGCCAGAGTGGCGAAGTCGATCTCGGGCAGGTCGGGGTCGAAGTCATCAGGCCGCAGCCGCAGCACGTCGGTGGCACACAGGCCGAACCGGCTGATGTGCGCCGTCAGGTAGGGCGACAGTTGTGCGACGTCCTCGGCGCTGATCTCCCAGCCCTCGGCCAGGAGCTGGCGCATCACCTCCATCATGTCCAGCGCCGTATGGAAGATCACGAGCCTCTACCGGGCCGGCATCCCCCGCCTGCCGCCCGGCGAATGAGCCGGCCCGAGGAGGCCCGGAAGGGGGTCCTGGCCGAGGAAGCGGGCTCCGTTGGCGGCCGAGTCGCGGACGGCCGCGAAGCCGTACTCGACCATCTCGCCCTCGTACGCCCGCAGCGCGTCCAGAGGATCGCCGCCGCGGGCGAGGGCCGCGGCGAGGGCGGTCGCGTCGCGCAGGGCGATGCCGGCTCCCGCCCCCGCCGCCGGGCTCATGGCGTGGACGGCGTCACCCAGCAGCGTGACCCGGGTGGTCGGCCACGCCGGGACCGGCACGCTGGTGCGCAGCTCCAGCGGGAAGACCTCCGTCCAGCGGGCGATCATCTCGTGGACGCGGGGGTGCCAGCCGGGCGTCATGTCCAGGACCATGACGCGAAGCCGTTCCTGGCTCAGCTCGGCCAGGCCGGCGGGGAGGTCCTCGGCGCGGGCGCTGAACGAGAAGGTCGTGTAGTCCCGGGTGGGCGCGACGCCCACCACCCGGTGGCCGGACCCGGAGATCGCGGTGAACACGTTGCCCATGTCGTCCGCCAGGCCGTGCGGGATCTTGCCGTAGAGCTGGACCAGGCCCGTGGCGACGACCCGGGCATGCGGCAGGTACTGCCGGCGCACCGCGGAGTTGACGCCGTCGGCGCCGACGAGCACGTCGCCCGTGGCGGTGGACCCGTCGGCGAACAGCGCCGTCACCCCGTCCGGCCGCGCGTCGAAGGCCGTCAGGCGCCGGCCGAACGTGACCGCGTCCTCCACCTCGGCCAGCAGCGCCCGGCGCAGGGTCTCCCGGTCGACGGCCAGGTGCCGGCCGTGGTGCCCCATCTCCACGACGTCGAGGACCTTCAGCGCCGGGTCGAGCCGGACGAAGCGCGGCCGCGGCACGTGGGCGGTGGCCAGGAACTCCTCCCACCGGTCGGGCGGCAGCACGGCGGTGAGGGCCTGGATGGCCGTCTCGCCCAGGTGCAGGCGGTAGCCCTGCCGGCGGGTGTTCAGAGCGGGGTCGCGCTCGTGGACGGCCACCTCGATCCCGGCCCTGCGCAGCGCGCCGGCCAGGCACAGCCCGCCCAGCCCAGCCCCGGCGACGATCACTTTCACGCGGGGAACCTCTCGAACGCGCCGGCGTGCTCGGCGGCCCAGGCGGCCAGCGTCGCCGGGGGCGTCCCGGTGACGTCCTCGACCGTGGTGGTGGGGGCCGGGGGCGGGGCAGAGGTCATCTTCGCGTACCCGGCGAGCAGCTCGTCCACGAAGGAGTCCGGGAAGGACGGGTCGGCGAGCAGCCGCTCCCGCTCCTCCGCCAAGGAGAGCTCCACCCAGCGCAGGGGGCGGCCGATCGCCTCGCCGATCACCCGTACCTGCTCGGCCTGCGTCAGCGCCTCGGGGCCCGTCAGGTTGTAGCGGCGTCCCCCGTGCCCGGACCCGGTCAGCGCCGCGACCGCGACCGCGGCGATGTCGTCCTCGTGGATCGGCGTCATGGTCACCGAGCCGTACGCTCCCCGGACCGTGTCGCCGGCCCTGATCTGGTCGCTCCACCACAGGGTGTTGGTCATGAACGTGCTCGGGCTCAGCACCGTCCACTCCACGCCCGACTGCTCGATCAGGTGCTCCACGGTGGCGTGCCAGCGGGCGACCGGGTTCGGCTGCTCCTCCGGCGGCAGCCCGGGACGCACGCCGCCGCCGGTCATGAAGACCACGCGGCGGACGTTCCGCTTGATCGCCTCGACGAACGGGCCCGCCTGCTCGGCGGAGTGGAACGGCCACATCAGGAACATCGCCTCGACGTCCTCCAGGACGCCGTGCGCGGTCAGGTCGGGGGCGACCACCTCGACTCCCTCGGGCAGCCGCGCCGACTCGGGGCGGCGGCTGGTGGCGCGCACGGCGGCCCCTGACCAGGAGAGTCGCTCAGTCACTCGCCTGCCGACGTTACCGGTGGCGCCGAAAACCAGATATGTGCTCATGGCTCAACCATCGTCCCGGCAGCCCGGGTGGCGCAGCTCGGAGCCGGTCGGATGATGATTTCCGGCACAAGATCGAGAAATTTGGCGAAAAGCGGCTCAGACGCGGCGATCGGCCCAGCTCTCGTGCATGTCCGGCGACTCGATGGGCGCGACGTTCTCCCGGCTGATCGGCTGTTGACAGGCATTGGCTAATGACAGTAGCTTTAAAGCAACAGAGATTAGCCAACAGGAGGACGGCATGACCCAGTACCTGGAGATCGAGGGCGGTCGGCTGGCTTACGACGTGGCCGGTGAGGGGCCGCTCGTCGTGCTGGCGCACGGGATCGGGAACGGCCGGGAGGCGTACCGCTTCCTGGCGCCCCGCCTGGTGGCCGTCGGCTACCGGGTCGCCACGGTCGACATGCGCGGTCACGGCGAGTCCAGCCTCGACTGGCCGTCCTACACCCGCACGGACGTCGCGGGTGACCTGCTGGCTCTCATACGCCATCTGGGGGGCCCGGCCGTCATCGCCGGCCACTCCTTCGCCGGCGGCGCGGCCACCATCGCGGCGGCGCTCGCGCCCGACCTGGTCAGCGCCGTCGTCGAGATCGCCCCGTTCACGCGGGAGCAGAAGCCCGACCTCGGGGGCCTGCTGCGCAACGGCCGGCACCGCAAGGGGATCAGACTGCTGATGAGCGCCGGGATGCTGCGCAGCTTGAAGCTGTGGCGCAGCTACCTCGACCACGCGTACCCGGGCGCCAGACCCGCGGACCACGAGGCGTACATGTCCGCGCTCGCCGCCGCGCTCAGCCGTCCCGGCCGGATGGGCGTGGTCGCCAAGATGGGCATGTCCGCCCCGACCGACGCCGGCGCTCAGCTCGCGAACCTCCGCGTCCCCGCTCTGGTCCTCATGGGTACGCTCGACCCCGACTGGGCCGACCCCGAGGCCGAGGCGGAGGGCATCGTCGCCGGCATGCCGGCCGGGCTGGGTACGGTGGTGATGGTCGAGGGCGCGGGCCACTACGCCCACGCCCAGTTCCCCGAGGAGGTCGCCGAGGTCGTGCTGCCCTTCCTCAAGGAGCACGCCCGTGGCTAGGGCCGGCCTGTCCCGGGACGCCGTGGTCGATCTCGCCCTGCGGATCATCGACGAGGAAGGCGCGGCCGCGGTCACGCTGGCGGCGGTGGCCGGCCGCGCGGGCGTCGCCACGCCGTCCCTCTACAAGCACGTGCGCAACCTCGCCGAGCTCAACACCCTCGTGTCCGTACGCGTGATGGACGAGCTGGCGGACCGCCTGCGCGAAGCCGTCCTGGGCCGCTCGGGGGACGAGGCGCTGCGCGCCTGCATGGCCGCCTACCGCGACTACGTCACCGGCAACCCCGGCAGGTACGCCGCCGTCATCCAGGCCGCCCGCCCCGAGCAGGACGACATGGCCAACGAGCAGGACGACATGGCCAAGGCGGGCCAGCGGGTGATCGACATCATGCTCGCCACGTTCCGGGGGTACGGGCTGGAGGGCGCGGACGCCGTCCACGCGGCGCGGTGCCTGCGCTCGGCCGTCCACGGCTTCGCCGTCCTGGAGAGCGGGGGCGCGTTCGGGCTCCCGCTTGACCTGGACGCCAGCTACGCCCTGCTCGCCGATATGATCATCTCAGGCCTCCCCTCCCCGGCTCCGCGACCATGAGCGGTGGCTCGATGGACGCGCTCGACCTCGCTCTCGTGCATGCCCTCCAGGTCGACGGGCGGGCCCCGTTCAACGGGATCGGCGAGGTCCTGGGCGTCTCCGAGCACACGATCGCCAGGCGCTACCGGAGGCTTCGCGCGCAGGGGCTGCTGCGCATCGTCGGCACGCTCGACGGCACCCTGCTCGGGCACACCTCGTGGGCCGTCCGGCTGGTCTGCACGCCCGACGCCGCCGGGCCCGTGGCCGAGGCGCTGGCCCGGCGTGACGACACGGTGTGGGTGCGCCTGCTGTCCGGCGGCACCGAGATCGTCTGCGGCGTCCACGCCGGCGGCGAGGAGGACGGCGACGCGCTGCTGCTGAAGAAGCTGCCGCGCACGCCGCGCGTCGTGTCCATGACCGCGCACGCGACCCTGCACATGTACGCGGGATGGCGCTCGCGGATCGCCGTCCTCTCCGAGGAACAGGTCACACGGCTCAGCCCCGCCCCGCCGTCCACGACGGTGGTCTCCTTCAGCGAGCAGGACCTCGCGATGCTGCGGGTGCTCGCCCAGGACGGACGCGCCGGGTACGGCGACCTGGCGGCGGCGGGACGCTGCTCGCAGTCGACGGTACGGCGGCGCGTCGAGCAGCTTCGCGGCGCCGGCGCGCTCAGGTTCGACGTCGAGATCCCGCCGCGGGCCCTCGGCTACCGGGCCGAGGCGTGGCTGTGGATGAAGGTGCGGCCCGCGCGGCTGGCGGAGGTGGGGGCGGCGCTGGCGGAGCATCCGGAGGTGGACGTGGCCGCGGCCATCACCGGCCCGAGCAACCTCATGGCCGGCGTGACGTGCCGCGACACCCAGGACCTGTACCGGTACCTGACCGAGCGGGTCGCGCCCCTGGACGGCGTGCGCGAGGTGGAGACGTCGCCGGTCATCCGCACCGTCAAGCGGGTGGGCGCCGTCCTCCCCTGAGCCGTCATCCCCTGAAGGGGTTTCAGGCGGGGACGGGCCTCAGGGGCTCGACCGGGGCGGGCAGCGGCAGCCCGCGCTCGCGCCACAGCTCCCGCATCCGGTCCGGGTAGTCGGTCACGATGCCGGAGACGCCCAGATCCAGCATGCGCGTCGCGAGCGCGGCGTCGTTGACCGTCCACACCGCCACGTCGAGCCCGGCGGCGGTGGCCTGGGACATCAGGCGCTCGTCCACCATCACGTGCTCGGGCGACAGCGTGGTGGCGCCGGCGTCGCGGGCGGCGGCCGGGACGTCGTCGCCCAGGTCGTCGTGCCAGTGCAGCGTGTCGGGCTCGATCAGCGCGAACCGCCGCGTCCCGGGCGCCATCGCCGCCGCGTGCGTGATGATCCGCCAGTCGAAGCTGAGGACGGCGACGTTGTCCAGCCTGCCGTGCCGGTCGAGCTCCTCGATCACGAGCCCGGTGAACAGCTCCGGGTCGGGGGTCAGCTCGGGCCGGGTCGGGTCGGACTTGAGCTCCACGTGCAGGCGCACGGCGTCCGCCTCGTAGGCGTTCACCAGCCCGAGCACCGCGCCCAGCGTGGGCATGCGGGTCTCGGGGACGGCCACCTGCGTGATGGCGAACGGGTCGTCGGGGTGTCGCGGCAGCCGCACGCCCACGTCGAGCGTGCGCAGCTGGGCGAGCGTGAGGGAGTTGACGGGCTTGCCGACGTACGGGTACGCCGGGTCGCCCGCCCGGACCGGCCGCGTGTCGGCACTGGTCACGGCCGAGACCGTGAGGTCGTGCGTGAGCACGAGCCGCTGGTCCGCGGTGAGGGCGACGTCCAGCTCCAGAGCGTGGACCCCGAGCTCCAGCGTGCGGCTCAGGCCAGGCAGCGTGTTCTCGGGCCAGAGGCCCCTAGCCCCCCGGTGGCCATGTATCTCGACGCGCACACCCGGACCCTACCGGGCGCCCGCCGCCTTCCCGCGCCGCCACGCCGCATCCCTTTTGCCCGCAAAATCCCTACATCGGGCCGTCCAAGGCCCAGGTGTAGATCACCTGCTCCCACTCCGGGTCGCCGCCCGTGCCCGAGTACGTCGCCTGGGCCGCCGCGTTGTCCTTGCC
Source organism: Nonomuraea sp. NPDC005501 (assembly GCF_040605905.1). Taxonomy (NCBI): domain Bacteria; kingdom Bacillati; phylum Actinomycetota; class Actinomycetes; order Streptosporangiales; family Streptosporangiaceae; genus Nonomuraea; species Nonomuraea sp. NPDC005501. Next base: position 128,986 of record NZ_JBEXDT010000001.1, on the reverse strand, counting down.
CGTCGCCGTCCACAGCCCGTACAGGCCGCGCTCCCGGGCCAGCCGGGCCAGCGCCAGCACCAGTGCCCGCCCGATCCCCTGGCCGCGGAAGCGCCCGTCCACGCCCAGCTCGTACAGGAACATCTCCGTGCCCTTGTCCGGGTGCGTCATCTCCACCCCGGTGACCATCCCGGCGGGAGTGCCGTCCACGTACGCGATGAGCAGATGGTGCCCCTCGTCCGCCAGGAACCTGCCGGTCGCCTCTCGGCGCGGCGGCGTGTCGAACAGGTGGCCGGCGGCCTCGACGGCCTCGAACGCGGTGACCCGGCGGATGTCCATGGGGTCGAGGTTAGGTGTCCGGTGTGAGCCGTCGCATGCCTTTTTTGCCTGGATAGCTGCAATCTTCCTGCAATAAGCTGACCGCCATGACACGGGCTCTCAAAACGGTCCGGCCCGCGACCGTACGGGCTTGGGTGGACGGCTGGGTCGTCTCCCGCAACGCCCCCACCCCCGTGCGCGAGCCCTGGGGCCTGAGAGTCGACGTCGGCCTGCCCGGCCACGTGGTCCGCCACGTCGTGCCGGCTCCCACCCCGGCCACCCTGCGCCACCTGACGGCCCTGCCCAGCGCCCCCGGCACCTGGCTGAAGCTCTGCGCGCCGTACGAGGAGGTCGCGCCCTGGCTGCCGCGGCCGTGGGACGTACAGGAGCAGGAGTTCATGATGACCGCCTCGCTCGACCCCGCGCCGCGCACCAGGGGTCTGACCGGCGCGACGGCGGCCGCGCGGGCCGGCGTGGTCGCGCCGGACGGCTACACGCTGGCCGTCACCACGCGGGCCGGCGTCACCGTCGCGCGCCTGCTCACCGCCGCCGGCGAGATGGCCGCGCGGGGGCAGATGGCCATCGCGGGCACCACGGCGGTCGTCGACCAGGTCGAGACCGCGCCGCACCACCGGCGGCGCGGTCTCGGAACCATCGTCATGGGCGCCCTCACCGCGACCGCCGCGGCCGGCGGAGCCACCGACGGAGTGCTGGTCGCCACCCCCGCCGGCCGCTCCCTCTACGAGACCCTCGGCTGGGCCGTCCACACCCCCATGACGGCCGCGGTCCTCACCAGCTGACCGGGGGGCGCTCAGGTGAGCGGGCGCGCCCCCCACGGCCGCTCAGGTCAGCGGGCGCAGCACCAGGGTCGCGTCACGCGCCGGGCCCACGCCCACCGCGCTGATCGGGGCCCCGCTCATCTTCTCCAGCGCCCGGACGTAGTCCTGCGCGTTGCGCGGCAGGTCCTCGAACGTCTTGGCGCCCGAGATGTCCTCCTGCCAGCCCGGAAGCTCCTCGTAGATCGGCTTGGCGTGGTGGAAGTCGGTCTGCGTCATCGGGATCTCCTCGTGCCGCACCCCGTCCACCTCGTACGCCACGCAGACCGGGATCCGCTCCAGCCCGGACAGGACGTCCAGCTTGGTGAGGAAGAAGTCGGTCACCCCGTTGATGCGGGTCGCGTACCGGGCGATGACCGCGTCGAACCAGCCGCAGCGGCGGTTGCGACCGGTGGTGACGCCGTACTCGCCGCCGGTCGTGCGCAGCCAGTCGCCCATCTCGTCCTCGAGCTCGGTCGGGAACGGGCCCGACCCCACCCGCGTCGTGTACGCCTTGAGAATGCCGATGACCTTCGTCAGCCGGGTCGGCGGGATGCCGGAGCCGGCGCAGGCGCCGCCCGAGGTCGGCGAGGAGGAGGTGACGAACGGGTACGTGCCGTGGTCGAGGTCCAGCAGCGTGCCCTGGCCGCCCTCCAGCAGCACGAACTTGCCCTCGTCCAGCGCCTTCGACAGCACCAGCGAGGTGTCGGAGATGTGCGGCTTGAGCCGCTCGGCGTAGCCGAGGTACTCCTCCAGGACCCGCTCCGGCTCGATGCCGCGGCGGTTGTAGACCTTGGTGAGCACCTGGTTCTTCTCGGTCAGCGCGGCCTCGATCTTCTTGGCCAGGATGCCCGGGTCGAGCAGGTCCTGGACCCGCACACCCATGCGGTAGACCTTGTCGCCGTACGCGGGCCCGATGCCGCGCCCGGTCGTGCCGATCTTTGCCTTGCCCAGGTAGCGCTCGGTGACCTTGTCGAGCGCACGGTGGTGGGGCATGATCAGGTGCGCGTTGGCCGAGATCAACAGCCGCTCGGCGGAGATGCCCCGCGCGGCGAGCCCGTCGATCTCGTCCAGCAGCACGCGCGGGTCGATGACCACGCCGTTGCCGATCACCGGCACCACGTCGGGCGACAGGATCCCCGTGGGCAGCAGGTGCAGAGCGTACTTCTGGTCGCCGATGACCACGGTGTGGCCCGCGTTGTTGCCACCCTGGTAGCGGACGACGTAGTCGACATCGCCACCGAGCAGGTCGGTGGCCTTGCCCTTGCCCTCATCGCCCCACTGGGCGCCCACGAGAACGACAGCCGGCATGGTTCTAGTCTCCCGAGCACAAAACGAAACCCCTGGCGCAAGCGCGACAGGGGCTCTTGCGTAGAGAGACTACCCGAGTATGCCTATTCGTCCCAAGGGCTACCCGGCCAACGCGTCATAGGCGGCCTCGTCGCTGTCCTTGAGGAACTGGACGCACCGCTCGGCCTCGTCCTTCTCGCCGATCGCCTGCGCGGCCCTCGCCAGGGCGTACAGGCAGCGCAGGAAGCCGCGGTTCGGCTCGTGCTCCCACGGGATCGGCCCGTGCCCCTTCCAGCCGCTGCGGCGCAACTGGTCGAGCCCGCGATGGTAGCCGGTACGGGCGAAGGCGTAGGAGGTGACGGCGTGCCCCTGCGCGAAGTACTCCTCCGCGAGCGCGGCCCAGGCCGTCGGGTAGGCCGGGAACCGCGCGGCCACGTCGGAGGGCTTGGCCCCGGCTTCCAGCGCCTCCCTGGCCTCGGGCAGGTCCGGAAGGTACGTCGGGGGCGGCCCGGCGAGAAGGTTGTCCATAGGACAAGTCATACCCGCCGGGCCCCTGACGTGGCTAGGAGATCTTCGTCCCAGCGCTTCCGAGGTGTTCGCACGCCTCACGCACGCGGGTGGCCATCCCGACCTCCGCGGCCTTGCCGTACGAGCGCGGGTCGTAGCTCTTCTTGTTGCCGACGTCGCCGTCGACCTTCAGCACGCCGTCGTAGTTGCGGAACATGTGGTCCGCGATCGGCCGCGTGAAGGCGTACTGCGTGTCGGTGTCGATGTTCATCTTGACCACGCCGTACGAGATGGCCTCCCGGATCTCCTCCAGCGACGAGCCCGAGCCGCCGTGGAAGACCAGGTCGAACGGCTTCTCCTTGCCGTACTTGGCGGCGACCGCGTCCTGGAGCTCCTTCAGCACGCCCGGCCGCAGCTTGACGTGGCCGGGCTTGTAGACGCCGTGCACGTTGCCGAACGTGGCCGCCAGCAGGTAGCGGCCCCTGTCGCCGATGCCGACCGCCTCCGCCGTGGCGAGCGCGTCGCCGGGCGTGGTGTACAGCTTCTCGTTGATCTCGCCGACGACGCCGTCCTCCTCGCCGCCGACGACGCCGATCTCCATCTCCATGACGACCCGCGCCCGCGCGCACTTCTCCAGGAGCTCCTGCGCGATCTCAAGGTTCTCCTCCAGCGGCACGGCCGAGCCGTCCCACATGTGCGACTGGAAGAGCGGGTCGAGGCCGCGTGAGACGCGTTCGAGGGAGATGTCGAGGAGCGGCCGCACGAAGCCGTCCAGCTTGTCCTTCGGGCAGTGGTCGGTGTGCAGGGCCACGGTCACCGGGTACTTGGCGGCCACCACCCGGGCGTACTCGGCCAGCGCCGTCGCGCCCGTCACCATGTCCTTCACCGACGCGCCCGACAGGAACTCGGCGCCGCCCGTGGAGATTTGAACGATGCCGTCGCTCCCGGCCTCGGCGAAACCGCGCAACGCGGCGTTGAGCGTCTGGGAGGAGGTCACGTTGATGGCCGGGTAGGCGAATCCGCCAGCCTTGGCCCGGTCGAGCATCTCGGCGTAGATCTCTGGAGTGGCTATCGGCATGATCGTCTCCCTGAGAAGTAAGGCTGCGCGCTGCCCAGTATTACCGTCAGCTACCCCATGTGGTAGTGACAACGCGCCTCGGACCACCCGTCGAGCCCCCGCTCTCCAGGTAGGCTCAGCCTGTGGACTCGCTCTTGAACCTTCTCGATCCGACGTGGTGGCTCACCCTTTTCGGCGCCTTCGCGACGATCGGCGTGCTCGTCATCATCTTCGCCGAGACGGGTCTGCTGCTCGGCTTCTTCCTGCCGGGCGACTCTCTGCTGGTCGCGGCCGGTATCTTCAGCTCCGCGTCGGTGGCCGCCGGCATGGGGATCGAGCCGCTGTCGTTCCCGATGCTGCTGATCGGCGCCCCGCTGTGCGCGATCGCGGGCGCGCAGCTCGGTCACTTCCTCGGGGCGAGGTTCGGGCGGAGGCTGTTCGACAAGCCCGACTCACGGCTGTTCAAGCGCGAGCACGTCCTGCGCGCCGAGGAGTTCTTCGACAAGTTCGGCCCGGCCAAGGCCGTGGTGCTGGCCCGGTTCGTGCCGATCATCCGCACGTTCATGAACCCGGTCGCCGGCGTGCTGGAGATGCCCGCGAGGCGCTTCCTCGTCTGGAACGTCATCGGCGGCGTGGTCTGGGTCGAGGGCATGCTGCTGCTCGGCCACTACCTCGGCGACAAGGTCGATCCCAAGGCCATCGACAAGTACATCCTGCCGGGCGTCTTCCTCATCGTGCTGATCTCGCTGATCCCCATCATCTTCGAGGTGGTCAAGCGCCGCAGGTCGCCCAAGCCCGCCGGGCCGGCGCCCACGGGCAAGCACCACCGCATCCCCACGGGCACTGACGGCCCGTAATCGGAACCGGCCCGTTCCGGGAGTACTCTCCGGAGTGTGGGACGCCACAGGTCAGATCCGATGGGCCTCGCCCGCCTCGCGGTCGCCGTTCTGGCGGTCGCCGGGATCGCGACGCTTCTCGTCATCGGCGGGCGCGCGTTGTTCCTGACGCTCGACACCCCTGAGCGGGCCGAGCCGCACCGTGCCACCACCGAGCCGTCGGCCGGCGCCCAGGTGCCGACCGTGCGCATCGAGTGCGTGGCCGACACCTGCCCCCTCGTCACGGTCCGGGTGCCGGGCGGAGACGTCCTGCAGTACCGCGACATGAGCAGGGGCGAGGAGGTCAGCTACTTCCAGCCCGAGCTCGACGTGGTCCTCAGCGACGCGGCCACGGTCCGGGTCACGGAGAACGGCAGGCCGCGCGCCCAGGGCAAGGCCGGCGAGCGGGAGGCATTCACGGTCAAGGCGCCGTAGCGCGCCGTCCGTCCGGGCGGCTCAGAGCCCCAGGTCCGTGAGCGTGTACGCGGTGCGGTACTCCAGGCCCTCCTCGGCCATGCGCGCGGCCGCGCCACGGTCGACGATCGTGGCCACCGCCACCACCTCGGCGCCCGCCTCGCGCAGGGCCTCCACGGCCGTCATCGACGACCCACCGGTCGTCGAGGTGTCCTCGACCACGAGCACCCGCCGGCCCTTCACGTCGGGACCCTCGACGCGGCGCTGCAGGCCGTGCACCTTCTGCGCCTTGCGCACCACGAACGCGTCCAGCTCCCGCCCCCGGGCCGCCGCCGCGTGCAGCATCGCACCGGCCACCGGGTCCGCGCCCAGCGTGAGCCCGCCCACGGCGTCGTAGCCGAGATCCTCGGTGAGGTCCAGCATCACCCTGCCGACCAGCGGCGCCGCCACGGCGTCGAGCGTGATGCGGCGCAGGTCCAGGTAGAAGTCCGCCTCCCGCCCGGAGGAGAGCACCACCTTGCCGTGGACCACGGCCTTCTTCTTGATCTCAGCCAGCAGGTCGTCGCGATCCGTCATGCGCCCAAGCTTAGGGGCCGGCCTTCCGCGCCGGACGACGGCCCGTCCGAGGTAAAGGCTCGCGAGGGGTTTGGCCATGCCCATGGCTGCGGAATGACTCGGCGAGGCAACGAATCGTAATCGCGAGGTGACCATGTGTATCGAATCACCACAGAGCGATGCCGAGCTCCTCGAAGCCGTCAGAGAGGGCGACGCCGCCGCCTACGGGCGGCTCCACGAGCGGCACGCCACCGCCGCCCGCGCGCTGGCCCGCCAGCTCGTACGGGGTGAGGAGGAGATCGAGGACGTGGTGGCCGAGGCGTTCACCAAGATCCTCGACCTAGTGGGGCGGGGCGGCGGGCCCGGGGACGCCTTCCGCACGTACCTGCTGACGGTGGTGCGGCGCACGGTCTACGACCGGGCGCGGATCGAGAGCCGGCAGGTGTCGGCGGACGACACGGAGCGGTTCGACCCGGGTGTGCCCTTCGTCGACCCGGCGCTCGTCGGGCTGGAGAAGTCGATGATCGCCCAGGCGTTCCTGTCGCTGCCGGAGCGGTGGCGGGCGGTGCTCTGGCACACGGAGGTGGAAGGCGCCAAGCCCGCCGAGGTGGCGCCGCTGCTGGGACTCTCGCCGAACGGGGTGCCGGCGCTGTCCTACCGGGCCCGCGAAGGGTTGAGACAGGCGTACGTCCATATGCACCTGTCCGCCTCCTCGGGCTCGGCGTGCGAGCCGGTGCTCTTCAGGCTCGGCGCGCATGTCCGGGGCGCGCTGTCGCGCCGCGACTCCAGGACGGTGCGGCGGCACGTGAACGGGTGCCCGCGCTGCCACGCGGTCATGACGGAGCTCGCGGACATCAACGGGGGGCTGCGGGTCGTCATCGGGCCCCTGCTGCTCGGCCCGGTCTTCCCGGGCTACGCCTCGGCCCTGTCCCGGCCTTCACCGGCGCCTCCGTCGTCGGCGCTCGTCCGCGTCACTCCGGCTCCCCGCCGCTCCGCAGCACCCGTCGGGCCGGACACGGCGGCGGTCGAGGCGCCGTTCGGCACGCCGGTGGCCGCCGGGCGCGCGGAGGAGGAGACCGCGTTCTGGGAGGAGGACGGCGGTCTGGCGGACGCGGACGAGGACCTCGAGCTCGGGGAGGACCACGACGATCGGACGCGCCGGGACCGGGACGGCGAGGACCGGGCGGCCCTGGATCGGGACGGCGAGGACCGGGCGGGCTGGGATCGGGACGGCGAGGACCGGGCGGGCTGGGATCGGGACGGCGAGGACCGGGCGGGCTGGGATCGGGACGGCGAGGACCCGGTCCAGGAGCGGCCGGGGGATCGGGCGGGCGAGGGGTCGGCAGAGGAGGGACGGCCGGGTGGGGAGCGGGAGGCCGGCGCCTGTGGGGCGCGCCGGACCCCGTACCTGCTCGCCTGGCTCCAGCGCGTGGCCGCGAGCCGGCGGGTGGCCGTGGCGGGCGGTGCGGCGGTGGCCGTCGCCGCCGCCACCACCTTCGCCGTCGCGTCCGGCCGCCACGCGGCCGACCGGCTCGCCACCTTCCCCATGGCCCACCCGCTCACTCCGGGGCGTTCACCGCTGACCGTGACGGAGCCGAACCCGGTGTCGCCGCCCGGCCCGGAGCCCGGGTGGACGGCCGGCGGCGGCGCCCGGCTGCACGCCACGATCGACCCGCTCGGTGCCCTGGTCCGCGCCCGGCCGGGGATCGTCGCGATACGGGTCCGCAACTCCGGAGGGGGGCCGAGCGCGGGCGTGAAGGCACTGGTTGACCTGCCTCCCGGCGTCACGATGATGCCGCCGGGCAGCCGCGGCCACGGCGCCGTGCTCGGCCCCGCCACGGGCCGCGGCCTGCTGCCTGGTCGCGGCGCGCTGCCGGGCCGGGACGCGACCTCGGACCGCGATGCGACCTCGGACCGCGACGCGACCTCGGACCGCGACGCGACCTCGGACCGCGATGCGACCTCGGGCCGCGACGCGAGCTCGGGCCGCGATGCGACCTCGGGCCGCGACGCGACGGCGGGCCGGGACACGACGCCGGACGGCGCGGCCAAGCGCCACGGGCGTCACGCAGCCGTCCCTCCGGGCTCGCGGGAGGCCGTAGGGGCGACGGGCGCGGGCAGTGCGGTCGGCGGGTGGGTGTGCCGGGCCGTCCCGGAGGGGGCGCGGTGCGCCCGGGGAGCGCTGCGCGCCGGTGAGAGCACCGTGCTGTTCCTCCGGGTCCAGGTGGCCCCCGACGCCCGGGAGGGCGCCGCTCCGGCCGTACGGGTGCGGGCCGGTCGGCAGAGGACGGCGGCGCGGGCCGCGGCGGGCGTGCGGCTGTCCGGGGCGCCCGCGAGGTTCGCCACGGAGGGCAAGGTGTCGGTCATGGCGGTCGGCAACTCCCTGCTCACCTGCCCCGACGGCCGGAGCGGCTGCCCCGAGGCGAGGCGGCGCGAAGGCACCAGACGTGACAACGACCTGTGGTCGATGGTCCCGCTCGACGCCGACCGAACCGCCTCCACCGCCGCGTCCAGCGCCGCGCGCCTGCGCATGCCGGGGCGCGGCAGGGTCGTGTGGGCGGGGCTGTACTGGTCGGCGGGCGGCGGCGTCCCGGGGCCGATCAGGCTGAGGCCGCCCGGTCACAGGAGGTACGAGCCGGTGCGGCCGGACCAGGTGGTGGCCGGCAGGCTGCCGTCGGGGACGGCGTACCAGGCGTTCGCCGACGTCACCGGCCTGGTGGCCAACTCCAGGAAGGACGGCGACTGGTGGGCGGCCGACGCGCCCATGGAGCGCGGCGTGTCCCGGCACGCGGGGTGGAGCCTCGTGGTCATCTCGACCGACCCCGCCAAGCCGTACACCAGGACCGTCGTCCTGGACGGGGCGGCCGTGACAGGCGACGGCAAGGGGCCGCTGCGGTTGCCGCTGGACGGCCTGACGCCGGACCGTGCGTCGGCGCGGGTCCGGCTGGTGACGTGGGAGGGGGACGCGGAGCTCGGCGGCGACACGGTGTCCGCCGGCGGTGGCCCGCTGGTGCCGGAGGGCGGCGACCGCGACGCCGCGAACCCGTTCGACGGCTCGTCCGGCGGGGCCACGGGGACAACGTTCGGGGTGGACGTCGACACGTTCGAGGCGGAGCTGGGCGACGATCCCGCCCTCACCATTGCCAGCGAGAAAGATGCGATTCTGTTTGGAATTGCCGCAGTCAGCATCCGTACGCGTCAGTAACCAGAAACCGGGACAAACTGGTACGGTCTCCCTGAATCGTCTGGCCTATGCCCGGGGCGGTGGCGAATCGTCGGGATTAACCTCGGACGATCACCTGCTTTCACTACCCTGAGAAAGGGCCGCCGAGTCCGGCTCTGACGGTGCAGAGCCTTTGAGGGCGGACCATCAGGAAAGGGGCGGTGTCAGTGGATCGCTGCGCGCTGTTCGTGGACGCCGGCTATCTGCTGGCTGACGGCGCGATGGCCGTGCATGGGACCCGTCATCGCGAGGCCGTCGCGTGGGACTACCCGGGTCTGCTCCAGCTCATGAGCAACCTCGCGCGCGAGCGCACCGGGCTGCCGCTGCTGCGCTGCTACTGGTACGAGGCGACGGTCGAGGGCCGCCGCACCCCCGAGCACGACGTCCTCGCCGACATCCCCGGCCTGAAGCTGCGCCTGTCCCGCATCCGGCCCGGCCGGCGCGAGGGCGTGGACGCCCAGGTCCACCGCGACCTCATGACGCTGGCCCGCAACAACGCGATCTGCGACGCCGTGGTCGTCAGCGGCGACGAGGACCTCGCCCAGGTCGTCTGCGACGCGCAGGACCTCGGCATCCGGGTGACCGTGGTGCCCATCGCCACCGAGGACGGCTGGGCCGTCTCGCGCGCCCTGCGCCAGGAGGGCGACGACCTCATCGAGCTGGGCAACACCCACCTGCGGCCCTACGTCAACCTGGTGAGCGGCGTCAGCGAGACCGGCAACGGCCATCATTCGTTGTCCAACGGCCGCTCCGCCGCCCACGCCGCGACCCACTCGCTGCCGCCCGCTCCGCCGCCGTCCTCGTCCCTGCCGACGCCGCTGCCGGCTCCGAAGCCGAGCGGCAGCCACGCCGCCCCGCCGACGACCCCGTCCCCCTCGCTCCCGGCGGGCGACGGCCAGCCGCCCTCCGGACGGGGCCAGGCCGCGCCGCCGCCCTCGATGCCCACCTACTACCACCAGGAGCCGCAGGCGCCGGCGACCGGACCCATCCCGCAGCAGCCGTCGCAGTCCCCGTCCACCGGGCAGTTCGCCGCGCAGCCGTCCAACGGCGCCTACCAGCAGCCGCCACAGCCGTCACAGCCTCCGCAGCCCGCGCAGCCTTCGCAGCCGGCCAACGGCAGCTACCAACCGGCGCAGTTCGGCGCCTTCACCGGGCCGCAGTCCGGGGTGACGCCGACGCCGCCGTCCAGCTCGCAGGCCACCACGCTGGCCGACGCCGTGAAGGCCGCGCACCGCGAGGGACACGACTTCGGCGAGTCGGTCGCCCGTGACGCGCCCGCGCTCTGGCTGGAGGCCGTGCTGGCGCGCAAGCCACGCATGCCCTCCGACCTGGAGGCCAGGCTGCTGCAGGGCTCCTCCCTGCCGATCGACTTCCTGCTGCACGACGAGGTCCGCCACGCCCTGCGCCGCGGTTTCTGGGACGCCCTGGAGCGCGCCCGCCACTGACCCGGCCTTTTTCACCAGCGCAGCAGCGCGCCCACCCCGTCGTACGCCGCCAGGGCGCCTGCCGCGCCGGCGTGGACGACCGTCACCTCGGCCCCGCTCTCCAACGCCCGCTCGATCATCCGCTCCCCGAGGTCGGGCTCGTCCGTGGTGACCGTGCCGTGCGGCACCTGCTCCGCCGGGTAGAGGAAGCCGTCGGGCCCCCGCCCGCCGCGCCACCGCCCGTTCTCGTCGATCAGCAGGCAGTCCACCCGCCCCTCGTTCAGCAGCGCGAGCGTCTGCCCCAGACCGAGCACGGCGCGCCCGCCGGACCGCGCCGTGTCCACGACCCGCCGGACCAGCGCGGTGTCCCTGCGGACGCGCACCGCGACCAGCTCCGCCGAGACGCGGCTCACCACGTCCCCGGCCGGGCCGTCGGAGATCACCCTGTCCACCTGGACGAGGTCGAGCGGGCGCAGCGCCTCCGCCAGCGTCGAGGTCAGCCGCGGATCGCCGACCAGCAGCACGTCGGCCCAGCGCAGGGCGCCCATCCGGTTGCTGATCTCGGGCGCGATCCCCTGCAGGTAGCGGGCCAGGCTCTCCTCGGCGCGCCGCCGGAAGCGCTCGTGGTGCGCCGACGAGCGCTGCTCGGTGCCGGCCCGCCCGGGGCCGCGCATCTCCCGCCAGTCGTCGCTGTCCAGCTCGTACGAGGACCGGTACACGTCCTCCGCCATGCCGTACCGGTAGTCGATGAGCCGGACGCCGTCCCGGCTCACCACGGCCACGCCGGCGGGCGCGCTGGTCGCCATCGCGGCGATCATCGCCCGGACGTACGCCGTGGACTCCAGCACCGCGCACGTGCCCACGGGCACCTGAAGCGACGTCCGGTGGATCTCTCCGGTGCAGACCGGGGCGAACAGCGCCCGCCCGAGGCCGGGCGAGGCCGGATCGACCAGCCGGGCGATCTCGGGTTCGAGGGCTTCCAGGTGCTCCAGGACGGTGGCGCGCCGGACCCGCTCCGGCCAGGCCGACACCCTGGCGCGTATCGCGGCGAGGTCGTCACGCAGCCGGATCTCCCACGCGGGCCTGATCCCCGGGTCCACCCGCGGCCCCGCGTCCACGTAGAGCGAGACGACGCCCATCTCGTCCTTCATCGCGACGAGCTCACGGAGGAAGCCATGATCGTGCAGCACGTCGGTTCTCCTCTGCGTCGGCCTCATTCCGACTGTAGAGAACCCGAAAAGGCACAAATCCCCACGTTAATGGATATTGTCCTCGGTTTTACGCACGTCAGGACAGCGCGTCGAACCCGGCCCGCAGGTTGGTCACCCGCTCGGCCAGATCGCCCAGCGGGATCGTCAGCGCCGGGTCCTGCGACTTGCGCGCCAGCTCCCGTACCCTGGCCAGCTCCTCCTCCACGGCGGTCAGCCGGCGCGACAGCTCCGGCAGCACCGCCGCGGGGTCGCCCGCGCCCGGCGCCAGCTCGCCCGCCATCCGCTCGCGCAGCATCGACGACTGCTCGGCCAGCCGCTTGTTCATGTTGTACAGCTCGATGAACACCGCCACCTTCGCCCGCAGCACCCACGGGTCGAACGGCTTGGTCAGGTAGTCCACGGCGCCCGCCGCGTAGCCCCGGAAGGCGTAGTCGGGGGCGCTGTCGACCACCGTGAGGAAGATGATCGGGATGTTGCGCGTCCGCTCGCGCCGCTTGATGTGCGCGGCCGTCTCGAAGCCGTCCATGCCCGGCATCCGCACGTCCAGCAGGATGAGCGCGAACTCGGTGTTGAGCAGGGCCTTGAGCGCCTCCTCGCCCGACCGGGCGCGCACCGGCACGAGGTCGAGCGAGCTGAGGATGGCCTCAAGGGCGATCAGGTTCTCCTCGCGGTCGTCGACAAGGAGGATGTTGGCTCGATCCGTCATGGATCACGCCCCTTCGGCTGAGTCCGTGGTGGTGGACACCCGCCCACGGCTGAGCCAACCGCGCAGTCGTTCGAGCAGGCGGTCCACGTCGACCGGCTTGGGCACGTAGTCGGACGCGCCCGAGGCGATGCTCTTCTCGCGATCGCCCCGCATGACCTTAGCGGTCAACGCGATGATCGGCAGATCGGCGAACTGCGGCATGCGGCGGATGGCCGACGTCGTGGCCCAGCCGTCCATCTCCGGCATCATGATGTCCATCAGGACCAGCGCGACGTCCTCGTTGCGTTCGAGCTGCTCGATGCCCTCGCGCCCGTTCTCGGCGTAGACGACCGTCGAGCCGTGCCGCTCCAGCACGCTGGTCAGCGCGAACACGTTGCGGATGTCGTCGTCCACGATGAGGATCTTCGCGTTGTTGAGCGGGTCCTCGCCCTGCCACTGCGGCGTCTCGGACGGCGTCTCGACCAGCTCGGGCAGCTCCATCGGCATCGGCGGCTCCGGCGCCGGCTCCTCGACCGGGGTGGTCATGAGCTGCCGGCGGCTCGCGTCGCCCTCGGCGGCGGCCAGCGGGCCGCTGTAGGAGGCCGGCAGGTACAGCGTGAACGTGCTGCCCTCGCCCAGCTCGCTGTCCACGTGGATCTCGCCGCCCAGCAGCCGGGCGATGTCGCGGCAGATCGCCAGGCCCAGGCCCGTGCCGCCGTACTTGCGGCTGGTGGTGCCGTCGGCCTGCCGGAACGCCTCGAAGATCAGCTCCCGCTTGTCCGGCGCGATGCCGATGCCGGTGTCGACCACCTGGAACGCCAGCAGGTCCGGGGCCCCGCGCAGCGTCTCGTCGTCGAACACCACGCCGGGCGGCGCGACCGCGACCCGCAGCTTGACCTCGCCCTTGGGGGTGAACTTCACCGCGTTGGACAGCAGGTTGCGCAGCACCTGCTGCAGGCGCTGCTCGTCGGCCAGCAGCTCCCTCGGGACGTCCTCGGCGACGTCCACGGTGAACGCCAGCCCCTTGTCGGCGGCCAGCGGCGCGAAGGCCGCCTCCAGCAGGTCCACCATCTTCGGCAGCGACACCTGGATCGGGTGGATGTCCATCCGGCCCGCCTCGACCTTGGACAGGTCGAGCATGTCGTTGATGAGCTGGAGCAGCGCCGAGCCGGCCCCGTGGATCGTGCGGGCGAACTCGACCTGCTGCGGCGTCAGGTTGCCCTCGGCGTTCTCCGTCAGCAGCTTGGCCAGCACCAGCAGGCTGTTGAGCGGCGTGCGCAGCTCGTGCGACATGTTCGCCAGGAACTCGGACTTGTAGCGCGAGGACACGGCGAGCTGCTCGGCCCGCTCCTCCAGCGTGCGGCGGGCCTGCTCGATCTGGAAGTTCTGGATCTCGATCGCGCGGTTCTGCTTGGCCAGCAGCGCCGCCTTGTCCTCCAGCTCGGCGTTGGAGCGGCGCAGCTCCTCCTGCTGGCGCTGGAGCTCGTCCGAGCGCTCCTGGAGCTCCCGGGTGAGCCGCTGCGACTCGGTCAGCAGGTCCTCGGTGCGGGAGTTGGCGATGATCGTGTTCATCGTGACGCCGATGGTCTCGACGAGCTGCGTCAGGAAGTCGAGGTGCACCTCGCCGAACGGCGTGAACGAGGCCAGCTCCAGCACGCCCAGCACCCGGTTCTCGAACAGGATCGGCAGCACCACGATCTGCGCCGGCGTCGAGGAGCTGAGCCCGCTGTCGATCGTGACGTAGCCGGGCGGCACGTCGTCGAGCACGATGTGCCGGCCCTCGGCGGCGGCCTGGCCGACGATGCCCTCGCCGACGGCGAAGCGCTGGCGCGGGCCGCGGTCGGGCCGCACGCCGTAGCCGCCGATCAGCAGCAGCTCGTGGTCGCCCTCGGGATCGACGCTGTAGAAGGCGCCGTAGCGGGCGGAGACGAGCGGCGTCAGCTCGCTCATCGTCAGCTTGGCCACCTCGAACAGGTCGCGGTGGCCCTGCATGAGCCGCGAGATGCGGGCCAGGTTGGACTTGAGCCAGTCCTGCTCCTGGTTGGCCTGCGTGGTCTCGCGCAGGTTGGCCACCATGGAGTTGATGTTGTCCTTGAGCTCGGCCAGCTCGCCCTGGGCCTCGACGGCGATCGAGCGGGTCAGGTCGCCCCGGGCCACGGCGCTGGTCACGGTGGCGATGGCGCGCACCTGCGTGGTCAGGTTGCCGGCCAGCTCGTTGACGCTCTCGGTGAGGCGCTTCCACGTGCCCTCGACGCCCTCCACCCGGGCCTGGCCGCCGAGCTGGCCCTCCGAGCCCACCTCGCGGGCCACGCGGGTCACCTCGGAGGCGAACGACGAGAGCTGGTCGACCATCCGGTTGATGGTGGTCTTCAGGGCGAGGATCTCGCCCTGCGCGTCCACGTCGATCTTGCGGGTCAGGTCGCCGTTGGCGACCGCGGTGGTCACCTCGGCGATGTTGCGCACCTGGTACGTCAGGTTGTTGGCCATGAAGTTGACGTTGTCGGTGAGGTCCTTCCAGACGCCCGACACGCCCTGCACCCGCGCCTGCCCGCCGAGCTGCCCCTGCGTGCCCACCTCCCGGGCCACGCGGGTCACCTCGTCGGCGAACGACGAGAGCTGGTCCACCATCGTGTTCAAGGTGTCCTTGAGCTGGAGGATCTCGCCCTGCGCATCAACGGTGATCTTCTTCGACAGGTTGCCCTGGGCCACGGCCGACGACACGGCCGCGATCTGCCGCACCTGGGAGGTCAGGTTGTTGGCCATCGAGTTGACGTTGTCGGTGAGGTCCTTCCAGACGCCCGACACGCCGCGGACCTGCGCCTGCCCGCCGAGCTGCCCCTCGGTGCCCACCTCCCGGGCCACGCGGGTCACCTCGGAGGCGAACGACGAGAGCTGGTCCACCATCGTGTTCATCGTCGACTTGAGCTCCAGGATCTCGCCCTGCGCGTCGACGTCGATCTTGCGGGTCAGGTCGCCGTTGGCGACCGCGGTGGTCACCTGGGCGATGTTGCGCACCTGGTACGTCAGGTTGTTGGCCATCGAGTTGACGTTGTCGGTGAGGTCCTTCCAGACGCCCGACACGCCCTTCACCTCGGCCCGGCCGCCCAGCTTGCCCTCGGTGCCCACCTCCCGGGCGACGCGGGTCACCTCGTCGGCGAACGACGAGAGCTGGTCCACCATCGTGTTCAAGGTGTCCTTGAGCTGGAGGATCTCGCCCTGCGCGTCAACGGTGATCTTCTTCGACAGGTTGCCCTGGGCCACCGCGGTCGCCACGGTGGCGATGCTGCGCACCTGGCTGGTGAGGTTGTTGGCCATGAAGTTGACGTTGTCGGTGAGGTCCTTCCACACGCCCGACACGCCTGTCACCTGCGCCTGGCCGCCGAGCTGGCCCTCGGTGCCCACCTCGCGGGCCACCCGGGTGACCTCCTCGGCGAACCCGGAGAGCTGGTCCACCATGGTGTTGACGGTGTTCTTCAGCTCGAACATCTCGCCCACGGCGTCGACCGTCACCTTGCGGCTCAGGTCGCCCCTGGCCACGGCGGTGGTCACCACGGCGATGTCGCGCACCTGCGCGGCCACCCGTGAGGACATCGTGTTCACGGCCTCGGTCAGGTCGCGCCAGCTGCCCGACATGCCGCGCAGGTTGGCGCTGCCGCCCAGCCGGCCCTCGGTGCCCGCCTCGCGCGCCACCCTGGTCACCTCGGAGTTGAACAGGGCGAGCTGCTCGACCATGCCGTTGATCGCCTTGCCCAGGCGGCGCACCTCGCCGCGGGCCGACCGGTCGAGGTCGATGCGCCGGGACAGGTCGCCCTTGGCCACGGCGTCGATCACGTCGGCCGCGCCGCTGACCGGGCTCACCAGGGCCTCGATCAGCATGTTCACCGACTCGACGCCCTCGGACCAGGCGCCCACGCCCGGCCCAGGCGTCAGCCGCTCGCCGAAGCGGCCCTCCTTGACGATCTCCTTGCGCACCCGGGTCAGCTCGTTCGCCAGGTGCTCACGGCGATCGGCCACCTCGTTGAGGAGCAACCGGACCTCACTGAGGATCCCCGGCTTGGCGTGGGGCACACGCCGCCGGAAGTCGCCGTCTCGCCAGGAGAACAGGGTCTCCAGGATCGGGACGAGATCGGCCTCGCTGTAGACCTTCTCCTCAGATACAGGTGCGGTCCTGACCGTGGTCATAGGCCCTCCTTGACGCGCGGGGTGCCGCTTGAGTGGTTCAAGTCTGTCACGTTGTGTAGCCCGTAGTCCTGTCCTTGGATTTACCCCAAGTCACCGGGAAGTGTGGTAGGCACGTGGGGATGACTGCTTCTCCTCAGGCCGTGCTGGCCGCCACATTCGCGCCCGGCGAGACCGCCGTGCCGGCCGCGATGCGGTTCACGCGCGAGGTGATGACCGCCTGGGCCGTCGGCGGCGCGCTGCTGAACACGGCCGAGCAGGTCACCGGCGATCTGGCGGAGCAGGTGGTCGACGAGCCGTTCGAGGTCGTGTGGAAGCACTTCGGCGACGCCGTGCAGGTGGAGCTGAAGCAGCGCAACGCCCCCCAAGGTGATCCGAAGGCGCCCTCTGCGGCGGTGGCGGAATGGGGGATCACCTTCTCTCGGGATGGGCACGTCCACTGGGCACGTCTCACGCTACCCGGCTTCACGGAAACAGTCGTCTCCGATCGCCCGTCGGAGGGCTCGCGGGGACCGCACTGGCTGGGGTTCCTGGCCGACGCGAGCGACCTGCTCGCGGGCACGCTCAACCCCGACATGGTGCCCGCCATCGTCGCCCAGGTCGTGGTGCCCAGACTGTCGAGCTGGTGCGCCGTCTACACCGCCGACAACGCGACCGGGCCCATGCGCCTCGTCTACGTCTGGCACGCCGACGAGGCCCGCATCGACGGCCTGCGCCAGGAGCTGGACGGCGTGGACGTGGACTCGGCCGGCACGCAGCCGTCCATCCTGCACCTGGGCGACTCCCAGGTGCTCACGGTCCCGCTGACCGCCCGCGGGCGCAGCCTCGGCGTGATGTGCCTGGGCCGCTCCGACCGCTTCCCGGACGAGGTCATCCAGCTCGCCGAGGACATCGGCAGGCGCGCGGCCCTGGCCATGGACAACGCCCGCCTGTACGCGCAGCAGGCCGCCGCCAACCGGGCGCTCCAGCGCAGCCTGCTGCCGCCCAACGAGCCGGAGGTGCCCGGCCTCGACTACGGCGTCATCTATGAGGCGGCCGGCGAGGTCAACGAGGTCGGCGGCGACTTCTACGACCTGTTCAAGGCCGGCGACGACTCGTGGCGGTTCGCGATCGGCGACGTGTGCGGCACCGGCCCCGAGGCGGCGGCGGTGACGGGCCTGGCGCGCCACACGCTGCGGCTGCTCGCCCGCGAGGGGTACGGCGTGGCCGCCGTGCTCGGCCGGCTCAACCAGGCGATCCTGGAGGAGGGGGAGCGGGCGAGGTTCCTGACCCTGCTGCACGGCGACATCACGCCGGTGGAGACGGGCCTGGAGATCCGGATGGTGTCGGCCGGCCATCCCGAGGCGCTGCGCCTCAAGGCCAACGGCCAGGTCGAGTCGGTGACCACCCCTCAGTCGCTGCTGGGGGTCTTCCCCGAGGTGGTGTTCGAGGCCGACACCATGCACCTCGACCACGGCGACGTGCTGCTCGCGGTCACGGACGGCGTCACCGAGCGCCGCTGCGGCGACCGCCTGCTCGACGACGACGGCGGCCTGGCGAAGCTGCTGGGCGAGTGCGCGGGCCTGTCGGCGCGGGCGGTCGCGGAGCGGATCCGGCGGGGCGTCGCCGACTTCGCCGTCGAGCCGAGCGCCGACGACCTCGCCATCGTGGTCCTGCGCGCCCGCTGACCCGCCGGACCCGGGCCGGGCGGTCAGTGGCGCAGGTGCTTGCGGGCGAACTCCAGTTGCAGGCTCATCTGCGCGATCCGCTCGGCCACCACCAGCGAGCCGCGCACGGCGTCGTAGGTGTAGACCTCGTACGGCCGCCCGTGCTCGGCCAGCTTGGCCACGTACTTCTTGATCTGGCGCAGCGGGCAGCGCGTGTCGTTCTCGCCGGCCAGGATGAGCACCGGGCTCTCGACCCGGTCGACGTAGGTGATGGGGGAGCTGGCGGCGTAGCGCTCGGGCTGCTCGTCGGGCGAGCCGCCGAGCAGGGCGCGGTGGTAGGCGCGCAGGCTCTCGGCCTCGTCCTCGTACGAGGTCTGGTGGCAGGCGATCGGGACGGCCGCGATGCCCGCGGCCCACAGGCCCGGCTGGGTGCCGAGGCCGAGGAGGGTGAGGTAGCCGCCCCACGCGGTGCCGCTCAGCAGGATCCGGTCAGGGTCGGCGACGCCGCGCTCGACCACCGTCTCCCGCACGGCCGCCACGTCCTGTAACTCGATGTGGCCGACGTCGCCCCGCAGGGCGTCGCGCCAGGCCGAGCCGTAGCCCGTGGAGCCGCGGTAGTTGACCCGCACCACGGCGAACCCGGCGTCCACCCACGCCGCGACCTCGGGGGAGAAGGCGTCGCGGTCGTGCGCGGTGGGGCCGCCGTGCAGCATGAAGATGGTCGGGAACGGCCCGCCGCCGTGCTCGGGTCGGGAGACCAGCGCGTGGATCCGGCCGCCGGGGCCGGTGATGTCGAGGTCCTCCACGGGCACGCTGGGCGGCGCGGCGGGGCCGCCGGCGTTGATCACGACCTGGCCGTTGGTCGACTTGATGACCGGCGGGCGGGACGCGCTCGACCAGGAGTACTCGACGTGACCGGCGGGGCGCGGCGCGGCCTCCTCGATCACGCCGTGCGGCGTCTCGATCGGCGTCAGGCCGCCGCCTCCCAGGTCGTAGCGGTGGAGGTACGTGCGTGCCCGGTTGTCGCGCAGGATCAGCAGGCCCCGCCCGTCGTGGTACCACTCGGCGGCCAGGTCGCCCGAGTCGCGCAGCCAGATCTCGCGCTGCTCGCCGGTCACCGGGTCCCAGACCAGGGGCTCCTGCCGGTGGCGGCGCTCGTGCAGGGCGAGCAGCCGGCGGTCACCGGCCACGGGGGCGAAGCGGAGGCCGATCACGCCCTTGCCCGGCCCGTCGTACAGCTCCCGGACCGTCTCGCCGCTCTGGCGCACCACACGGAGCGCCGGGTGCCGGAAGTCGCCGTACTCGCCGTGGTTGATGGCGATGAGCTCCCCGTCGAGGGACATGTCCGCCACCCAGGCGGCCTCGGGGTGCTCGTAGAGCAGGTGGGAGGGCTCGCCGGGCCGTACGAGATGGATGCGGAAGGTGCCCTCGCTGGCGAGGCTGATCGCGGCGAAGCCGGTGCTCGACAGCGCGATGCCGCCCGGCTGGCCGGGCGGCAGGCCCGGCGCCACGAGCTCGCTGGGGCCGCCGTTGAACGGCTGCCGCCACCACACGCCGAACTCGTCGCCCTCGGTGTCGGCGAACCAGTAGATCCACTGGCCGGTGGGGTCGATGGTGGCGTGGGCGGTGCCCTTGGGCCGCTCGGTGACCTGGCGGGTGGCGCCGTTGGCACGGTCCCAGGTGTAGACCTCCCAGGTGCCCGTGGCGTTGGAGCGGTAGACGGACCTGCTCGGTGCCTGGCGCGCCCAGATCGGCAGCGTCATGCGCGACGCTCGGAACCTGGCCTGCCAGCGTTCCTCGGCCTTCATCCGGCGCGCCCCCTCCCTCTGCCGCCCGCCTCCGGCCACGGGTTGCCGTCCAGTATTGCTCCTGTATCGCGGAAATACTCGCCGAATGTAGGGGAATTTCGGGTTAAATGCCTCATGAGCAACACCAGCCCCACATGTCCGTCAAGGAATGGTCCTTGACTTCGGCGCCGCCTCGAAGACGGACAGGTGAAAGGCGGCCCGCGCCACCGCTTTTCCCGGATTTCCCGCTGCTCCCTCCGCGACTCCCCCCGTTGTACCGGTGCCGCGCGCGATATATGCGGCGATTCGTTCGTCCAGCTCCGCGGGGTCCGTGTGCCACGCACTCGGGCCCATCCGCACGACCTCGGCCACGCCGTGGCGGTCCAGCTCCATGTCGAAGGTGATGGAGCGCCGATCCACCTCGGCGAACCCCTCCATGCCACGCGCCAACCGCCGCTCCTTGTCCTCGTCGACGGAGAGCAGCCCCAGCTCCTCGACGAGCGGGCTGAGATGCGCGGGCGCGGGCGTGACGACGACCACGGCTCCGCCGGGCCGCAGGACCCGCAGGAACTCCGCCGAGTTCCTGGGCGCGAAGACATCCATCACCACGTCGGCCACCCCGCTCCGGATGGGCAGCGGCCGCCACACGTCAGCCACGAACGCTCCCAGCCTCGGATGCGCTCGCGCCGCCCGCCGGACGGCGTGCTTGGACACATCGAACGCCACTCCGATGCTTCTGTCGACCGCCTGGAGCACGCTTGCCAGGTAGTGCCCGGTGCCCGCTCCGGCGTCCACGATCACCGGCCTCGGCGCGTCGCCGGGCTCCTGCCCGACCGGCTCCGCCCGGTGACCGGGATCCACTCCGGGACCACCGTACGCCTTCGCCGCCGCCCCGTCCTCCGGCTCAGCGAAGCTTTTCTCACGAATCGCCGTTCCTGCGCTCTCCCGGCCGGCCGTAATCCGCATATCTACACATTCGGCGACAGCTTCGACAAGCGGCGCGAAATGCCCATTGCTCAAGAAATCCGCACGTGCGGCGACCATCTCGGCGCTGTCGGCCGTCCCCGGTACGCGTGATCCCACGAGCAGGCTCACGTATCCCTGCTTGGCGATGTCGAACGCGTGCCCGTCGCCACATCGGACGGCACCCCGGTCAATGGTCACCGGTTCCCGGCAAATAGGGCAGGCCAGAAATTCGATGATGTCAGCGAGCATGCCGCTATTCTTCCGGCTGCCGGCCGGGGCCGCCTCCGAGGGGAGGGGTCAGGCGGCCGCCGCGTGGAGGAAGTCGGCGTTGCTCGTCGTCTCGCGGAGCTTGCCGATCAGCAGCTCCAGCCCCTGGTTGCGGTCGAGCGCGGCCAGCATGCGGCGCAGCCGCCACACGACCTGCAGCTCGTCGCCGGGCAGCAGGAGCTCCTCGCGCCGCGTCCCGGACGCCTCCAGGTCCACGGCCGGGTACAGGCGGCGCTCGGCCGAGTCCCTGGCCAGGTGGAGCTCCATGTTGCCGGTGCCCTTGAACTCCTCGTACAGGCTGTTGTCCATGCGCGAGCCCGTGTCCACGAGCGCGGTCGCGAGGATCGTGAGGGAGCCGCCCTCCAGCACGTTGCGGGCGGCGCCGAAGAAACGCTTGGGCGGGTAGAGCGCGGAGGCGTCGATGCCGCCGGTCAGGACGCGCCCGCCGCCGGGCGCCAGGTTGTTGTAGGCGCGCCCGAGCCGCGTCAGCGAGTCGAGCAGCAGGACGACGTCCCGGCCGGCCTCCACGAGCCGCTTGGCGCGCTCGACGGCCAGCTCCGCGACGGCGGCGTGGTCGCGGTCGGGGTGGTCGAAGGTCGAGGAGAAGACCTCGCCGCGGATGGAGGCACGCATCTCGGTGACCTCCTCGGGCCGCTCACCGACGAGGACGACCATGAGGTGGACCTCCGGGTGGTTGCGGGCGACGGCGGCGGCCAGGGCCTGCAGGACCATGGTCTTGCCGGCCTTCGGCGGGGCCACGATGAGCCCGCGCTGCCCCTTGCCGATCGGCGCGAACAGGTCGATGACGCGGGTGCTGAGCGACTCGGTGTCCAGGCGCAGCCGCTCGGACGGGTGCACGGGGGTCAGGTCGGCGAAGGCCGGCCGGTCGCGCCACTCGGCGGCGCCGTTGACCGACTCGACGCTCACCAGCTTGCCGCCCGCGACGGAGGCGGCGACATGGTCGCCGTGGCGCAGGCCGAGCTGCTGGGCCCGGTCCGGGAGGACGCGGACGTCGCCGGGGCCGGGCATGTGCCCGGCGCGGATGAAGGCGCCGCGCTCCCGCAGGTCGAGCAGGCCGGTGACCTGCCGTACGGGTGCGCCGGAACGCTGCTGGGGGACGGAACGCTGCTGGGGGAGGGTGTGAACAGACATGATGGGGCCCCTTTCAAGGGCAGGCAGGACGGAGGTCCGGCGGCCAGGGCTCGTACACGGAGAAACGCCGTGTGACCCGGCGGGGTGGGATGGTCGCGATCCGGCCCGACGAAAGAGGGCGGTTCGCGGAGAAGAAACCGGCGGAGCGGTAGCTCAACGCCAATCGGAACGTATCACACGTTCTGAGCCATGCAACGCCTAGCCCGCATGGGCTATTCCCGGGCTGTTCTCGTGTCGTAGCACGCCGGACGACCTGCGCGGCCGTAACAATGTTCTTCTCGCGACGCCGTCGAACGACACCGAGGCCGTCGAACGACGCCCATGCGGCGCGTACGACGACATGGAACGCCCGGCCGTGCCGCGGCATCGTGTCAAGCGTGATGCAGGGCTCCTGCAATCCGGCCAGGTTTTCCTGTAGGCGAGCAGCATTCCAAGGGGGATCCCATGAAGACCAGCACCTGTTGCCCTCAGTGCCACCACGAGCTCGACGAGGGCCCGATCATGTACCGGTGCGCGCACTGCCGCCGCACGGTCTACGCCGCCGACCTCGACAACGAGTACGTGCCGCGCACGCCCGTCGCCGCCTAGGAGCAGATGTCCGAGGCCGAACGCGGCCGAAGCCGTCAGGCCGTCCGGCGACCGCTCCATGCGCGCACGTGCGACGCGTCGAGGAGTTCGGCCCCGTCTCCGAGCGGCAGCGCCGCGGAGGTCCTGCCCTCGACGAACCGGTCGAGGAACGCCAGCGTGAGCGCCCCCACGAGCCGGGTGACGCCCTCCCCGTCCACGGGACCGAGATGGTCGAGGCGCTGCTTGCCGGGCAGCAGCGCCAGGTCCGTGAAGTCCCGGTGCGCGGCGTCGGCGATCTTGACCCGTACTACGTCTCCGCGCAGCCCCGTCCGGCCGAACTCCTCGTAGAACAGGTGGCTGTGGTGCACACGGCCCTGGAAGTCCGCGTACAGCCCGAGGATCGGGACGCGGGCGGGGCGGCCGAAGAGGTCGGCCGCGAGGTGCATGCCGTCGAGGTTGACGGCGGCGCGGGCGCGCGGGTCTGCCTGCGCGGCGCTCGCGGCGGCGCTCCCCCCGAGGGACATTCCCATGTACGTCAGCCGCGCCAGGTCGCAGGCTCCGGCGAGGTCGCCGAAGGGGCCGTCCGGTGTCGCGGCCGACAGCGCGTCGCCGACGGCGATCATGCGATCGCGCCACTGCCGTACGAGCGGGACTATCTTGCCGCTCTCCCAGAGGTCGGCGTACCAGTCATGGCGGGCGTCGAGGTCGGTGCCGAGCGACGTGAGGCGCTCCAGCCGAGAGAACAGGTCGACGGCCGCGGCGAAGATCGGCTCCCTCGGTCCGAGCCGCGATCCGTCGGGCCGCGCGGCGAACCCGCCGCCGCGCTGCAGCACGCTGACGACGACGTAACCGTGGGAGGCGAGTTCGGTCATCAACGCGGTGTTCTGGGCGGGGTACAGGTCGGCGCCGTGGGAGTACACGATCGTCGGATGGGGTCCCGGCACGGCGGGTGCGTCGCGGTGGTCGTGCGTGAGCGCCGCGGCGAGCAGGGCCGTGGTGGTGTCGGGCGGCCAGGTCGGGTTGCGGCGGGCGGTCCACTCCAGCAGCAGGTCCCGCTCGCTGCCGACCGCGTACGGCCGGGGCTGGCCCGTCGCCGCCGCCGCGGGGTACCAGACTCGCATCAGCAGCGGGCCCGTCTCGATGTCCCGGACGCCGGCCAGGCGAGGGCCGGTGGGGCGGGGAAGGCGTACCTCAGGCATCGGCGCCGTCCCCCCTCAGCCAGATCACCCCGTCGCCGAGACGGCTGCGCCACCAGGTCTCGTCGTGGCCGCCGGCGAACTCGCGGTAGCGGTGGTCGTAGCCCTTGAGCGCGAGCACGTCGCGCAGGTGCCTGCTGGCGTGGATCTGGCCGGGCGTGGCGGGCGGCGGCCCCGTCTCGAACGCACCGACCTCCTGGTAGATCCGGATGGGCACGCGGTCGGCCCGCCGGAACTCGTCGATGAGCGCGGGCGTCCTGGACCTGGCGCCGACGACCGTGTCGGCCGGATCGGAGGCGGGGTCGGCGAGGCGGAGGTAGGCGCGCAGGGTGTCCGGGTCCCACCAGGCCGATCCCGACAACATGAGCACGCCTCCGAACACGTCAGGGTGCTTGAGCCCGGTGTAGGCCGCGCACAGCCCGCCCAGGCTGCGGCCGGTGATGACGGTAGCCGCCGGGTCCTCGGTGAGGGGGTGGCGCCGCCGCGCCCAGGGCAGCAGGTCCTCGGCCAGGTGGCGAGACCATTCCGGGTTGCAGGAGAGTTCCTTGCCACGGTCGCCGTTCTGGACGAACAGCGCCGCCGTCGGCGGGATCAGTCCCTCGGCGTGCAGGTTGTCGAGGACGGTGCTCGCACTGTGGCCGGCGTAACCGTCGAGCACGACCAGAACGCCCAGGGGAGCGCCTGGCTCGTCGTGGCCCGCCGGGATGTACGTCCACACCTTCCTGCCGTCGTCGTACACCCCCTCGGTCACCGTTCCCCTCGGGACGTCGGGGCGCCGGTCGGTCCACGACAGCGGCTCGGCGTCCGGGCACACCAGCACCGACTCCAGCGGCGACACGCCGCGCGCCATCTGAGCGGCGAAGTCATGCGGTTCGCGGACCCGGGCGTACGGGTCGGGGACGCGCTCGGTCCCGGACGCGTCGGCGACCTCGAAGCTGTAGGAGGTGCGCACGTCCGCCCTGATCCTCCAGGTGAGGAACCAGGTGGCGGTGCCCGGCACCGGCAGCAGAGAGCGCCGGTGCGGCGGGAGCCCGCTGACCGTCTCGTTCACCGTGACCCGCTCGACCGGCCGATCCGCCTTCCACAGGAAGGTCACCAGGCGGGTCCGCGGGTCGTCGGGGCACGTCTCGATCAGCGGCGTGCCGCCTGACCGCAGCTCGGTCCACAACCGCGCCTCGCTCCCGACCGGATCGTCCGACTCGAACAGAGCCTTGATGCTCGGGCTGAGCACGTCGTCCCCCATGTCGCCGGTCTCCCCTTCTCGCTCGCCTGTCTGGCTGAACGGAACCAAAGCACGGTACGGCGACGGATGGCCGAATCATGAGCGATCCGTCACGGCGGGCGGCGTGACGACGGATTCGTGCCAGGGGTCGAGCGGGACCACCCCGATCGAGCGCCCGTCCGCGTCCAGCACGCGGCCCATGCGCTTGACGACGCGCAGGGCGACCATCCGGTCCAGGACCTCCAGGGACGGGATCGCCCCCGTCATGCGGGCCTCCCCGTACGGGACGTCGGACACGTGGCGCAGCCACTGGCTCGCGAAGAGGTTCGGCCGCGCGGCGACGGCGAAGCTGCCCCGGTTCTCCGGCAGGGCGGCCAGCGCCCGCCCGACGGCGTCCAGCTCGACGGCCGGCACGCGCAGGAAGTAGTTGACGAGGATCGGCCAGCCCGCGGCCTCCTGTGTGACGTCGCACCTGATCGACACCAGCCCGGCGGCGATCATCGCCGCCACCCGCCGGCTGGTCGTCGAAGGGCTCTCGCCGACCTGCTCGGAGAGCGCCGCCACCGGGGCGCGGGCATCCAGGCTGAGCGCGCGGAACAGCGTCCGGTGCCGTTCGGAGACGGCGAACGGCCGGGGCGCGCGTTCGGAGCGGCGGTCGAGGCCGCTGATCTCGGAGCGTGCCAGCGCGTCCAGGCGCCAGGAGCTGCCCTCGCCGTACACCTGTGTGATCGGGTAGAGCTCGGTGCGCAGCACGCCCGACAGGGTTTCGATCCGGGCGAGGACGAGGTCGGCCAGGGCCTGGTGGGAGGCGGCCATCAAGGTCAGGAACAGGCTGCGGCCGGAGCCGACGATCGTGATCGAGGCCACCCGCGGGTTGACGAGCAGGGCGGCGATCACAGCCTCGCGGTCGGACGGCCGGCACTCCACGTCGAGGTAGGCGGGCGCGAGCCGGCGCAGGAGCGCGGGACCGGGCGTCACCAGCACCGACACCAGGCCACGGTCCACCAGCCGCTGCCAGCGCCGGGCGGCGGTGATCGGGTGCAGGGCGCAGGCGGGGCCGATCGTCGTCCAGGGGGCTCGCGGCGCGAGCTGGACAGCGTGGATCAGCCGGAGATCCTGCTCGCTGAGCTCCTGCCGCACGGATCCGTCACCTCCAACCCTGGATTTGCCGATTCGCTGACGATAGCGGCTACCGGATGGGCGGACCTGCTGCACTCCAGCGACGAAGCCCACCCAAGCAGGAGGACGATCCGTGATACCCACCGGCCTGTTGGTGTCCCTGCGCCGAGCGCTGCACGCCGACCCAGAGCTGGGGCTCGCGCTGCCCTTGACCCAGCGGCGGGTGCTCGACGCACTGGGCGGGCTCCCCCTGGAGATCGCCCTGGGAGCCGCCTCGACCTCGGTCACCGCGGTGTTGCGCGGCCGAGGGAAGCGTTCCGCGGAGGAGGGACCGGTCGTCCTCCTGCGCGCCGACATGGACGCGCTGCCGGTCCAGGAGCAGACGGTCCTGCCGTACGCCTCCCGCGAACCGGGCGTGATGCACGCCTGCGGCCACGATCTGCACACCGCGATGCTCGTGGGCGCGGCGCACCTGCTGTGCGCCGCGCGCGATGAGCTGCCGGGCGATGTGATCCTCATGTTCCAGCCGGGCGAGGAGGGGCATGACGGGGCCGCGGTGATGCTCTCCGAAGGGGTGCTGGAAGCGGCCGGCGCTCCGCCGCTCGCGGCGTACGCGCTGCACGTGCAGTCCGTACGGCGGGCCGGCGTGTTCGCCACCCGTTCAGGCACCGTGCTGTCGGGCACCGCGCGGATGCGCGTCACCGTGCACGGCAAGGGCGGCCACGGCGCCGTGCCGCATCGTGCGCTCGACCCCGTGCCCCCGCTCGCGGAAATGATCACAGCCGTGCACGCCCTGGTCACCCGCAGGTTCGACGCCTTCGACCCGGTGGTCGTGACGGTCGGCCACGTGTCGGCCGGGTCGCACGCAACCGCCATCCCCGCCTCGGCGTTCTTCGAGGCCACGGTCCGCACCTACTCCGAACGCAACCGCGTGGCGGCCCGCCGCCTGCTGCGCGAGCTCGTCACAGGTATCGCGGCGGCGCACGGAACCACAGCGGAGATCGAGTACGACGCCGAGCTGCCGGTCACCGTCACCGACCCGGCGGAGACCGCCTTCGCGGGCGATACGATCCAACAGCTGTGGGGCGCGCAACGGCTGGCCGCGATGCCCCACCCGCACCCCGCCTCCGAGGACTTCTCGCGCGTGCTGGCGCAGGTGCCCGGGGCTTTCGTGTTCCTGGGCGCGCGCCCGGCGCGTCTGGGCCGCGACGAGGCGCAGGAGAACCACTCTCCGCTGGCGGAGTTCGACGACGTGGTGCTGGACGACGGCGCGCGGCTGCTGGCCGAACTGGCCATCCGGCGACTGCGTGCGGCCGGCACGGCCCCATGAGCGCCGCCTTGGCTGCGTCTACACGTCGCCAGGCTTCCGGTGTTCGCTGAACCGGTGGGCGATCGATCCGAGGGTTTCGGCCGTGCGGGCAAGCCCGGCAGAGCCCACGGTCATGCCGCGGCACTCTAGTCTGGGCTGGTGCCACACCAGCCCCTCATCGTCTCGGGCGTCGAGGTCACGCCCCTCTGCGACGCGGTCGGACCCATGGGCGCGAGCATCCTCCGCCCGATGGCCGAGATGTTCCCGGGAGCCGACCTCCCCGAAGAGCCGTGGACCCTCCACTTCCACTGCTTCCTGATCCGCGACCCGGCCGACCGGCTCACGCTCGTCGACACCGGCATCGGCGCCGCGGGCTCACCGGCGTCCAGCTGGGCGCCGGTGCCCGGCTCGCTGACCGGTGAGCTGGCCGCTGTGGGCGTCTCGCCCGCCGACGTCGGCACCGTGATCCTGACCCACCTGCACAGCGACCACGCCGGCGGCGCGGTCGGCGACGACGGCACGCCCGTGTTCGCGGACGCCCGCCACGTCCTCCAGCGCGCCGACCTGGACGTGGCCGGCGGGCAGGTGCTGGATCAGGTGATCACGCCCCTGAAGGACCTGCTGCACGTCGTCGACGGCGACGCGGAGGTCGCGCCGGGCGTGCGGGTCCACCTGACCCCCGGCCACACGCCGGGCCACCAGATCGCCCGCGTCGGCGAGGTCGCCATGACGGGCGACCTGGTGCTCCACCCGGCGCAGCTCGCCGACCCCGCCGTGCGGTACGTCTACGACGACGACCAGGAGCAGGCGGCGGCCACGCGCGCCAGGGTCCTCGACGGGCTGCGCGCCGACCGCGCGGTCCTGGCCACGGCCCACTTCGCGGACCCGTTCGTCCGGCTGTGACCCCTCCGGTCCCGGCGTGACGTCCGGGGCCGGATCAGTGGTCGGCCATGGCCGGCCGGCCGGACAGGATCGACGCGGGCAGCGCGACCATCGCGGTCAGCCCCCCGTACGGTGAGGCCCCGAGCCTGACCCGGATGCCCTGCCGGGCCGCCAGCCGGCTCACGACGAACAGCCCGAGCCGGTCGCTCTGCGCCAGGTCGAACTCCGGCACCTCCTCCAGCCGGGCGTTCAGCTGGTCCAGCTCGGCGCGCGCGAGCCCGAGCCCGCGGTCCTCGATCTCGACCGTGACCCCGTGCGGAGTGATCGTGGAGCGGACGTCCACGCGCGTCTGCGGCGGCGAGAACAGCGTGGCGTTCTCCACCAGCTCGGCCACCAGGTGCGCGACGTCGGTGACCGCGCCGCCCAGCACGGAGACCTGCGGCGGCTGCAGCACCTCCACCCGCGGGTACTCCTCCACCTCGGCCACGGCGGCCCGCAGCACGTCCATGAGCGGGACCGGGTTGCGCCAGCCGCGCCCCGGCGCCTGGTCCGACAGGATGATGAGGCTTTCGGCGTGCCTGCGCATGCGGGTCGTGAGGTGGTCCAGCTTGAACAGGTCGGCCAGGATCTCCGGCTGCTCCGTGTGGCGTTCCATGCTGTCGAGCTGGATGAGCTGGCGGTGCAGCAGCGTCTGGTTGCGCCGGGCCAGGTTGACGAACACGTGGCTGACGCCGTGCCGCAGCCGCGCCTGGTCCACGGCCGCCTCGACGGCGGTGCGCTGCACGCTGTTGAACGCCGTGACGATGTCCCGCACCTCCGCCGTCTCCGCCTTGACCTCCAGCGGCGCCAGCTCCTCGGGCGTGGGATCGCCGCCGCCGGCGCGCAGCCGCTTGACCAGTCCGGCGAGCCGCACCTCGGCCAGCTCCGTCGCCGCGTCACGCAGGCCGGCCAGCTCCTCGCCCAGCCGGCGGCGGAAGCGCAGCGAGAGCAGGATCGAGGCGACGACCGCGAGCAGGCCCGCGCCGCCCGCCACGCCGATCTTGGTGAGGATGCCGTTGGCAGCGGGCGTGACGCGCCGCACGAAGCCCTGCACGGCCTGGGAGTGGTCGCGCTCGGTCGCGGCCCACAGGTTGGCGCCGTCGACGGGCCACGTGGCCGCCGAGGCGGGCAGCCCGTTCGTCGCGGCCTGCCCGCGGATGGCGTCCTCCGCCTGCACGAACTCCTGGTACGCGGGGGAGGCCACCAGCTTGTCGTACGGCCCGCGCAGCTTCCCGTCGAGGTGGGAGAGCGCCTCGGTGTAGAGGAGGCGGCGGGTGGCGACCATGCCGATGAACGCCTCACGCTCGGCCTTGGTGATCCGGCCCCGCGCCAGCACCACGACGATGACCGCGCGCTCCCGGGACAGGATGTCCTTGGCCTCGCCGAGCATGGTCACGGCCCTGGCCTGCCGGTAGAGCGACTGCTCGGGCACCAGCACCATGGCGTCGAGCATGCGGAAAGCGGCGTCCACGATCCGGCTGTAGCCGTCGATCACCTGGAGCGGCGCGGCGTCCGAGCCGTCGACCCTGCGGCGCAGCTTGTCCAGCTTGCCGAGCTCGCCGTACAGGCCGGTGAGCTGGGTGGCCATCTGCGGGGACAGGCCGCGCTCACGGCCGGCGAGCTGCCGGAACGTGGCCACGGTCCGGTCGGTGAGCGCCCGCTGGGTGGTCAGGCGCTGGCGGCCCTGCCTGCTGGTGAGGTACTCCACCGAGGCCAGGCGCTCGTTCTGGAGCTGCACGTTGATCTGCTCGGCGGGGTCGGACAGGTTCGTGACCAGCTCGTTGATCTGGAGGAGGCGCAGCCCGTCGCCGCCGGTCAGCGACGCGGCGAACGCCCACAGGCCCACGAGCGAGGTGAGCGGGACGAGCAGCAGGACCAGGAGCTTGAGCGCGATGGGACGGCCACGTGTGGGGGGCATGCGACCTCCGGAGGCATGGTGAGATCGCCTCGCAGAGTACACCTCTTTGGGGGGATTTCTCCGGCCGCACAGCGTCGGGCCGTGGCGGGGCGTCCTGGACGCCGCACCACGGCCCGTCGTGTCCTTCGAGGCACTCGGCTTCGAGGGGCCCGGTCAGGGCATCCTGTCCTCGCGGCCGCGCGCCACCAGGCGGTCGCCAGGCATGCGCGCGTGGGCGGGGCCGTGTGCCCGCGCCTCCGTGTACGCCGGCTCCCGGCCCGCGCCGTCGCGGCGGAAGGGAGCGGTGTCGCGGTCCTCTTCGTCCCGCTCCACCGCCCGGTCGCCGGCGGCACGGTCGGTGGCGGCACGGTCGGCGCTCGCGCGCTCGGCGGCGACGCGGTCCTCGGCGGCGCGCTCGGTCTCCAGCCGGCGCTCCAGCTCCCGCTTCTCGTCCTCCAGCCGGGCGACCCGGTCGGAGGTCTGCGCACGGGCGCTGCGCATCTGCCGGCGCTTGCGCGCGGACCTGCGCGTGCCCGCCACCATCAGCGCGATGCCCAGGAGCAGCACCGCGGCGGTGACGGCTCCGGCCACGAACATCTGGAAATGGTCGGGCTCTAACGTGTAACCGAACAAGATGTACCTGGACGTCTCCTCGGTGGCCACCAGGATGACGGCACCACCGGCGAGCAGGACCAGGACCAGCCCAAGAAAGGTCATCCGAACTCACCCCTTGTCGTCTGAGCGAGTCTCCCCCTGCCCACAAGCGGCCCCGGTATTCCGCGCAGACCCGATCCGGCAGGGGTTCCAGGCCATGATGGCGTTCATGAGACCCGAGCCAGGACAGGTGCTGCACTTCTCCGAGGACCCGGCCATCGAGCGGTTCGTGCCGCACGTCGCGCCGACGTCGGCGCTCTCCGAGCCGTACGTGTGGGCGGTCGGTCCCGAGCGCTGCCCCGACTACTGGTTCCCGCGCCAGTGCCCCCGCGCGATGGCCTGGCGCGTCCCGGACACCACCGACGCCGACGCCGAGCGCGTCATCGGCGCCGGCTGCGGCGACCGGGTCCACGCCGTCGAGTACGGCTGGCTGCGCGCGATCATGGAGACGAGCCTGTACGCGTACCGGCTGCCGGCCGAGCCGTTCGCGCCCATCGGCGATCCGCCCCACGCCGTGGTCGCGCGGGTGCCGGTGGAGCCCCTGGGCCCTCCTGAGCCCGTGGGCGACCTCCTGGAGCTGCACGAGCGGGCCGGGATCCAGCTCCGCGTCCTCGACCGGCTCTGGCCGTTCTGGGACGAGGTGACGTCCAGCACGCTCGGGTTCAGCGGGATACGGCTGCGGAACGCTCGTCGATGAGGGCGGTCAGGCGCTCGACCGGCATCGACCCGGGCGGGAGCTTCTCGCGCGCGTAGCGGCCGCTTTCGAGCTGGAGCACCTCGTTGACCGGAGTGGGCACGCCGTGGTCGCGGCCGAGCAGGACGATCTCGCCGTTGAGGTAGTCGGTCTCGATGGAGCCGCTGGAGCGGGCGAGGCTCTGCCAGGACGAGCCGCCGCCGCGGGTGACCCCGTCGATGGGCAGCAGGTCGACCAGGTGGCCGCGCAGCTCGCGCTCCTCCTCCTGGCCGCTGAAGGGGATGCCCGCCTCCTTCAGCACCGCGGCGCCCTCGGCGCGGGCCCGCTCGTACACCGCGTCGGCGCCGGGCCGGTGACCGCACAGAGCCTCGACGGCGTTGCCGAGGTTGCCGATCAGCTTGCCGTACTTCCAGCGCATCACGTCGGTCTGGGCCAGGGCGACGAGGCCGCCCTTGGTCAGGTCGGCGACCATCTGGCGGGTCAGGTCGTCCACACCCTGGTCGTCCACACCCTGGTCGTCCACAGCCTGGGGATAGCGGCCCACGTGCAGGAGGCCCGAGTGGGGATGGCCGTAGGCGGCGACCGTGCCGGGCTCCAGGTGCAGGGCGGGCAGCCACACGCACATGCCGTAGACGCGCTCGAACCTGCGCAGCACGGTCCGCTCGTTCTCGACGCCGTTCTGGGCGCAGACCACCGGCAGGTGCCGCGGCCAGGGGTCCAGCGCGGCGACCGTGTCCTGCGACTTGGTCGCGACGACCAGCACGTCGTCGTCGCGGGTGGGAACGGGGCCGTCGGCGGCGGGTATGGGGAGGGTCTCGTCGGACTGGGGCGTGATCAGGCGCAGCCCGCCCGTCCTGAGCGCCTCGTAGTGGCGGCCCCGCGCGATCAGCAGCACCTCGTGGCCGCCCTGGAAGAGGCGGGCCCCGATGGTGCCGCCGACCGCTCCCGCTCCTATGACGATGTAACGCATGCGTTCGAGGATGTCACCCTCGTCACGGCCGGCGCCACCGGCCCCGTCGCGCTCGGCGACGCTACTTCGCGAGCGCCACCTGGGTCCGGGGAGTGGCCGCGCCGCGGAAGCGCTCACGCACGATCGTCCTGAGCACCCGCCAGCCGTCGCGCACGGCGTGCAGGTTGCTCTCGCCGTGGATGCGGCTGCGCTCGTGGCTGGGGACCTCGGCGATGGCCAGGCCGGCCTGGGCGGCGCGGACGTTCATGAGCGTCTCGATCTCGAAACCGTCGCAGTCGAGCGCCATCGCGTCCAGGTGCCGGGCCCAGAAGGCGTTGTAGCCGTAGCACAGGTCGGTGTAGCGGGTGCCGTACAGCCAGTTGGTCAGCCCGGTCAGCGCCCGGTTGCCCAGGGAGCGCAGCGGGCTGATGTCGTCGGAGCCGCCGCCCGGGGCGTACCGGGAGCCCTTGGCGAAGTCGGCCCCGTCCTCCAGTGCGGCGACGAAGGAGAAGATCTCCCGGCCGTCGGTGGAGCCGTCAGCGTCGATCATGACGATGATGTCGCCGCCGGCCGCGGCGAAGCCTTCGATCAGGGCGTTGCCCTTGCCCCGCCCGGTCTGGGTGACCACCCGGAGGTCGGGGCGCAGCCGACGGGCCACGGCGACGGTGTCGTCGCTGGAGTTGCCGTCGACGAGGACGACCTCGTCGATCCAGGCGGGCAGGGTCGCGAACACGTGTGGCAGGTTGTCGGCCTCGTTCATCGCGGGGACGACGACGGTGACGCTGGCGGTGAATGGCCCCTTGTTCATGCCTAGACCGTGCAACCCGGCACATGCAAGCCGCTTGACTTCGCCTTGCAGAGATCATGGTAATCCCTGCTTCATCAGGGCGTGTTCATCATCCTGTGACCTGGTGACACACTCGCGGCGCAGGGGTTGCGGGGCCTTGTCCAACGACCTTGACTTCGCCTGTCGAATGTGCGCCTCTAGCGAAGCAGGGGCAGCCGGCCGGTCAGGCGCTCCACGTCCGCGCGCGGCCCGAGCAGGCTCACGGCGTAGTACGACAGCTCCTCGGCCCCGGTGCGGGCCAGCTCCGCGAGGTAGTCGTCGTAGACGTTGGTCCGCTGCGCGATGGCGGCCATGTCCGCGACCACCACGCCGGCCGTCCGGGCGGCCTCGTCCCTGACGGACCGGACGATCGCGGACGGCGCGGCCAGCACCGTGCACCCCGTCCACGGCAGCCCGGCGTGCGGCTGGCCGGAGGCGTCCGCGCCGCCCGAGCCCAGGATCGACGGCACGGCCTGGCTCGTGGA
Organism: Nonomuraea sp. NPDC005501; assembly: GCF_040605905.1. NCBI lineage: Bacteria > Bacillati > Actinomycetota > Actinomycetes > Streptosporangiales > Streptosporangiaceae > Nonomuraea > Nonomuraea sp. NPDC005501. The sequence goes on along the minus strand of NZ_JBEXDT010000001.1, from coordinate 94,797 downwards.
CGCGGCCAGGCACGCCGCGGCGTTGGCCTGGAGCCCGCGGGGCAGGTCGCGGTCCATCACGATGACCCACTTGACCGGGAGCTCCCTGGTCGGCAGGTCGGGACGGCGGTCGAGGTCGGCCAGCGCGGTCATGAACGATCCTTTCTCCGAACTTGTGGAGCGACCATCACAGATACTCCGCTGACGTGACAACACGACTACGCTGTTTCCGAAGGAAGTTCGGAAATTCGTCAGGGAGCGCGTACGTGGACGAACTTGATACGGCCATCCTCGCCGAGCTCCAGCGCGACGGCCGCCAGACCAACAGGGAGCTGGCCGAGCGCATCGGCATCGCCCCCTCGACCTGCCTGGAGCGCGTACGGTCACTGCGCGCGAACGGGGTGATCGAGGGCTTCCACGCCGAGGTCAACCTGGCGGCGATCGGCCGCCCGGTCCAGGCGCTGATCAACGTCCGGCTGCACCCGAAGATCCGCGAGGCGGTCGAGGGATTCCGCGAGTACATAGCGGCGCTGCCCGAGACGCTCGCGGTGTTCGTGGTGTCGGGCGGCGACGACTTCATCATCCAGGTGGCCGTACGCGACACCGGGCACCTGCGGGACTTCGTCCTCGACCACGTGTCGCGGCACCGCAACATCGCCGACGTGCGTACCTCGCTCGTCTACGACCACATCCGCAAGACGTCGATGGAGGTCCTGCCGCCGGACGGCCCGAGCAAGCACCCACGCACGGGCCGCAGATCCCGCTGAGCCCCCACGCCCGCCGCCCGCCCGGGCCGGCTCAGATCAGGGCCTCGTCCCGGCGGGCCAGGATCTCGTCCACCGTCTCGGCCGGCGTCTGGCTCGACGTGTCCAGCCAGAGGCCGATGCGCGGTGTGCCGTTCCGCAGCGCGTCGTCCAGGGCGGCGACCGTCCACGCGCCGTACCCGGTCTTGGGCCGGCCCTCCTCCCGCCGCTCGACCGCGGCCGGGTCGGGCGCGAGCACGACCACCCGCAGCGGCCGGCCGCCGACCAGCGACACGAAGTGGGTCAGGTCCTCGCCCAGCACCACGTCCTGGACGATCGCGGTGAACCCCTCGTCGGCGTACAGGTCGGCCGCCGCGGCCGCGAGGCGGTACCTCAGGCGGAGCTGGCGCGCCGCCTCGCCGGCGTCGTCCGGCGTCATGTCGGCGCGGCCGTTGACGATCATGCGCCGGAACAGGTCGCCGCGGACGTGGACGGACCGCGGCAGCCGCTCCGCCAGCGCCTGCGCGACCGTCGACTTGCCCGCGGCCATGATGCCGGTGATCAGCACGACGCCCTTCACGGGGCCGTCGATTCCTGCGGGGCCTCCAGCGCCTCCGGCACCTTCAGCGCCTCCGGCACCTTCAGCGCCACGATGGCGACGTCGTCGCTGAGCACGCCGGACTGGAACGAGGACACCTCGTGCAGGAGCCGCCCGGCCATGTCCGAGGCGCTCTCGTCCCGCGATTCGACCAGCACCCGCTCCAGCCGCTCGTCGCCGAACAGCTCGTCGTCGCGCCGCGCCTCGACGACGCCGTCGGTGAAGAACACGACGCTCTCTCCGGGAAGGACCTCCACGGTGACGTCGCTCAGCCGCAGCTTCCGCAGCATGCCGAGCAGCGTGCCGGGGTTGCCGATCCGCGACGGGCCCTTCCCCGTGAGGTGGACCGGTTGCGGATGCCCGCCCAGGCTCAGCGTGAGCAGGCAGCCCCCGCCGGGCGAGGGCGACACCTGGGCGTACACGGCCGTGACGAAGCGGTCGGTCCGCTCCTTCACCACCGCCCGGTGCAGCGAGGCCAGGACCGCCGACGGGCTGGCCTCGCGGGCGGGCGCGGCGCGCAGGGTGTAGCGGGCCAGGCTGGTGACCACCGCGGCGGCCACGCCCTTGCCGGACACGTCCCCGATGACCAGCGCCCAGCCGTCGCGGGTCTCGTACATGTCGTAGAAGTCGCCGCCCACCTCCTCACCGAGGCCGGCGGGTGCGTAGACGCCCGCCAGCTCGATGCCGTCGATCTGCGGCAGGGTGGGCGGCACGAAGCTGGCCTGCAGGACGCCGGCCAGCTCGCGGGCCTCCTTCTCCGACTGCTCGGCCCGCTGCCGGGCGAGCAGCAGCTCGCGCTCGTAGCCACGCCGGTCCGTGGCGGCGAAGACGCACACCCAGATCTCCCGCGGCCCGGGCGGCTCGCCCTTCATGACGGCGTTGAGCAGAACGGGCAGCCGGTCGCCGGCCGCGCCACGGAAGTCGACGGCGATCTCATGGGCCGAGGACTGGAGGGCGAGCAGAGGGGCGAAGTGCGTCTCGTAGAAGATCCGGTCGCCGACCACGAGCAGTTCCTGGAGGCGAACCCGGTCCACCAGGTCCTCGGCGCGGTGGCCGGTCATGGTGAGGAAGGTCCGGTTCGCCCGGCGGATCACACCGTCGGCGTCGGTCACGAGGAACCCGCACGGCGCGTCCTCGAACAGCTCCTCGAAGCTGCTCGTCAGGTCCACGGGGACCCCGCCCGCCGCGTCACAGGAAGCCCTTGATCGCCGCGATCGTCTCCTCGGGTGCGCTGAGGTTCGGGCAGTGTCCGGTGGCGCGCATGAGGACCAGCTCGCTGCCGGGGATCGCCGCGTGGACGTACCGGCCGACGACCTCCGGTGCGATCACGTCGTTCGAGCACTGCAGGACGAGGGACCGCGTCCGGCACTTCTCCAGGTCGGCGCGGTTGTCGGACAGGAACGTCACCTGGGCGAACCGCTTGGCGATCTCCGGGTCCGTCCGGCAGAAGCTGTTGGTCAGCTCCTCGCCGAGCTCCGGCCGGTCCGGGTTGCCCATGATGACCGGCGCCATCTGGCTGGACCAGCCGAGGTAGTTGCTGTCGAGCGACTCCAGCAGCTCCTCGATGTCCTGGGCGCTGAAGCCGCCGACGTAGCCGCCCTCGTCCACGTAACGGGGCGAGGGGCCGATGAGCACCAGGTTCGCGAAGCGGTCCGGCTCGGCGTTGGCGGCGAGCACGCCGATGAGGGCGCTCACTGAGTGGCCCACGAAGCTCACCTCCGTGAGGTCCAGCTCGTGGCAGATGTCGAGAACGTCCTGCGCGTACCCGTGGAGGCTGGAGTAGCGCTCGGGGGTGTAGGCCGACAGGTCGGACCGCCCCGCGCCGACGTAGTCGAACACCACGACCTTGTACGCGTCCTCGAAGGCGGGCGCGACGAGGCGCCACATGTTCAGGTCGCAACCGAAGCCGTGGGCGAACACGAGCGGCTTGCCGTCCAGCCGGCCGGAAACTCTGACGTTGTTGCGCACCAGAACGCTCATGATTACTGAGCATAGGCCATCAAAAACGCCCAAATAGCTGCACGTAATGGCAAAGCGCGCACCTAGGGACCGCGTTATACAAGGGGAGGATCGGCTGCCTTGACACCTGACCGCGGCGGCGCTTGGGTGATGGCGGGACTCACCCACGTGTGCATGACGGAGGCGGCGTGTATTCGACCGAGAACCTCACCATGCCCGGCACGGTGCGGGCCGCTCGGACGATCATATGCATTCAGCTTGTCATCACCGTCCTCCTGAACGTCATCCTGTTCCTGACGCTCGCTGTCCACGGAATACTGCTGGTCGTCTTCTTCTTCGAGCTCGGCGCGTCCGTGCTCATCGGCTTGGTGGTAATCAAGATGCGGAGTCGTGCCCGGTGGGTGCGATGGCTGGGCGGGGTGATCGAGATCGCGCTTGTGGCCAATGCCGTTGTGGGGCTGTCCGGCGGGCCGAACGCCGGAGCCTTGGCCGGTCTCGCACTGGCGGTGGCGGCCATCGCTCTCCTGCTGACCCCCTCCAGCGCGGCATGGTTCAACGCCTGAGGCGCATTACGACGACGGTGGCCCGGCTTGCTGCGGTCGGTCCTGCCTTCCTCGGCCTGGTCACCACCGAGGCCTGCTGAAAGAGCCTCCTGAAACGACGAGATCCCGCCCGATCACCAAGATCAGACGGGATCCCGTCAACTTCGGTCCAGCCGGCTCAAGAACGGCCCGCTTCGGGGGTGGCGGGATGTGAAAGAACCGTTCTTTCGCGAGTAGCGTGCCCGGAAGGCGGACGGAGCGCCGTCACCGGGCTCATGTTCTTCAGGCCTACTGCTTGAGCGCCCCGGGACGGATCGCCACATCATCGATCTGGAACGCCGGCCCGGGGGCGCTCGCGTTCCAGACGAAGGTCCAGTCGACGCGGGTCGTGCCCGCGGGCGCGGTGAACGTGCCGGCCGCTTCGGTCCAGGCGGTCTTCCGGGCCAGGGAGATGGGGTCCGTACGCAGCACCGTGCCGGACTCGTCGCGCCACCGCACGTTCCACGTGACGGCAGGCATGGTCGCCACGGCCTCCCGGTACCACAGCGACACCTTGTAGCTCGTACCGGCGACCACACCGCTGTATCCGGGGTAGTTGTCGAGCGCCACCGCGCTGCCGGACGCCTGGGCGCTGGTCATCTGCAGCGAGCCGGTGCCACCATGCGCGCCGCCGCTCTGGTGCGCCACACTGGCCCCGTACCACGCGGAGTAGGGCGAGGTCGTCGAGCCGGACTCGAAGTCCTGCTCGGTGATCGCCGGCGGGACGGGCGCGCCGCCGTCGAACGTGCTGCCGGCGTCCTGGCCGTACTGGGGGCCGGCCCACTGTCCGGGCGAGATGCGATTGCCCATGTCGCTGACCCTGAACTGCCACGGTCCCGTGTAGGTGTTGTCGTGCCAGGAGTTGTGCGACCCGTACACGATCGACTGCTGGATCACGGAGCCCTTGTACGGGGACCAGTCCGGGTACGTGCCCCAGTTGGACAGCAGGGCCATGTGCCCGCAGTACTGCGTCGGGCAGCCGCCGTTGACGGCGCTGGGGTTGAAGGCGAACGTGTTGTGGTGAACGTCGACGTTCTTCGTCCACCAGCGGCAGTCGGTCTTGAGCGGCTCGTTGTTGATGGCAGGAGCCGAGCACTGTGAGGTGTTGGTCGGCCCGACGATCAGCGTGCAGTCGCCGGTCGTCGAGGCCGGGCTGTTGCAGAACCGGTCGGCGTTCGCCCACGCGGTGATCCCGCCCCAGTTGTTCTCGAGCAGGTTTCCGGTAATCTCGATCTTGCTGGTCCGCGCCGGCACGCGGGGCTCACCATCCGCCTCGGACAGGTAGATCGCCGCTTCGGGGAACGGGTCGCCCTTCGTTGCCCGCTCGGCGCCGGAGGCCACGGCGTTGCCGCGGATGGTGTTGTTCCGGATCACGGCGTTGTAACTGATCTCGTAGAAGATCGCCAGTGACTCGTTGTCCTCGATGAGGTTGTTCTCGATGAGGAAGTCGTTGTTGTTGGTGTCCGCCCAGACCCCGGGCCCGTGGTTGCCGTGGACCCAGTTGCCGGTCACGTCGGCACCGTTCACCGCCCAGAACTTCATGCCACCGGTACACCCGCACCCAGGCTTCTGGTGCTCCCAGTCCCCGGTGTTGTTGCCGGTGAACTCGTTGTCCGCCACAACCAGGCCGGTGATGGTGTTGCCGGCCTTGTACGCGTTCAGGCCGTACTGCCCGTTGTCCTTCAAGCAGTTGCCACGAATCTTGTTCGTGGCCCCGGCCATCAGCCCCGCGCCGGAGTTGTCGCGGATCGTGTTGTGCTCCACGACCCAGCCGTCGCCGGAGTCATGGTTGACCGCACCCTCGTCGTGCGGCGGGATGAACCCGGTGATGGTCAGGTACCGGATCGTGACGCCGGTCGCCTTCGCACCGCCGAACGCGTACTTGTTCAGCCCCTTCCCGTCCAGTACCGCGCCGGGCGCGCCGATGAACGTCGCGCCGTCGCCGGGCAGGATCTGGGCGTACTCGCCGGTGCCCAGCGTGTGCGTGCCGGTCTGGAAGTAGTACGTGGTGTTCGCCTTGCGTAAGTCCACGCCGCTGTTGTCGCCCGCGGGGACCACGACCGCGCCGGCGGGCGGTGTGGTCGGGCCGTTCAGCGACGAGCTGCCGCAGACCGCTGCCTTTGCCGTCGTCGAACCGGTTGCCCGATCGACCGCGTCGCCACTCGCCGGCGTCGCGCCGCCCATGACGACAGTGGCGAGGGCCACCAACGCCACTGGCCAAGTTCTTCGCATGCCTGTTCTCCTCCAGCTTTTGACCCGGCCTCGGCCGCACTCGACCCTCGGCCGCCGCCACTGTAGCCAGGGGCCGCGCGCACCCTCAAGATCAACTACTGAGAGAGACCGCAGGGCTACCGGACGGGGCCGGGTACGCCATGGCCTTCCAACCGGCCGCCGACATCCGGGCACCGGTCTTGCTGCACGTCCCCGCTGCCTCCGCCGATGAGGAGGCTCTCCAGTGACCACCTCGACGCCGGACAGTGTCCGGCGGCAGCGGAGGACATGGCCTTCGCGCTGCTCAGGATCCTTCTGCGGATCAGTCCGCAGTTGGTCACGCAGGAAGGTTGGTCACGCAGAAAACAGAGAAGGCCACTTCCGATCTTCGGAAGTGGCCTTTCACCTGTGGCACTGTGTCGGGGTGGCGGGATTTGAACCCACGACCTCTTCGTCCCGAACGAAGCGCGCTGCCAAGCTGCGCTACACCCCGGTGCACACCGTCTTGCGCGTGCTTGGGAAAGTCTAGCGGACTTCGCGGGTGCTTGTGACGCCGTCGCCGCCGGAGCCCCGTGGGCGGTGGGTCAGCGGCGCGGGACGAGGGTGAGCAGGGACGCCTCCGGGAAGCAGGCGAAGCGGGCCGGGGCGTACGGCGAGGTGCCCAGACCGGCCGAGACGTGCAGCCAGGCCGAGTCGTGCCGGCTCAGGCCCTTGACGCGGGCCCGGTCGATGCCGCAGTTGGTGACCAGCGCGCCGTAGAAGGGGACGCAGAGCTGGCCGCCGTGCGTGTGGCCGGCCAGCAGGAGCTGATAGCCGTCGGCGGCGAAGCGGGTCATGTTGCGCGGCTCCGGCGAGTGCATGACGCCGAGCCGCAGGTCGGCGTCGGCCGGGGCCGGGCCCGCCACCCGGTCGTACCGGTCGAGGTCGATGTGGGAGTCGTGGATGCCCGCCACCGCCACGTCGAGGTCGCCGACCTTGATCCGGGCCGTGGTGTTGTTCATGTCGAGCCAGCCCTCGGCGGCCATGCCGGCGCCCAGCTCCTCCCACGGCAGCGACGGGATGTGCTGCCTGCGGTCGTTCTTGGAGGTGCGCCACAGGTAGCGGACCGGGTTCTTCGGCTTCGGGGCGTACAGGTCGTTGGAGCCGTAGACGAACAGGCCCGGGCGCGACAGCAGCGGCTCCAGGGCGTGCAGCAGCGAGGGGACCGCGTCGGGGTGGGCGATCGAGTCGCCGGTGTTGACGACGAGGTCCGGCTCCAGCGACCCGAGCGAGCGCACCCAGTTGATGAGCATGTCGCGGCGCGGCGTCAGGTGGAGGTCGGACAGGTGGAGAATGCGCACCGGTCGCCGGCCGCGCTCCAGGACCGGCACGTCGAAGCGGCGCAGCCGGAACCAGTTGCGCTCGACGACGGAGGCGTAACCCAGCCCGGCCAGGCCGAGACCGAGCATGGACAGGGGCACAGCGACGGCTTTCCTCACGTACTCATGATGCCCGACAACGGGCACGTGCTGTCCGGCCAGACGGCAAGATGGACGTCATGAGCGCATTGAAGGACAAGCTGAAGGCCGATCTGACGGCCTCGTTGAAGAGCCGGGACGAGGTACGTCTCCGGACGGTTCGGATGGCCCTGGCCGCGGTGAACGTCGAGGAGGTCGCCGGCAAGGAGGCCAGGGAGCTCTCCGACGATGAGGTCGTCAAGGTGCTGACCAAGGAGGCCAAGAAGCGGCGCGAGGCGGCGGAGGCGTTCCGCGGCGCGGGGCGGGACGAGCAGGCCGACGCCGAGCTGGCCGAGATGGCGGTGCTGGAGGAGTACCTGCCCGCACAGCTCACCGACGAGGAGCTCCAGGCGCTCGTCGCGGAGGCCGTCGCGGAGACGGGCGCGGCCGGTCCGCAGGCGATGGGGCAGGTCATGAAGGCGGTCAACCCGAAGGTCGCCGGGCGGGCCGAGGGCGGCCGCGTGGCCGCCGCGGTCCGCGCCCGCCTGGCCCAGTAGCGCCGACTCAACAGCGCCGACTCAACAGCGCCGACTCAACAGCGCCGACTCAACAGCGCCGACTCAACAGCGTCGGCCCAGTGGCGCCGGCTCAGTGGCGGGCGGGCCGGGTGACGGGAGAGGCCTCCGCGCGGGAGCGGAGGCCTCAGGTGAGATCAGTGTGGCGCCGAGGTCAGCGTCCGCGCCTCAGCTGGTCCTCGGTGATGGTGATCGGGCCCGTCGTCGTGTCGGCCGGGGCGGTCTCGCCGCCGCGGCCCCGCCGCCGGCCGTTGCCCTGGTCGCCCTGGTCGTCGGGGTTGCCGAACTGGTCGCGCAGCTGGTCGAGGACGTCCGGCGGCCCCTCGTCCCGCTTCTTCTTCGGCTTGGGTGCGCAGTTCTCACCGCAGCCGCCGAAGCGCTCCTGGTTGACCGGGTTGAAGTCGGCGGCCTCCACGCCCTTGAGCGCCCCCAGCATGGCCGTCTTCCAGATGCGGCCGGAGATCGTCGCGCCGTACACGTAGGAGTAGTACCGCCCGCCGATGGTGACGCCGATCAGCTTGTGCTTGAACGCGCCGCGCAGGTCGCCGAGGCTGACCGCGCTGGCCAGGTTCGGCGTGTAGCCGGCGAACCAGGCGGCGGTGTAGTCGTCGGTGGTGCCGGTCTTGCCGGCGGCGTCACGGCCGATGCCGCCGACCTCCTGCATCGTGCCCTTGGTGAACACGCCCGACAGGATGCCGCTGACGGCGTCGGCGACCTCCGGGTCCATGACCTTCGAGCACTTCGGCTTGAACTGCTTGACCTTGCCGTACCGGTCGGTGATCTCGGTGATGGCGAGCGGCTTGCAGTACTGGCCGCGGGAGGCGAAGACGGCGTAGCTGTTGGCCACCGTGACCGGGTCGACCTCGTTGATGCCGAGGGTGAAGGTCTCGTACTCGCCCAGCTTGCCGCCGTCGGCGCGCTTGAGGCCGAGCCGCTTGGCCAGCTCGACCACCTTGCACAGGCCGACCCGCTCCTCCAGCTTCATGAAGAACGTGTTGACCGAGCCCCAGGTGCCGGTCTGCAGGGTCTTGAAGCCGCCGCCGCCCTCGCTGGAGTTGTGCACCTCGTGGCTGGGGTCGCCGACCCGGTTGCCCTTGCAGTCGCGGAACGAGCCGAAGCTGGGAGCGCTGTAGCCGGCCGGCGACGGGAAGCCGTCGCCGTACTTGTAGCCCTCCTCCAGGGCCGTGGCCAGCGTGTACGCCTTGGCGGTCGAGCCCTGCTGGAAGCCGACGCCGCCGCCGTGCTTGGCGTCGGCGACGATGTTGTAGCTGACCTCGTTCTTCTTCTTGTTCCCGCCGAACTTGCGGGAGGCGGCCATGGCCTTGATCTCGCCCGTGCCCGGCACGATCATCGCCTGGGAGGCGGCGGGCTTGTCCTTGGTGCTGACGTACTGCTTGATCGCCTTCTCGGCGGCCGCCTGCATCTTCGGATCGATCGTGGTCTTGATCTTGAGGCCGCCGCGCTGGAGCAGCTTCAGACGCTCCTGCGGGGTCTTGCCGAAGCTCTCGTTGTTCAGGATCTCGTTCTGGACGTAGAGGCAGAAGTACGGGTACTTGCTCTCCTCGCAGCCGCCCGGTGCCGCGACGCCCTTGTAGCCGAGCTTCTTGGTCTTGGCCTCAGCCGCCTCCTGCGGCGTGATCTTGCCGAGCTGGGCCATCCGGTCGAGCACCGTGTTGCGCCGGTCGATGAGCGCCTTCTGGGCCTTCTTGCCGACGCTCGGGTCGGTGCGCGCCGGGTTCTGCACGGCGCCGGCCAGGGTGGCGGCCTGGACGAGGTTGAGCTCGGAGGCGGGCTTGTCGAAGAACCTCCTGGCCGCGGCCTGGACGCCGTGAGCGCCGGCGCCGAAGTACGCGATGTTGAGGTACTTCTCCAGAATCTGGTTCTTGGAGTACTTCTTCTCCATCGCCATCGCGTAGCGCAGCTCGTTGAGCTTGCGCGACACGGTCGGGGCGATGGCCGCCTGCTGCTCTTCGGGCGTCTCGGCCGCGTTGACCAGCACCTGCTTGACGTACTGCTGGGTGATCGACGATCCGCCCTGGGTGACGCCGCCGGTCGTCATGTTCTTGACCAGCGCGCGCGCCGTGCCCTCGACGTCGATCGGGCCGTGCTGGTAGAAGCGGAAGTCCTCGATCGAGATCAGCGCCGTCTGCATGATCGGCGCGACCTTGTCCAGGGTCACCGACTGGCGGTTCTCGAAGTAGAACTGGGCGATCTGCTTGCCGTTGGTGTCGTGCAGGGTGGTGCGCTCGGGCAGCGGAGGCTCTTCGAGATTCTCCGGCTTGAGGTTGATCTCCTTCATCGCCGTGTTCGCGGTGACGCCCGCGCCACCTACCGCCGGCAGCGCGATGGCTGCCGTCAGCACGCCCGCGGCCGCACCGGCGGCTATCAGGCGCACGATGTTCACGAACGGCGAGGAATGATCTTTACCCTGAGCTTGCACAGCATCCAGGGTACGTCGAAAGGGTGACCTTATCGGTAACTCGGCACCATTTCGCCTTGACTGACGGGGGTGACTAGTCATTCCCGGTCAACGGGGCGGCGAGAAATTGGTCCTCTGGGGTCTGTCGGCCCGAACGTCTCGTTGCGTACGTTCTCCTCTGCGGCAACTGAATACGGAGGCTCGGCGCCCGCGCCCGTCGGCCCCAAATGACGACTGACCACCTAAGGGGAGTGGGGTCGAAAATGTGGATCACGGATTGGACCTCCCGTGCCGCCTGTCGTGGTGCGGACCCGGACGCGCTGTTCGTCCAGGGTGCCGCCCAGAACAGGGCCAAGCTGATCTGCCGAGGATGCCCGGTCCGTACCGAATGCCTCGCCGATGCGCTGGACAACCGCATCGAGTTCGGGGTGTGGGGCGGTATGACCGAGCGGGAACGCCGGGCACTGCTACGGCGACGGCCTGACGTGGACTCGTGGCGAGAGCTGCTCGAGTCCGCCAAGGAAGAGTACGAACGCACCAATGAGCTGATCGCGGGCTGAGCTGCCCGGAGTACGGCCGGCGTACCACGCCGGCCGTACTCATGCGCTCGCCAGGAGCTCTCCGATCTGGCGCAGACCCGTGAGATCGTGGACGTCCTCGGACATGGCGCGGACCTGGACGACCGGCACCGTGGGATGCGCGGAGACGAAGTGCTCCCGCTCCCGGTGCTCGCGGGCCACGAGTTGCATCCTGCCGGTGTGCAGCCGCAGTACGGCGGCGGTCAGCTCGTGCTCGCCACGCGAATCCAGGTCCTCGGCCGCGGCGGCGCTGCGGGCCGCTGACAGGCCGTTCTCGGGCGTGTCGTGGACCCGGTTCACCACCAGGCCGGCGAGGGGCATGCGCTCCTCGGCGAGCCGCTCCACGAAGTACGACGCCTCGCGCATCGCGTCCCGCTCGGGCGTCGCCACCACCAGGAACGCGGTGCCGGGCGCCTGCAGCAGCTTGTACGTCAGCTCGGCGCGCTGCCGGAAGCCGCCGAAGACGGCGTCGAGCGCCGAGACGAACGTCTGCAGGTCCTTGAGCACCTGCGCGCCGAGCAGCTTGGTCATGGCCCCGGCCACCAGCCCGAACCCGGCGTTGAGCAGCTTGAACGCGCTGCGCCCGCCGGCCTTGGCCGGTGCGGTCAGCAGCCGGATGAACCTGCCGTCGAGGAACCTGCCGAGCCGTTCGGGCGCGTCCAGGAAGTCGAGCGCGGAGCGGGACGGCGGCGTGTCCACGATGATCAGGTCCCACTCGTCGGAGCGGCGGAGCTGACCGAGCTTCTCCATCGCCATGTACTCCTGCGTGCCGGAGAAGCTGGACGACAGCGACTGGTAGAAGGGGTTGGACAGGATCTGCCGGGCGCGCTCCGGGTCGGCGTGCGCCTCGATGATCTCGTCGAACGTCCGCTTCATGTCGAGCATCATGGCGTAGAGCTGGCCGCCGCCCTCGGGCGAGCTGACCAGCCGGGGCGTGTTGTCCAGCTCGGTGAGCCCCATCGACTGGGCGAGCCGCCTGGCCGGGTCGACCGTGAGCACGACCGCGCACCGGCCGCGCTCGGCGGCGCGCAGCCCTAGAGCGGCGGCCGTGGTGGTCTTGCCCACGCCGCCGGCGCCGCAGCAGACGATGATCCGGGTGCCGGGATCGTCGATGATCGCGTCGATGTCGAGGGGGGCGGGCTTCGCCGGGCCCCTCTTCACGTCCTTCACGCTGCTCCCTGGGTGCGGATGCTCTCGGCCAGCTCGTACAGGCCGGCCAGGTCGACGCCGTCGGCGAGCAGCGGCAGGTCGTAGCTCGGCAGCGCCACCTCGGCCAGCGACGCGCGCTCGTCGTGTTCGAGCGCGGCGCGGCGGGCGTACTCGACGACCTCGTCGGCCAGGGCCTCGGCCACGGACGCGGCGTCGGTCCCGTCGGCCAGCCCGGCCGCCTTGAGGCCCAGCGCCAGCTCGGCGACGTCGAACCTGCCCTTGACAGCCTTGTCAAGGGCGGTCCGGGGGAGCTGGGACTCCTGCACCATGTTGATGAAGACGCCCCCGGCGGGCAGGCCGGCCTCCCGCAGCTCGGCGACGCCGTCGAGCGTCTCCTGCACGGGCATCTCCTCCAGCAGGGTGACGAAGTGGACCGCCGTCTCCGGGGACTTCACGACACCGCTGACCAGGTCGGAGTGGTTCTTGATCGGCCCGACCTTGGCCAGGCCCGCCACCTCCTGGGTGACGTTCAGGAAGCGGGTGATGCGGCCCGTCGGCGGGGCGTCCAGCACGACCGCGTCGTACACCCGCTTGCCGTTCTTCCCGCGCCTGCGCACGGCCTCGGTGGTCTTGCCCGTGACGAGCACGTCGCGGAAGCCGGGGGCGACGGTGGTGGCGAAGTCGACGACGCCCATCTTGGTCAGCGCCCGGCCGGCCCGGCGCATCCCGTAGAACATCTCCATGTATTCGAGCATGGCCTCCTCGGGGTCGACGGACAGCGCGTAGACGTCGCCCCCCGAGGGGGCGACGGCGATCTTGCGCTCCTCGTACGGCAGGGGCGGCAGATCGAAGATCTGCGCGATGCCCTGACGGCCCTCGACCTCGACCAGCAGCACCTTACGGCCACCGGAGGCGAGGGCGAGAGCGAGGGCCGCGGCGACCGTGGTCTTGCCGGTGCCGCCCTTGCCGGTGACGACGTGCAGCCGCACGCCGTCCCAATCGGTGTCCCGAGACTCCACGATTCGAGGCTACCGAACGGTCACTTGCGGCCAGCCCACGACCACCGTTTGAGATTGCTCACACTGCGGTGCGCCGCGTTCAGCGGTGCACCACAAGCTGCGGTTCTCAGCGCTTACGCTGACCCCCATGAAGAAATGGGAGTACCTCACCGCGCCGGTGCTGATCCACAACACCAAGATGATCCTGGACAACTTCGGCGCCGACGGCTGGGAGCTGGTCCAGATCGTGCAGGGTGCCTCGCCGGAGCAGCTCGTCGCCTACTTCAAGAGGGAGAAGCAGTGACCCCGGAGCAGAAGATCGTCGATCTCGGGCTGACGTTGCCCGAGGTGGTGCCGCCGCTGGCCGCGTACGTGCCGGCCGTGCGCACCGGTGACCTCGTCTACACCTCGGGTCAGGTGCCCATGGTCGAGGGCAAGCTGGCGCGCACCGGCAAGCTGGGTGCGGAGCTGACCGTGGACGAGGGCCGGGAGATGGCCCGGATCTGCGCGCTCAACGCGCTGGCCGCGCTGAAGTCCGAGGTGGGCGAGCTGGCGTCGGTCGTCCGCGTCGTGAAGGCGGTCGTGTTCGTGGCCAGTGACCCGGGGTTCACCGAGCAGCCGCAGGTGGCCAACGGCGCGAGCGAGCTGCTGGCCGAGGTGCTCGGCGACGCGGGCAGGCACGCGCGCAGCGCTGTGGGTGTGGCGTCGCTGCCGCTGGACGCGCCGGTCGAGGTGGAGCTGATCGCCGAGGTCTCCTGACACCCGTGGATCGCCACAGACCTCCCGAATACGGATATGTCACGATGACCGAGTGATGTTCTGAAGGAGGTCATGTGACTGGTCTTCCGCTTCCGAGCGACCTCGCCGCCCGTGCCAGGGACGTCCTGTCGGGTCGCGTCGCCCCCGCGCCGGCGCGCGACTCCGCCACCGTGGTCGTCCTGCGCGAGGGACGGGAGGGCACCGAGGTCTACCTGCTGCGGCGGAAGTCCACGATGGCCTTCGCGGCGGGCGCGCACGTCTTCCCCGGCGGCACCGTCGACCCGCGCGACACCGACCAGGCCGTCGCCTGGGCCGGGCCGTCCACCGCGGAGTGGGGGCGGCTGCTCGGCGCCGACGAGGCGGTCGCGCGGGGGCTGGTGTGCGCGGCCGTACGGGAGACGTTCGAGGAGTGCGGGGTGCTGCTGGCCGGGCCCGACGAGGGCTCCGTGGTCGCCGACACCACCGGCGACGACTGGGAGGCCGACCGGCTCGCGCTCGTGGACCGGAGTCTGGCCTTCGCCGATTTCCTGGCCCGGCGCGGCCTGGTGCTCCGGTCCGACCTGCTCAAGCCGTGGGCGCACTGGATCACCCCGGAGATCGAGCCGCGGCGCTTCGACACCCGGTTCTTCGTCGCCGTGCTCCCCGAGGGGCAGCACGCGCGCGACGTGGGCGGCGAGGCGGACCACGCCACGTGGCGGCGCCCGGACGAGGCCCTCGACCTGGCCCGCAGCGGGGCGATCTTCCTCATGCCGCCCACGTACCGCACGCTGAGCGAGCTGGCCGCCCACGACGGCGTCGACGCCGTGCTGGCCGCCCCGCGCGAGATCGTCACGATCATGCCGCGGGTCGTGGACGTCGGCGGCGAGCTGCGGCTGGTGGTCGCGTGAGCGGCCTGCGGCTGGTGATCGCGTGAGCGGCCTGCGCATCCCGATCGGCACGCCCGACGGCTCCCGCACCGAGCACGCCCAGAACCTGCTCGCGCCCAACCCGTCGGCCATGACCCTCGACGGCACCAACACGTGGGTCGTCGGCGGCCCCGACGAGGTGATCGTCGTGGACCCGGGCCCGGACGACGAAGGCCACCTGAGCCGGGTGCGGGAGAGCCTGGGGGAGCGCCGGGTCAGCGAGATCCTGCTCACCCACGGCCACGTCGACCACAGCGGCGGCGCCAGGAGCTTCAGCGCCATGGTGGGCGCCCCCGTACGGGCCCTGGACCCGCGGCACCGGCTGGGCGGCGAGGGGCTGGCCGACGGCGACGTGGTGAGCGCGGGGGGCGTGGAGCTCCACGTGTACGGCACGCCGGGGCACTCGTTCGACTCGCTCTGCTTCTGGCTGCCGGCCGACCGGGCGATGCTGACCGGCGACACCGTGCTCGGAAGGGGCACCACCGTCATCGCCCAGGACGGCGGCCTGGCCGACTACCTGCGCAGCCTCGACCGGCTCAGGGCGGCCGCCGAGCGCCTGGAGGCACAAGCGCTGCTGCCCGGCCACGGCCCGGTGCTGCCCGACCCGATCGCGGCGCTCGACGGCTACCTCGCGCACCGGCGGCAGCGGCTCGACCAGATCAGGGCGGCGATGGCGCAGGGCGCGCGCACGCCGCGCGACATCGTCACGATCGTGTACGCGGACGTGGACCGGTCGCTCTGGCCCGCCGCCGAGATGTCGGTACGGGCCCAGCTCGACTACCTGGAGCGGTTGTAGAGCCGGTCCATGTCGAGGATGACCACGGCCTTGGCCTCGATGCGCAGCCAGCCGCGCTGCGCGAAGTCGGCCAGGGCCTTGTTGACGGTCTCGCGGGAGGCGCCGACGAGCTGGGCCAGCTCCTCCTGGGTGAGGTCGTGGTGGACGCGCAGGCCGTCCTCGGCCTTGGTGCCGAACCGCTCGGCGAGGTCGAGCAGCTGCTTGGCCACCCGGCCGGGCACATCGGTGAACACCAGGTCGGCCAGCACGTCGTTGGTACGGCGCAGCCGCTGGGCGAGGGCGCGCAGCAGGTGGAGCGCCACCTCCGGCCGGCCGGTCAGCCAGGGCCGCAGGTCGTCGTGGCCGAGCCCGGCCAGCCGCACGTCGGTCAGGGCGGTGGCGCTGGCCGTCCGCGGGCGGGGGTCGAACAGCGACAGCTCCCCGAACATCTCGCTGGGGCCGAGCACGCTCAGCAGGTTCTCGCGGCCGTCCGGGGACTGGCGCGAGAGCTTGATCTTGCCTTCGAGCACGACGTAGAGCCGGTCACCCGTCTCGCCCTCGTGGAAGAGCGTCTGTCCCTTCGACAGCTGGACCTCGGTGATGCTCGTCCGCAGCGCCGCTGCGCTCTCGCGGTCGAGCGCGGCGAACAGGGGGGCCTTGCCCAGCACATCTTCGGTGTTCACTCTGCCTCCTCTGCTGCCATTGTGACGCACCCCACTGAAGGCGCCGCACATAGGCTAGGGGAATGCCCCAAGAGTCAAGGCTCGCCCTTGTCCGTCGCGCCCGCAGGATGAATCGCGTCCTTGCGGAAACCTATCCCGACGCACACTGCGAGCTCGACTTCGGTACCCCGCTCGAGCTGCTGGTAGCGACGATCCTGTCCGCTCAGTGCACGGACAAACGGGTGAACATGGTGACTCCTATCCTCTTTGCGAAGTATCCCACTGTGGAGGACTACGCCGCAGCGGACCCGTCCGAGATGGAGGAGATCATCCGCTCGACCGGGTTCTTCCGGGCCAAGACCAACAGCATCATCGGCATGGCCCGCACCGTGTCCGAGCGTTACGGCGGCGAGGTTCCCGGCAAGCTCAAGGACCTCGTCACGCTGCCCGGCGTCGGCCGCAAGACCGCCAACGTGGTGCTCGGCAACGCGTTCGGGGTCCCGGGGCTGACCGTGGACACCCACTTCCAGCGGCTCGTGCGCCGCTTCGGGTGGACCGACGAGACCGACCCGGTCAAGATCGAGCACTTCGTGGGGGAGCTGATCCCCAAGCGGGAGTGGACGGTGTTCTCCCACCGGCTGATCTGGCACGGGCGCCGCATCTGCCATGCCCGCCGGCCCGCCTGCGGCGTGTGCCCGCTCGCCACGCTCTGCCCGTCGTACGGCACCGGCCCGACCGACGCCGGACAGGCCGCCAAGCTCGTCCGTCCCGGCCCCTTCTCGTGACCGGCTCCCCCGCCGGGAAGCCCCGCGGCGGCCGGCGTGTTGGAGATGGCGTGATCGTGGTCCCCGACTGGCTCGACAGACTGGCCGCGCAGGCCGTACGGATTCCCGTGCCCGAAGGGCTGCGCCCGCCTGAGCGGGGCGGTCGTCGTGCCGCGGTGCTGCTGCTCTTCGGCGAGGGCCCGCTCGGCCCCGACGTGCTGCTCATCCAGCGCAGCACGCGTGGCCGCAGGCACGCGGGCCAGCCCGCCTTCCCCGGCGGCGGCGTCGACCCCGACGACGGCGGGCCGGTCCGGGCGGCCCTGCGCGAGGCCGCCGAGGAGACCGGCCTCGAACCCGCCGGCGTCACCGTGCTGTGCTCCATGCCCGAGCTGTACGTGTGGCGCAGCGACAACCGCGTCACCCCCGTCGTCGGCTGGTGGCACGAGCCCTCGGCCGTCCACGCGGCCTCGCCCGACGAGGTTGACTCCGTGGAGCGGGTGCCGATCGCCGAGCTGGTCGACGCGGACAACCGGTTCACGCTGCGGCATCCGAGCGGGTTCGCCGGGCCGGCGTTCCGGGTGCGGGGGATGCTGGTGTGGGGGTTCACCGCGATGGTGCTGGACGTGGTGCTGCGCGAGGCCGGACTGGAGCGGCCGTGGGACCGCGACCGGGTGGAGCCCATGCCCCCGGACGTCCTCGCGCGCGGCTGACTCGTCCGGGTTCTTCCGAGTTCGTCCGGGTGGTTACGGCTCGTCGCCGCTCGCGAGGGCCAGGCCCAGCGCGGCCCAGGCCGCCACGTCGGCGTCGCCGTCCGCCGCGAGCATCCGCAGCGCGTCCAGCCCCGCCTGGTCCGGCGGCTCGCCCAGGACGTGCTGGAGCGCGTACGCCGCGCCGTACCGCACCCTGGCGTCGGGGTGAGCGGCGAGGTCGATCACCGACGGCAGCGAGCGCGGGTCGGCGAGGTGGCCGAAGGCGATGAGCACCGAGTAGAGCAGCATCGGGTCGTCCTCGCCGGCCGCCAGGCGGCGCAGCACCGGCAGGGCCCGGTCCACGAACGGCCGCAGCATGCCCATGACGTCGACGCCCAGCAGGCGCTCCTTCAGCGTGCCGGACTCGCACAGCCGCCTGGCCTCGACGAACGACTCCAGGTCGCTCCGCTGCCACAGCTCGGAGATCACGTGCCAGCGCAGCGGCCCGTCGGGATCGGCGTCACGGAGAGCCGTCTCGACCAGGCTGCGGACACTCCCGTCCAGCGGCGGCATAGCGCTCAAGGTAGTCAGGACGGGACGCTGCGCTCCGGCAAGACGTGCACACTTGACCCTGTCGCTGGTTACCTTTGAAGCGTGCGCGGTGATCTGCTCGACCTCATCCTGATCGGCCTTGTGATCGCCTTTGGCGTGTCGGGTTACCGGCAGGGGTTCATCATCGGCGTCATGAGCTTCGTGGGGTTCATCGGCGGGGCCGTGCTCGGGGTCTTCATCGCGCCTCCCGTCTCCAAGGCCGTGGTCGACGGCGACACCCCGCAGGCGCTGCTCGCGATCGTGATCGTGTTCCTGTCCGCGACGATCGGCCAGTTCGCCTCCTCCACGATCGGCGCCGTCGTGCGCAGCCACGTCACCTGGGAGCCCGCCAAGGTGGCCGACGCGGTCGGCGGCACGTTCGCCAGCGCCCTGTCGGTGCTGGTGATCGCCTGGCTGATCGGGTCGCTGGTCGTCTCCACGTCGTTCCCGCTGCTGGTCGAGCAGGTCAAGCAGTCGATGCTGCTGAGCACCGTGGACGAGGCCATCCCGCAGGCCGCGCGCAACTGGCAGCAGCCGTTCAAGAAGTTCATCGACCGCTCGGAGTTCCCGCCCGTCTTCGACGCGATCGGCGCCGGCCAGATCATCGACGTGCCGCCCGCGCCGCGCAGCATCCTCAAGGGCGCCGGGCTCGCCCGGGCGCAGCGGGCCATCGTCAAGGTGCAGGGCAACGCCGAGAGCTGCAACAAGCACATCGAGGGCACCGGCTTCGTCTACGCCAGGGACCGGATCATGACCAACGCGCACGTCGTGGCCGGCGTGACGCGGGACCTGACCGTCATCGACTCCGCCAACCAGCGCCACGACGCGACCGTGGTGCGCTACAACCCGAAGCGCGACATCGCCATCCTGTACGTGCCCGGCCTCGGCCTGCCGCAGCTCACCTTCGAGGGCGAGGCCGACAAGGGCGACAACGCCATCATCGCCGGGTTCCCCAAGGGGCAGGGCTTCACCGCCGAGCCGGCCCGCATCCGCAGCCGCCTCGAAGCCGAGGGGCCCGACATCTACCGTGCCAGCAACGTCAACCGGCAGGTCTACGCGATCCGCGGCAAGGTGCTGCCGGGCAACTCTGGCGGGCCGCTGCTCACGGTCGACGGCAAGGTGTACGGCGTGATCTTCGCCGCCGCGGTCAGCCAGGAGGACACCGGCTACGTGCTGACCGCCGGCGAGGTCCGGCCCGACGCCGACCAGGGCCGCAACGACACCTCGCCCGCCGGCACCCAGGAGTGCGACTGAGGCGTCAGTGCGCCGCGGGCAGCTCGCCCAGGATGAGCCTGATCGCCTGCTCGGGGTCGCTGTCAGGGCTCAGGGCGGAGGCGCCGCGGCCCACCGCGTCGTACGGCTCGCCGTACGACTGCACCCGGGCCGCGCCCCGCTCGAACAGCGTCAGGGCGCCGCGGCCGTTGCCGCGCTGGAGGTGCGTCAGGCCCACGCAGATCTGCGCCAGCCCCTGCCACAGCTCCCGCTCCTCCTCGGGGGCGCACTTCCAGCGGCCCTCGAACACCTCGTGGGCGTTGAACGGCAGGCCCTCGCGCAGGAAGCGGCGGCCGTCGGCCAGCGCCTGCTCGGTCGTGGGGGCGTAGTCGTCGGGCACGCGCGGCATGCCGCCGGACGAGCCGTGCGGCAGCGGCCTGCCGTAGGCGTCGCGCGGCCGGGCGTTGCGCGGCCTGCCCTCGGGATCGCGATCTCTCATCGGTCGGGCTCCGGATCCGACAGCCAGCCGGTCAGCTCGGTGTCGAACAGGTCGGGGGTTTCCTCGTGCGGGAAGTGGCCGGCGCCTTCGAGCAGCCTCCACCGGTAGGGGGCGGCCACGTAGCGGCTCGATCCCTGGGCGGTGCGAGGGAGGAGGCACGTGTCGAGCGCGCCGTGGATCTGCAGGGTGGGCGCCTCGATCTCGGTGCGCATCACCCGGGCGTAGCGCCGCCCGTCGGGGCGCAGCTGGGAGCGGCCGAACCACCGGTGATACTCCAGCGCGCAGTGGGCGACGGTCGGGATGCCGAACGCCTCGCGGTAGACACGGGCCGTCTCGGCGTCGGGCCAGCCCGGCCGGGACCACTCGTCGAGCAGCCGCCCGACCATGGCCCCGCCGTTGCGGGTCAGCCGGTGCTCCGGCAGGAACGGCAGCTGGAAGCCGAGGCGCTGGCTGCTCGCCCGGAGCTGGCCGAGCGGGTCGGTGAGCAGGGCGCCGCGCAGCCGTACGGGATGGGGGGCGGAGACGGTCACCAGGCGGCGCACGGACTTGGCGTCGAGCACGGCCATCGTCCACGCGAGCAGCCCGCCCCAGTCGTGGCCGACCACGATCGCGCCCGTCTCGCCCAGCGCCCGGATCAGGCCCGTCGCGTCGGCCGCCAGCGTCGGCAGGTCGTAGCCGCGCGGCGGCTTGTCGCTGCCGCCGTAGCCGCGCAGGTCCACCGCGACCGCCCGGTAGCCGGCCGCCGGCAGCGACCGGAGCTGGTGCCGCCACGTCCACCAGAACTGCGGGAACCCGTGCAGCAACAGCACCAGAGGCCCCTCGCCCGCCTCCACGACGTGGAAGCGCGTGCCGCCCGCGTGGACCTGCCGGTGCTTCCAGGGACCGTCGATGTGGACGGCTGACTCGTCAGGTGCCATCGCGGCTCACCGGCTCCCGGTGCAGCCCCACCTGGCCCGCCGACGGCCCCGTCGCGACCGCCGGTGCGGTCGCCTCCTCCTCCGGCGAGGCGATCTGCTTGAGGCCCTTGATCGAGCGGGCGGTGCGCTTCATCCCGGCCAGCCCCTTGAGCCGGCGGATGCCGATGAAGACCAGCAACGCCGCGACCAGCAGGTAGAAGACGGTCACGATGAGGAAGGACAGCCAGTCGGGCAGCCAGTGGGACAGCGCGTACGCGATCGTGAACGAGGCGAGGATCAGGCACAGGTGCGCCATGAACGCGGCGGCGGCGAACAGCCCACCGGCCGTGCCCACCCGCTTGGCGTCGAACCTGAACTCGGCCTTGGCCAGCTCGATCTCGGATCGGACCAGGGTCGAGATGTGATTGCTCGCCTGGGCGACCAGCGAGCCCAGGGATTCTTCCTCGGGAGTCTGCGGCATGAACGTCTCCTATCGAGGCCTGGTGGCCGTGTCAAACATCATCCAGCGCTTTGCGCCGGTTGCGTACCCATACGTGCCGCATGCGGGTCCGTACGGGAAGCGCCGCTTGCATACCTTTGTCTGCCCGGCGGTGGCGCCGCCCGGCCGGTGCCGCCGGCCGGGTGAACCCGCTGGTGACGGTTCTTACCCAATCGGAGAAGATAACGCCGCGGGCGGGGAGGGGCTTGGGCGGGGCTCTCCCGCGGGCGGTCCGG
The DNA here is from genome assembly GCF_040605905.1 of Nonomuraea sp. NPDC005501. Lineage (NCBI taxonomy): Bacteria > Bacillati > Actinomycetota > Actinomycetes > Streptosporangiales > Streptosporangiaceae > Nonomuraea > Nonomuraea sp. NPDC005501. The sequence continues at coordinate 73,084 of NZ_JBEXDT010000001.1, read as the reverse complement.
GCTCGTCCCGGGGGGGCAGGCCGGGACACGGCGAGGGCCGCCGATCGCACGAAATTTCGGGATCAGCGGCCCTTCGGGATGTTTGTGGCCGTGTGCGGCCTTTTGGGCTAGTCCTCGGCCTTGGCGCTGGGCAGCTTCTCGGAGATGAGGTTCATCACCGTGCTGTCGGCCAGGGTGGTGACGTCGCCGATGCTGCGGTTCTCGGCCACGTCACGCAGCAGCCGCCGCATGATCTTGCCGGAGCGGGTCTTCGGCAGCTCCGGCACGACCAGGATCTGACGCGGCTTCGCGATCGGGCCGAGCGTCTTCGCCACGTGGGCGCGCAGGTCGGCGGCGATGTCGTCGCCCTCCTCGGCGCCGCCCCGCAGGATCACGAACGACACGATGGCCTGCCCCGTCACCGGGTCGGTCGCGCCCACCACCGCGGCCTCGGCCACCTTCGGGTGACTGACCAGCGCGCTCTCCACCTCGGTGGTGGAGATGTTGTGGCCGGAGACGAGCATGACGTCGTCGACGCGGCCGAGCAGCCACAGGTCGCCGTCCTCGTCCTTCTTCGCGCCGTCGCCGGGGAAGTACATGCCCTCGAACCGGCTCCAGTACGTGTCGATGTAGCGCTGGTCGTCGCCCCAGATCGTGCGCAGCATCGCCGGCCACGGCTCACGGACGACGAGGAACCCGCCGCCGCCGTTCGGGACGCTGTTGCCCTGGTCGTCGACCACGTCCGCGACGATGCCCGGCAGCGGGCGCATGGCGGCTCCCGGCTTGCCGTGGGTCACGCCGGGCAGCGGGCTGATCATGATGGCGCCGGTCTCGGTCTGCCACCAGGTGTCGACCACGGGGCAACGCTCGTGGCCGATGTGCTCGCGGTACCAGACGTACGCCTCGGGGTTGATCGGCTCACCGACGGAGCCGAGGATGCGCAGGCTGGACATGTCGAACTTGGCGGGGATGTCGTCCCCCCACTTCATGAACGTCCGGATGGCCGTCGGCGCGGTGTAGAGCAGCGTGACCTTGTACTTCTGGACGATCTCCCAGAACCGGCCGCGGTGCGGGGTGTCGGGAGTGCCCTCGTAGATCACGCTCGTGGCGCCGTTGGCCAGCGGGCCGTACACGATGTAGGAGTGGCCGGTCACCCAGCCGATGTCGGCGGTGCACCAGTAGATGTCGCTCTCGGGCTTGAGGTCGAACACCGCCTGGTGCGTCCAGGCCGTCTGCGTCAGATATCCGCCCGTGGTGTGCAGGATGCCCTTCGGCCGCCCGGTCGTGCCGCTGGTGTAGAGGATGTAGAGCGGGTGCTCGGAGTCGTGCGCCTCCGGCGTGTGCTGCTCGCTCTGCCGCTCCACCACGTCGTGCCACCACACGTCGCGCTCGTTGACGGCGACGTCCTGCCCGGTACGCCGTACCACCAGAACGTGCTCGACCTGCGGGCACTCGGCGACGGCCTCGTCCACGGTCGGCTTCAGCGCGCTCGGCGCGCCACGGCGGTAACCGCCGTCGGAGGTGATGACCAGCTTGGCGTCGGCGTCGTCGATGCGGCTCTTCAGCGCGGTGGCGGAGAAGCCGCCGAACACCACCGAGTGGATCGCCCCGATCCGCGCGCACGCGAGCATCGCGATCGGCAGCTCGGGGATCATCGGCATGTAGATGGCCACCCGGTCGCCCTTGCCCACGCCCAGCTCCAGCAGCGCGTTGGCCGCCTTGGAGACCTCCCGCTGGAGGTCGGCGTAGGTCAGGACACGGGTGTCGCCCTCGGGCTCGCCCTCCCAGTAGTAGGCGATCTTGTCGCCGCGGCCCTCCTCGACGTGACGGTCCACGCAGTTGTAGGCGACGTTCAGCTCACCGCCGATGAACCACTTGGCGAAAGGCGGGTTCCACTCCAGTGTGGTGTCCCAGCGCTTGGCCCAGGCCAGCCTGCCGGCGGCACCCTCCCAGAAGGCAAGACGGTCGGCGGCGGCCTCGCCGTAGGCCGCCTCGGTCACGTTCGCGGCGGCCGCGAGCTCGGCTGGGGGCGCGAACCGGCGATTTTCCTGCAGGAGGTTCGACAGCGCCTGCGGCTCGGTGCCAGGGGTCTCCGGGGCCACCTCGTGCTCCTTCTATGGCCAGGTTGTTAGGTCGTGTCCCACTTCACCAGCTCATAGGGGGCGCACACAAGAGGTCTAGACAGGTCTGTACCTCATGGCCCGACGGGCCGGCCTTTTATCCAGATTGGCCGGACAAAAGCTATTGAAATGTTGCCGCATCGAAATGGAGCAAAGCTGGAACGGGCCAAATGGCGGCGTCGGGCAGGGCTTTATGAGCCCCGGGGCGGGGTCGTACGGTCCGGCGCCATGCCGTGGGCCGGCCGGGCCGCGCCGGTCCGGCGGTCACTCCGCGCTGCCGTTTCCCTGGCTCCTCGAAACAGGTCGGATGGCCGGTCGGACCAGTAGTACTCACGGGTAAGGTCGGGTTCCGTGAGTGACCCACTGGCCGTCATCGCGCGGCTCCCCGGCGTCCCCGAGGCGGTGGAGGAGGCTCGGCGGGCCGTCGACCTGCTGTACCGGCACCGTGTCCTGCGACGCGCCGGCCCGGCGGTCTCCGCGGAGTCGTCGCTGCGCGGCGCGCGGGCGTCGGCGGCCATCGAGGGCGTGGACGTTCCGCTCGACGCGCTCCGGCGCGACGAGGTGCACGACCCGGTCGTCCAGGGGGCGCTGCGCGCGTCGGCCGAGATGGGCCGCCTCGGCCCCACCTGGCGCAAGGCTCCGCGGCAGGTCCTGGCCCGGCTCCACACGGCGGCCGCCGCCGGCCTGGCCGACCCTGCGCACCTCGGCCGTCCGCGCACGGACTCCCCGGATCAGGAAGCGGAGGTCCCCGACCCCCTCGTCCTGGGCCCCGCGCCGGGCGCCAAGGAGACCGGCGCGCGGATGGAGGCCCTGTTCGAGCTGCTGGGGACGCCGACGAAGGCGCCCGCGCTCGTGCTGGCCGCCGTGGTGCACGCCGAGCTCGCGGTCCTGCGGCCGTTCGGTGTCGCGGACGGCGTGGTGGCCCGAGCGGCCGAACGCCTCACGCTGGTGGAGTACGGGCTGGACCCGAAGTCGCTGGCGGCCGTCGAGGTGGGGCACCTGGAGCTGCCGTACACGGACGGGCTGCGCGCCTACCTGACGGGCACGGGCGAGGGTGTGGCGGAGTGGGTACGGCAGTGTGCCTCCGCGGTGACCCTCGGGGTGCGGGAAGCGACCGCCATCTGCGAGGCGCTCCAGCGCGGCTGAGCGCGACCGGTGTCACTGCGCACATAGCGGACGGCGTCCCGATATGAGACGCCGTCTGCCGGTGCGTCACACAGGGTTACCAAGCGCGCATCTCTGTTCGTCGGACGGGTCAAGCCCGTCTCGACGCGCCTCCCGCGGCTGGTCGCGCGTGGGTGCCCTGCTGACGCACCCGGACAAGTGGTCCGTGTCACCTTTGTACGTCGGATCCGCCCTGATGGGAACCCCTTGGAACAAGACCTTTGCCGAGTCGGGGAAGACCTCTCCATGGAGGGGTGCACACCGGTCGATTGCCGGCCGGTGACCATCACTTAGGGTGACGTCCTTTATGTGATCGTTATGCTTGACGGAAAAAACTTGGCGAAAATGCGAGTTTGCTCCTCGACGTAACTCGAGTTGATCGGGCAGCATACGGTGGTATCCCAGAAACTGGAGTGACTGCGCACGGGATTGCTTTGCGACTCCCTTGCCATGCTCCGGTCATGTGATGAAAGCTTTCTTCTGAAACGGGACCGGCTCTACCCCCCCGGAGCCGGACCGATCAGGCGACCCCCGCTCTCCCCCCCGGCGGGGGTCGCCCCTTTTCTCTCGTCTGCCCTCGTCGCCCTCCACCGGCAGCCCGCCTCAACCGTCCGGCTGCCTGCTCACGGAGCGCCCGGGGCACCTGATCACCTTGCTCCGCCTCGGCCGATCGGCGGCTACGGCGAAAGTTGTCCACAGCCACGACCCAGCAACCCACCCTCATCCACAGAATGCCGTTCGCTCCAACCCGGCACCCACTCACGTCGGCAAGGTGGACCTCCCGAGCCCAGGGAGGCCCAGATGCACCGCCCGCTGGTCATCACCGAGGACCACGACCTCCTCGACGACCTCGTCCGCATAGCAGCCGCTGCCGGCGCGCAACTGGACGTCGCCCACACCCCCACCCATGCCAGGCCGTTGTGGAACCTCGCCTCGCTGGTGGCTGTCGGAGACGACGTGGCCGACTCGGTGGCCGCCGCCGCGCCCCCCGCCAGAGATCGCGTCCTGCTGGTCGTCCGAGAGCCTGACGACCCGGACAACTGGCGCAAGTGCGTCGCGGTGGGAGCTCAGGCTGTCGTGGCGCTGCCGTCGGGGGAGCGCCGGCTGGTGGAGGAGTTCGCCGACGCCATGGAGCCGGAGCCGCGCGCCGGCGTCGTGCTGTGCGTGATCGGCGGCCGGGGAGGCGCCGGTGCGAGTGTCCTGTCCTCCTGCCTGGCGCTCAAAGCCTCCCAGGAGCGGTTGCGCACGCTCCTGATCGACGCCGACCCGTTGGGCGGCGGCATAGACGCGCTGCTCGGCCACGAGGAGTCGGGAGGCGCCCGTTGGGGGGACCTGGTCGCCCGTGAAGGCCGGGTCAGCTCGACGGCACTCCAGACGGCCCTACCGGCGTTCGGAGAGCTCAGTGTGCTCTCGTTCCCGCGTCGTGAGGTGCAGCCCATCCCCGCGCAGGCGATGCGCTCGGTCCTCGAAGCCGGCCATCGAGGCTTCGACCTCGTCGTCGTGGACCTGCCCCGCCACGTCGACCCCGCCGCCGCCGAGGCCCTGGCCAGGGCGAGCACCACGTTCCTGGTGGTCAGCGCGGACGTGCGCGGCGTCCTGGCCGCCGCCCAGGTGCTCGCGGCAACCACCCACCACACCGCGGACGTCCGCGCCGTCGTCCGCCCGGGCGTCCTGGACGAGGAGGTCATCACCACCTCACTCCACATCCCCGTGGCCGGCCGACTCCCCGACCACCCCCGCCTGACCACCACCCTCAACCACGGCGAGCTCCCGAAGCTCGGCCCCCGCACCCCCCTGGGCGCCGCGTGCGCCTCCCTCCTCCGCGACCTCCTCCCCACCTGAGCCGGACGGCTGGCACGACGAACGGCATAGCCGGCAAGCCCCTCAAGCCAGGCCAGAACAGGCACAAAGACAGCACCTACGGCGGCGCGGGCGTCCGACGGTGCGCACGCATCCACGACGGCACGCACGTACGTACGACGGCACACCCGTGCGTACGACGGCACGCCCGTGCGTACGACGGCGCGCACGCATACACGACGGGCAACCCCAGGGAGAGAAGATGACCACCACCAACCCCACCGTGTCCCCCGAACTGGTCGAAGCCGTGCGGGTGCGCCTGGCGCGCACAGGCGTCGAACCCAGCGCCGCGCAGGTCGCCGTGGCTCTCCGGGCGGAGAAGTCCGTGTACGGCGACGCCGAGATCCTGGCGGTGGCCCGCGCCCTCTGCGCGGACCTCATCGGCGCGGGCCCGCTGGAGCCGCTGCTGGCCGAGCCCGATGTCACCGACGTCCTGGTCAACGGCCCACGAGAGGTGTGGGTCGACGCCGGCCAAGGGCTGCGCCGCACCTCGGTCGCCTTCACCGACGACAGCGCGGTGCGACGGCTGGCGCAGCGGCTGGCCGCCGCCGCGGGCAGACGACTCGACGACGCCTCGCCGTACGTGGACGCCCGACTCGCCGGAGGCGTCCGCCTGCACGCCGTCCTGCCCCCGGTGGCTCCGGGCGGCACCTGCCTCTCGCTGCGCCTCCCACCCAAACGCACGTTCACGCTGGTGGACCTCGTGGACGCGCGGACCATACCGCCCGCGGCGGTCCCGGTGCTGACGTCGATGGTGTCGGGCAGGCTGGCGTTCCTGGTGACGGGCGGGACGGGTACGGGCAAGACCACCCTGCTCTCGGCCCTGCTGTCGCTGGCCGACCCCCGTGAGCGCCTGCTCCTCGTGGAGGACTCGGCCGAGCTGCGCCCCCTGCACCCTCATGTCGTCCGCCTGGAGTCGCGTCCCGCCAACCTGGAGGGAGCGGGAGGCGTGGGACTGCGCGATCTCGTACGGCAAGCGCTGCGCATGCGCCCGGACAGGGTCGTCGTGGGCGAGGTACGAGGCGCGGAGATGGTCGACCTGCTGGCAGCGCTCAACACGGGCCACGAGGGCGGCTGCGGCACGTTGCACGCCAACACCGCGGCGGACGTGCCCCCACGCCTGGAGGCCCTCGGCTGCGCCGCCGGACTCACCCGGGAGGCCGTTCACAGCCAGCTCGCCGCCGCGCTCGACGTGGTGGTGCATCTGACACGCGGACGCACGGACGGCCGCCGCCGCGTGGCGGAGATCTGCCTCCTGTCCCGCACACCGGCGGGCTTGGTGGAGGCGGTCCCGGCTCTGAGCTTCGACGCACACGGCCGCTCCCACTTCGGCCCCGGCTACGACGCCCTCGCAGCGAGAACACCGTCATGACCAGCTTCGACCTCAAGCAGCAGCAGTGATCACCCCACACAGGACGACAGAACAGCGGAGTGGCTCCGCGGCATGCGACGAGCAGCAGGCAGGAGAAGGCGATGACGGCGTTCACGGCCGCGATGTTCACAACCCTCGCCCTCTGGCTGTGGACAGGCCCCGACATCGCGGTGGCACGACTGCGCCGCATGACCTCGCCCCAGCGGTCGTTCCCGTGGCAGTCCCTACGACGGCTGGCGGCGCGCCCCAGCCCGGCCCGCCGAGCCGACGCCTGGCGCCGGGCCACGATCGAGCTGTGCCAGTCCCTGACGGCTGAACTCACGGCCGGCCGCACCCCGGGCGAGGCGCTGACGAGAGCCCTCGAAGCCGTGGACTTCCCCGACGCGGACGCCATGCGGCCAGTCGCGGCGGCGGCCCGTGACGGCGGGGACGTGTCGAGCGCCCTTGCGGCGGTCGCACCGGCTCAAGGAGGTGAGGGCCTGCGCCGCCTGGCCGCCTGCTGGGAGGTCAGCGTGACGGCGGGAGCAGGCCTCGCCGCGTTGGTGGAGCGGGTCGGAGGCACCTTACGCGCAGCCCAGGTCCACCGGCAGGACGTCGCCGCCCAGCTCGCCGGCCCACGCACGACGGCCAGGATGCTCGCCGCCCTCCCGGCCCTCGGCCTCCTCATGGCCGCCACCCTGGACATGCATCCGCTGGACTTCCTGTTCGGCACCCTTCCCGGCCTCGCGTGCCTCATGGCCGGCATCGCCCTTGACGCCTGCGGCCTGTGGTGGACCCACTGCATGGCCCTGCGAGCCCAGGCTTCATGAAGGCCGGTCCGTACCAGTGTGACGCCCGGCGCCCCTCGCCTCCGATCCATGCACGTCTCCCGGATCGTCCCGGCGGCGGCAGCCATCCACTCCACCGGGCCGCAGAACACGCCACCACCCACCCACCCATTCACTCAAGGCCGCCATCCCACGAACCGACAGCGACCAACGAATCGGATCAGCCAATGCTCGCCCTCCTATCGGCACTCTGTGCCGGCCTCTCCACGTGGCTGTGCATGTCACCGACCACCCCCGCTGAGCGGCTGGCCAGGCTGCGCCCCGGGCCCGGCACCTCCACGACCGCAGCACCGACACCGCCAGATACAGCCGGAGCACCAAGGCCCCTGAATGCAGACGGTTCACTGACAGACAGGATGTCGGCGCCCTCGCCCTCGCCCTCGCAAACAAACGCGCACCACAGATCAGGCCACCATGAGGAGTCCCTCCCAGCCTGGCTGGCTCCGGCCCGACCGACAGCTCGCCCTCTCGACCGGCGCACCGTGATCACCTCAGCAGCAGTGGGCGGCCTCGCCATCCTCATGATCGGCGGCGTCCCAGGAGTCGTAGCGGGCCTGCTCACCATGCCCATGGTGGCCTTCGCGCTGCAGAGAAGGCAGGACCCGGCGACCCGGCGCGTTCGTGAGCGGATCATCGCCGACCTGCCGTTCACCGCCGACCTGATGGCCGCCTGCCTCAGCGCGGGCCGGCCCGTCGGCGCAGCGACCGAGATCGCCGCGAACGCGGTCGCGGGCCCTCTCGGCCAACGCCTCTCCTGGGTCAGCAGCCAGCTCCGCCTCGGCGCCGATCCGGAGCCGACGTGGGCCCACCTCGCCAGGGACCCGTCCACGGGCCAGCTGGCGCGCGCCATGAGCCGTGCCGCGCAGAGCGGCGCCCCGGTGGCGGACGTCCTCATGCGCGTGGCGGACGACGCCCGCGAGGCCGCCCGGGCGACGTCGGTCGCGGCGGCCCGAAGCGTCGGTGTCAAGGCGGTGGCACCACTCGGCCTGTGCTTCCTGCCCGCGTTCGTCCTGCTCGGCATCATCCCCGTGATAGCCGGCCTGGCATCGACGATCGTGCTGCCCTGAACCACCCGAGCGGCCCGGACTTTCCGCTTTTCACGACCTTCCGCACCAAGCGCCCCTTCGTCACACGGTTCGTCAGACCGGCAGCGCGCCGTCCGGCACGACTCTCAACGCCGGGTGTGCGCAACGTCCCCATCGTTACAACGCGGCGTTGCCCAAGGGCGCGGCGTTGTTACAACGCGGCGTTGCCCAAGGGCGCGGCGTTGTTGCGGCGCGGCGTTACCCAAGAGGGAAGCCAGGCCGTCTCGGGCAGGGTTGCCAGGCTTCGGAAGTAGTCGATGATCGCCCGAAGTCCAGGGTGTGGATTCGTCCTGGGGAAGATGAGCGATTGCGGGTAGGCGATCGTAGGGTTCACGACCGGGATGCGGCGTAGGTCGTAGCTCGTCGGCCACACAAGGCGGTCGCGGGAGCCGACCAGGGTGGCCACGTCCGCGGATTCCGCGAGGGTGTCGAGGAGTGCTTCGACGCCGAAGTTGGGGCCTGCCCCGTCGATGCGGAGGTCGAAGGCAGCGGCGAGCTGGTCGTAGAACTCCGCCCATTCGCTCCGTGGTGCGATACCGGGCACCCAGATCCGATGCCGGCGCAGCCGGGTTGGTGTCAGCGTTCGCGCGGAGGCAAGCGGATGTCTCGGGCCCACGAGGAGCTCCAGAGGGAAGTCCAGTACATGGATCATTTCGACGTCGCTTGGCAGCGTGGCCGGGTCGGTGACGGTGCGGAACGAGGCGTCGATATCGCCCGCTCGGATAGCGGCAACCGCCACGTGTGGGTCGCCGGCTTTCAAGGTCACCACGTCGAGGTCGGTTTCGGGATGCGACCGCCAGTAGTCGTGGAGGACGATGGCCTGTCCGCTCCGAAAACCGAGGACGTCGATCCGCAGAGCCCGTGAGTTCGGCCTGATCGCGGTCATGGCGCGCTCGACACCCACGACGATGCTCCGTGCGTGCGGGAGGAACGCCTGGCCGTCGAGCGTCAGTTCGACCCCTCGAGCGGTACGGGTGAACAGGCGGACCTCCAGCTCGCGCTCAAGAGCGGCGATCCGCTTCGAGACCGCCTGCTGTGTCACGCCCAGCTCGTCGGCCGCATGTTGAAACTGTCCGAGCTCGGCCGCCCGGACGAAGGATCGCACCGCTTCCATATCCATCGCATCAGCATATGCACGCCCAACTAACAGTTGTGGCTCACCGAGAATCGGTTGTTTGATCCCGCTGCAGTGCGACTGGTGTGATTCAGGCAGCCAAACATTCGGTTGTCGCTAAGGAGTCACGTGCGCGTGAGATTGGGGCCCGGCTTCGGGTGGCTGTGGTCGGCCTACGCCGTCAGCACATACGGCACGTGGATCGCTTTCGGGGCGTTCTCGCTCATCGCGGTTCGGGTCCTGCATTCTTCGGCATTCGCCGTCTCGCTCCTCGATGCCGCCGGACTTGCGGTCGCGGCGCTCGTTGCCGTCCCGCTCGGGCCGTGGGTCGAGCATCGGGCCAAGCGCCCGGTGATGATCGCGATGGACCTGGCCCGCTTCCTCGCCATGGCGAGCGTCCCGATCACATACCTCCTCGGCTTACTGTCCTACGGCCAGCTGCTTGTCGTGTCGGTCATCGCCGGAACGGCGAGCATCGCCTTCACCGCCGCCTCCGGCGCCTACCTGAAACACCTCGTTCGCAGCGACCATCTCCTCGTCGCGAACGGCAGATTCGAGGGCACGGCGTGGGTGGCGACCGCGGCAGGACCGCCTCTCGGTGGGGCGCTCATCGGGCTGCTCGGCCCGATGATCACGGTTGCGGCGGACGCCCTCAGCTACCTGCTGTCCGCGCTCGGAGTGCTTCGCATCCGTGGAGGCGACGTCGCGGCACCTCGCGATCCGGCCACCAGATTGCGGGGAGCCGACCTTCTCAACGGCTGGCGGTTCATCCTCCACGACCGCGTACTGCGACGTCTGTTCCTCAACTCCGTGACCGTCGGCGGTCTGATCATGGCCACCGTCCCGCTCCTGTCCGTCCTCCTGCTGGGCCAGTACCACTTCCTGGCCTGGCAGTACGGTCTCGCCTTCGGGGTTCCCGCGATCGGCGGCTTCGTCGGCGCCCGCCTCTCCGCGCGCCTCGTCGCCCGCCACGGCCGGTACCGAGTCATGACCGTCTCCGGCTGGCTGCGATCCGTCTTCCCGCTCGGCCTCGCCTTCACCCAGCCGGGCATCCCCGGACTCCTCACGGTCATCGTCGTCGAGGGTCTGCTGATCACCTGTATGGGCGTCTTCAACCCCATCTACGCGACAGAACGCCTGCAACGCACTCCAGCCGATCACACCGCGCAAGTTCTCAGCGCATGGAGCATCAGCAGCAAACTCGCTCAGGCGGCCCTCATGGCGATCTGGGGCGTCCTCGCGACACTCACCAGTCCGCTCATCGCGATCACCATCTCCGGCGTTCTCCTGCTTGCGACTCCGCTCTTGCTGCCCAAGGAAACACACATGCCTGATCCTGCGGTTGCCGCGCCGGCCGAAGACGTCCGGTAGGCATGACGCATCGCAACGCTCATCCCGAAGGACGACGTCGGCCAGTCGAGAGATGTCGCACCCGTCCATCGCCCACGTCGCAGCGGAGGTGGGCATCTCCCGCCACCGCGGCGAAGTGGGTGAATCGCTACCGCCGACATGGCGAGCTCGGGCTGCTCGATCGCTTTTCGGCCCCGCACCGGCAACCGATGCAGGCGAGCAGGCTCTGGGTGCCGAGCAGGATGATCGAGGCGACCATCGCGAACGCGGCTCCCTGGGTGACGACGCCCACCACCCCTCGCAAGTCGGGCCACCAGCAGGTCTGAGCCGACAGCAGCACCATCTGCGCCTGCCGCCAGGTCGCCACCGACTCAGCCCGTCGCCGCACGATCCGCGACAGACGACCTGCATCCACGGCCCCCGCCCAAGCGTCATCCCTCCCGGCCTCCACCTCCGCGGATCGTTCGGATCTCTACGCCCGCGATCGGCCCGCATCCACAGGGAACCCCGCCCACCCCGCGGTATCCACAGAACGCCATTCGGCGGATCGGCCACCCACCCCGTCCCGCAACGCTTGGTCCGCAACGCCGGATCGCCCCGGCACCGAGCCACCTGGAGGCATGATGCGCGACCCCCTTACCTTCCGAGAGACCGCTGTTACGGCGACCGCGGAGCCCTTCACCACTCCTCCGGCGGGCGCGGAAGAGCGCCGCCGTGCCGGTCAGTGGATCGCCACGTGGGCGCGCTACGGGGCGGCCAACCGCGACCGAGGCATGTCCACAGCCGAATACGCCGTTGGCACCATCGCGGCCTGCGCCTTCGCGGCGTTGCTGTTCAAGGTCGTGAGCAGCCCGGAGGTTCAGGAGATGCTGAAGGCACTCATCGACCGCGCCCTCAAGACCACCACATGACCTTGAGCCGGAGGTCCGCCGCGTGGCGCGCCGGGCGATCAGGGTCCAGAGGTTCGGTGACGGCAGAGACGGCCGCCGTCCTCCCCGCTCTGATGGTCGTGCTCGCCGCCGCTCTGTGGACGGTCCAGGCCGTCGGAGCCCAGCTCGAATGCGTGGACGCGGCCCGCGTGGGAGCGCGGGCCGCCGCCCGCGGAGAGCCCTTGGACCAGGTACGCGAACTGGTCAGGTCGGCGACCCGCTCGGACGCCCAGGTGGAGGTGAGGCGAGGCCCGGAACGTACACACGTGAAGGTCGCTGTGGACGTGCGCCCAGCAGGGGGCGCGGCCTTCCCCGCGATACGTGTGTCGGCCTCCGCCTCGGCTGCCACCGAGAACTGAACCAATGGGCCGGCAGAAGCCGGCATCGCAGGAGCCGGCAAAGGAACCGCACACGTCCCTGCCCCGACACGGGCACATTCCCACCGCCGCGATGAACCGTACGAACGCGACGACCACGAACGCACGAAGACAAAGGCGAAGACGACAAAGGCGAAGACGACGAAGGCGAGGAACCGGCGAAGGGCAGGCGAAGGGCAGGAGACACCAGCGAACACACATCGGCTCTCCAGAGGCTGGAGACCGGCAATCCACGAGCGCGAGCCATCGACACCAGCACGTCACTGAGAGACCCGCTGTCCGACCTGCCGACATTGTTGCGCAGCCGACGCAACAGGGCAGCAGAGCAACAGAGCCGCACACGCAACATACGCAATAGACGCAACTAAAGAGACTGGCCGAGAAAGGTCTGAAGTGTCGTCTACCGTTCCTCCAGGCCGACGCCCCCACGGACGCGACCGAGGCTCGGCGACCTTGTGGGGCGTCGCGCTCATGGGGATCTTGATGGTGGTCGCCGTGGCACTGGCCACCGTGGCGTCCGCGCGAGTGGCCCGCCACCGCGTCAACGCCGCAGCGGACCTGAGTGCTCTGGCGGCGGCCCGGCTGGCGATCGCGGACCCGGGCGAGGCGTGCCGAGCAGCGGCCGCCGTGGCAGCAGAGAACGGCACGAAGCTGGTCAGATGCCAAGTGAGCGACGAGATCGCCGACGTCTGGACATCCCTTACGGCCCGGTTCCCGTTCGTAGGGACCCGATCACTGACGGGTCGCTCCCGTGCGGGCCCGCGACGTGCCGGCCAGCCCGTTGACCAGGGTTCAGGCGATGACTGGGACGGTTCATCCCCAGCCACGCGAGCGCGACGAACCCTGATCGGATCCCCGGCCGACTTCCACGCCTCAGACCCGGCGATCAGGAGGAACAGCGGCACGATCAGTGACTTCAAGAAGGCTCGCCGCCGGCATCTCGCGCCAACACACCCGCGCAGGCCACTACCGGTCGCCCGCGTCGAACACCCCGCGTCGAACAACCCCGCGGTCAGTTCGGCGACGTGCCCAGGAGGGTGTCCAGGAGACGGATGGCGCCGCGCTTGTCCAGGGGTTCGTTGCCGTTGCCGCACTTGGGGGACTGGATGCAGGAAGGGCAGCCGCGTTCGCATTCGCAGGAGGCGATCGCCTCACGGGTCGCCGTCAGCCAGTCGGCTGCCCGGGCGTACCCGCGCTCGGCGAAGCCCGCGCCTCCTTCGTGGCCGTCGTACACGAACACGGTCAGCAGGCCCGTGTCGGCGTGCAGTTCCGTGGAGACGCCGCCGATGTCCCAGCGGTCGCAGGTGGCGAACAGGGGCAGCAGGCCGATGGAAGCGTGCTCAGCGGCGTGGGCGGCGCCGCCGAGGTCGATGCCGTCCTCGGCCAGCGGTACCAGCTCCGAGGCGGGGAGCGTCCACCACACCGCCCTGGTGCGGAGGGTGCGCGGCGGAAGGTCGAGGGGCTCGTCGCCGAGCATCTCGCCGGACTGGAGACGTCGTTTGAGGTACGAGACGACCTGCCGGGTCACCTCGACCTCTCCGAAGTGGAGTTCGCCCCGCCCCAGGGCGTGCGAGCGAAGGGAGGACAGTACGGAAATCTCGGTGACATCCCGGGCGAACGTTGTGTAGTCCGGCTCGCTGCTGCTGACCAGGGCCACCCCGGCTTCGAGGTCGAGCAGTTCGACCAGGAACGTCTCGCCCTGGTGCAGGTACACCGCGCCCGTGTGGACGGTGGTGTGCGCCGACGGCTCGTCGACGCTGCCGAGGAGGCGGCCGGTGGACGACTCGACCACCTGGATCGGGGCGCCGCCCGAGCCTCTGATGTCGGCCAGGTCGGTGGCCCTCTCCCGCCGGGTCCAGAACCACCCGGTGGGGCGCCGCCGCAGGAGGCCCTGGGTCACCAGGTCGTCGAGGAGTTCCGGCGCGGTGGGTCCGAAGATGGGCAGGTCATCCTCGCTCAGCGGGATCTCCGCGGCCGCGGCGCAGAGATGCGGGCCGAGGACGTACGGGTTGTCGGGGTCGAGCACGATGGCCTCGACGGGCCGGCCGAAGAGCGCGTCCGGATGGTGCACCAGGTACGTGTCGAGCGGGTCGTCCCGGGCGATGAGGACGGCCAGCGCGTCCTGCCCGTCGCGTCCGGCTCGGCCCGCCTGCTGCCAGAGGGAGGCGCGGGTGCCGGGCCAGCCGGCGATCAGTACGGCATCGAGCCCGGAGACGTCGACGCCGAGCTCGAGGGCGTTCGTGGTGGCCAGACCCATGAGGGAGCCCGAGCGGAGCGCCTTCTCCAGCTGGCGGCGGTCCTCGGCGAGGTATCCGGCCCGGTAGGCGGCCACCTTGTCCGGGAGATCGGCCGAGTCGGACTCGTCGTCGGGGAGCGGCCAGGAACCCGGCGGGAGCGAGGTGGGGGCGCCCGCCGGGTCTTGCCGGTCGGGGAGCTCGTTGTGCAGGTGACGGGGGCTCACGGGGTGGTGGCCGGCCTGGAGCTGCGGCTTGGTGGAGTGCTGGGAGTCCGGGCGGAGATGTGGCTCAGTGAGAGTCGTGAGGTGAGGATCGTTGTTGTGGGTGGGGTACGGGGTTGAGGGGCGGGGGCGGTGGGCGTGGGTGGAGAGGGAGAAGGCGACGTCGGCGAGCTTGGCGCGGGCCGTCAGCGCGACCGTCTCAGCGCCGCGCCGCGAGCGGACGAAGGCCAGTGTCCGGACGTCGGCCAGGACGAGGTCGGCCAGCAGATCGGCGGCCTCGGCCGTCGCCGTGCGGCGCACCGGAGCGCCGCCCTCACCGCGCAGGTCTGTCAGGGGCGGTTCCCACAGGGCGAACGTGGTCGCACCCTTGGGGGAGGCGTCCTCGGTCACCTCGTCCATCTCCAGCCCCGTCAGCCGCCTGGCGAACGCCCCCGGCTCGCTGGCCGTCGCCGAGGCCAGCAGGAACACCGGATGCGACCCGTACCGGGCGCAGACCCGCCGCAGGCGGCGCAGGATCTGGGCCACGTGCGAGCCGAACACCCCCCGATAACCGTGGCACTCGTCCACCACCACGAGGCGGAGCCGGCGGAAGAACGAGGACCACTGGGCGTGCCGAGGAAGGATGCCGCGATGCAGCATGTCCGGGTTTGTCAAGACATAGTTGGCGTGCTGGCGTACCCATGTGCGCTCCTCGAACGGCGTGTCACCGTCGAACGTCGCCGCCCGCACCTGCGCGATGCGCAGCTCCCGCAGCCCGCGGAGCTGGTCGGCGGCCAGCGCCTTGGTCGGCGTCAGATACAGGACCGTGCCTCCGTCGAGACAGGAGGAGACCGCCGGGGTCAGGTACGCCAGCGACTTGCCCGAGGCCGTGCCCGTGGAAATGATCACGTTTCGGCCACGATGGGCCAGATCGGCGGCTTCGTACTGATGGGGCCACATGCCGGTGATGCCGCGGTTCGCCAAGCGCGTAACCAGGAGTTCCGGCGCCCATTTCGGCCATCTGGCTTGACCGGCCTGACGTGCTGGAACATGCTCCACATGGGTGACACGCTCGTGACGTGCGGGAACGCCGAGCAGGTGCCGCAGGAGTGGACCTGGCCGGTGTGGGGAGGAAGCGGTGGAAGTCACTGTTTCCAGTCTGCATCCGTGGGCAAAGTCGTCGGGAATCGTGATTTCGTGTAGACACAAGCGAGACGCATGGTTGAATGCCGCGCGTCAGGGTCGGTCGGCCGGGCGGCTAAGCTCCGGACGACCAGGCTCATAAGGGTACTTTCGCAGGCGAGGCGCTGGAGGATCTGTGGATCTGAAGTTGGATCACCGCACCGAAGACGGACTCACCATCGTTGAGGTCGAGGGTGAGATCGATGTCTACACCGCGCCGAGATTGCGTGAGCTCCTCATCGATCTGGTGAACAAGGGTAACTTCCACCTTCTCGTGAACATGGAGAAGGTTGACTTCCTGGACTCGACCGGCCTTGGTGTGCTGGTCGGGGGGCTCAAGCGGGTTCGGGCGCACGACGGCTCATTGGAGCTGGTCTGCACGCAGGAGCGCATCCTCAAGATCTTCCGGATCACCGGTCTGACCAAGGTCTTCGGGATCTATGCTTCTGTCGACGAAGCCAAGGAAGCTCACGGCAAAGACAAGTAGATGGCCACTGTCGAGCTGACGTTCAGTGCCCTCCCCGCACACGTGCGGACCGCCCGGCTGGTGGCCACGGCGATCGCCCGGCGCACCGGCGTGGAGGAGTCGCTGCTGGACGAGGTCAGGCTCGCCGTGGGTGAAGCGTGCTCTCGGGCGGTGGAGGCCCACCGTGCCCACTGCCCGGGCGAGCCCATCCGCATCGAGCTACGTGACGACTCCGGACGTTTCGAGGTAACAGTAAGCGACCAGGCCCCCAGTGACGAGATCAAGCCGGAGCAACCCCTGGATCTGGGGATGCTCTCCGACTCGTTCACGACGGGTTTCGGCATCGCGGTCATCGCGGGCCTGGCCGACGATGTCGAGGTTTTTCCCAGTCCCAAGGGCATGCGCATCCGCATGAGCTGGCCCGCCGCTCCCAACGGCCGCCTTCCCGTGTAGATCCCCTTTCTGTTCTGGCGCTTGCGCGGCTCCCGGCGCGTGCGCGGCGACCCGTTGACGACGGCCGCCAAGCACGTCCGGGGCGCACGCGGCGGGTATCGCGCCGTGGGGTGATGGTGCCTTGGGTGATGGTCCCGTGCGTGGCGATGCGTGCCTTTCCGCCTGACGTCCATCCTTTGGTTCCGCCTGACGTCCGTCCTTTGTTTCCGTCTGACGTCCATTCTTTACGGCAAAGCACGGTGGGCCCCACCCGCCGACCGGGGTCAGGCTCTGTCCAGGGGCACGCTCCTCCAGCGGCGCGGGTCGATCGCCGCCACGCGCGCACCGAACGCGAGGCTTCCGCGTGCCGTGGTCCCGGAGCTTCTACGCGCGCATCGAACGCGAGGCTTCCGCGTGCCGCGGTCCCGGGGCTTCTACGCGCGCATCGAACGCGAGGCTTCCGCGTGCCGTGGTCCCGAGAGGTGCCGGTAGACCCGCATCCCCGTGGCTTTCGTACGCCGTGGACCCCGGGCATGCCGGCCATTCATGGCCCCGTGGCTTCCGTACGCCTGTCTCGCCCGTGCCCTGACATCCACGGTGTGGCCTGAGGGAGATCCGGTGGTCAGGAGGCTGCTGGGGCTGGTGGGTCTTTCGGGCGTGTCGTTATCTCTTGTTGTCAGGGCCGTAAACCGCCGGAAATTTGCCGTGTCAGATCCCAAATCGCCCCGCTGTCAGCGGTTTACTGGACGCGCGCACAATTAACCGGCTGCAGAGCCTTCATATCCTGGCAGACGCTGCGTAGACTCCCGGCACCGGCCAAGGTGATCCGGCGGAACTGCGGACTCAACCGGAAGCGGCACCCACAACCCGGATGGTGCCGCACCGCCAGCCGACGTTCGCAGCACCGCCCGGGCAGGACGACCGGTCTTGCCGAGGAGAACCCGATGTTTAGGCACGTGCTGGCCGCCGAGCCAGCGTCCAATCTGGCCCTGAACGGTAACAATCTCACCATCGTGATCGTGGTCGCCGCGATCGCACTGATCGCTCTGGCCGTCGCGGGCGGCCTGGTGCGCGAGGTGTTGCGCGCTGACCAGGGTACCGAGCGCATGCAGGACATCGCCCGAGCCGTGCAGGAAGGCGCCGCCGCCTATCTGACGCGGCAGTTCCGCACGCTGGCGATCTTCGTTGTCGTGATTCCCTTCCTGCTGCTTCTGCTGCCGGGCGAGACCGATGTCCGCATCGGCCGCTCCATCTTCTTCGTGGTCGGCGCGGTGTTCTCCGCGTTGACCGGGTTCATGGGCATGTGGCTGGCCGTGCGCGGAAACGTGCGCGTCGCCGCCGCGGCCCGTGACTCGGGCGAGAAGCGCGCCATGCGCATCGCCTTCCGCACCGGTGGCGTGGCGGGCATGTTCACCGTCGGGCTCGGCCTGCTGGGCGCGGCCGTCGTCGTCTTCCTCTACCAGGGGGACGCGCCGGGCGTGCTCGAAGGGTTCGGCTTCGGCGCGGCGCTGCTCGCCATGTTCATGCGTGTCGGCGGCGGCATCTTCACCAAGGCCGCCGACGTCGGCGCCGACCTGGTCGGCAAGGTCGAGCAGGGCATCCCGGAGGACGACCCGCGCAACGCCGCGACCATCGCCGACAACGTGGGCGACAACGTCGGCGACTGCGCCGGCATGGCCGCCGACCTGTTCGAGTCGTACGCGGTCATGCTGGTCGCCAGCCTGATCCTCGGCAAGGTGGCCTTCGGCGAGCAGGGGCTGATCTTCCCGCTCATCGTCCCGATGATCGGGGTGGTCACCGCCATCATCGGCATCTTCGTGACCGGCATGCGCGACCGCGACCGCAGCGGCATGTCCGCCATCAACCGCAGCTTCTTCATCTCCGCCGCCATCTCCGCGGTGCTGGTCGCGGCCGCCGCGTTCTGGTACCTGCCGGACAGCTTCAGCGGCCTGAGCGGCTCGGCCGTGAAGTCCGACGCGGACCCGAGGCTGATCGCCATCGGCGCGGTGCTCATCGGCCTGGTCCTGGCCAGCGCCATCCAGCTCCTGACCGGCTACTTCACCGAGACGAACCGCCGCCCGGTCCGGGAGATCGGCGAGAGCTCGGCCACCGGCCCCGCCACCGTCATCCTGGCCGGCATCAGCGTCGGCCTGGAGTCGGCCGTCTACTCCGCGCTGATCATCGCGGGCGCGGTCTACGGCGCGTTCCTGCTGGGCTTCGGGAACGTGACGATCGCGCTGTTCGCGGTGGCGCTGGCCGGCACCGGCCTGCTCACCACGGTCGGCGTCATCGTGTCCATGGACACCTTCGGCCCGGTCTCCGACAACGCGCAGGGCATCGCCGAGATGTCCGGGGACGTCGAGGGCGAGGGCGCCCGGGTGCTGACCAGCCTCGACGCCGTCGGCAACACCACCAAGGCCATCACCAAGGGCATCGCGATCGCCACGGCCGTGCTCGCGGCGACCGCGCTGTTCGGCGCGTTCCGCACGGCGGTGGAGTCGCAGCTCGCCCAGGCCACCTCGTTCAGCCTCAGCATCGACCAGCCGAACGTACTGGTCGGGCTCATCATCGGCGCGGCGGTGGTGTTCCTCTTCGCCGGCCTGGCGATCATGGCGGTCGGGCGGGCCGCCATGCGCGTGGTGTTCGAGGTGCGCGACCAGTTCCGCAACAACCCGGGCATCATGGACGGCTCCGTGAAGCCCGAGTACGGGCGCGTGGTCGACATCTGCACCCGTGACTCGCTGCGCGAGCTGGCCACCCCGGGTCTGCTGGCGGTCATGACGCCGATCGCGGTGGGCTTCGCGCTCGGGTACGCGCCGCTGGGCGCGTTCCTGGCCGGCGCGATCGCCTGCGGCACGCTGATGGCGGTGTTCCTGGCCAACTCCGGTGGCGCCTGGGACAACGCGAAGAAGCTGGTCGAGGACGGTCACCACGGCGGCAAGGGCTCCGAGGCCCACGCCGCGACCGTCATCGGCGACACGGTGGGCGACCCGTTCAAGGACACCGCCGGTCCGGCCATCAACCCGCTGATCAAGGTGATGAACCTCGTCGCCCTGCTGGTGGCGCCCGCCGTGGTGCTGTACGCGGGCAACACCGTCCTCCGGGTCGGGGTCACGGTGTTCGCGGTGGCGGTGGTGGTCGCGGCCATCGTCGTCTCCAAGCGGCGCTCGGTCGCCAGCGAGCCGGCCAACAACAACAACCGGGAGCACACCCCGGTCGCGTCGTAGGCCCGACACCCTCGCAGTCTGCACGTGCCCGTCCTTCCCAGTGTGGGGAGGGCGGGCGCTCGCGTTCCGGGACGAGGGCTTCTCTGCTTCCACGGCGCCGGGGAGAGACGTCCACGGCGGCCCCGGGTGAGAGACGTCTGCGGCGGCCCTGGGGGAGACATGTCTGCGGCGGCCCCGGGTGAGGAGCGGCTGCGGCGGCCGCGGAGGGGGCGGGTCTGGAGGCTCGGGCGGGAGGAAGGTGTGGTGGTACACGGTGATGTCAGGTGTGGTGGTGCACGGTGGTGGCGGTGTGGCGGCGCGCTGATGAGATCGGTGTGGCCGTGGTCCGTGGGGGCGGATGTGCGGGCGGCCATGGGGAGCCGGTGCTGCGGCGCGGTAAGGCAGGCGTGGTGGCGTGGGCGAGCCGGGTGGGGAGGCCGGCGGGGTGGCGTGAGCGAGCCGGGCGTGGGAAGGCCGGCCGGGTGGCGTGGGCGAGCCGGGCGTGGGGAGGCCGGCGGGGTGGTCGCAGGGAGGAGAGGCGGGGGTTGTGGTGGCGGGCCGGGTGATCGGACCCGTACGGGACACCTGACCGCCCCGGTGGGAAACTGTGCGGATGGACGACAAGCGGCCCACCGGTGGAAAGACGCTGGCCCTCATCCTGATCGCGATGCTCGTGATTCTGGCCGTCATCGTGGCCATGGGCGTGTGGGCGTCGAGGGGAGTGTGATCGGATGCCCACGCTGATCGTGCTCCGTCACGCCAAGGCCGCGCAGGTGCCCGGGCTGAGTGACCGCGAGCGGCCGCTGACCGAACGGGGCGAGCGCGACGCCGGGCGCGCCGGTGACGAGGTGCGGGACATGGGGCTCGTCCCCGACCTGGTCCTGTGCTCGCCGGCCGAGCGCACCAGGCGCACCGCCGAGCTTGCGTTCCCCGACGTCGAGGTGAGCTACGAGCGCGATATCTACGAGGCGTACCCGGACGAGCTGCTGGAGCTGGTCAGGAGGACCGGCCCGGAGGTGGGCACGCTCGTCCTGTGCGGGCACAACCCGGGGGTGCACGAGTTGGCGCTCGGGCTGGCGGGCGGAGACTACGGGTTCCGGCCGGGGTCGTTCGCGGTGATCCGGACGGGTTCCTCCTGGGTAGACCTGTGCCCAGGGGAGGGACACCTGGTCTCGCGCTGGGATCCCAAGGAACACTGACCGGATCCCAGGGAACACTGACCGGATCCCAGGGAAGACCGACCAGGACGCGGGGAACTGACCGGATGCCGGGGAAGACCGACCAGGTCCCAGGGAAGACCCACCAGATCTGAAGGAAACACCGACCAGGGGCGACACGCATGCGGGGGGCCGCCAGAGCGTTGCGCGACGGGTTCGCGCTGCCGGCGCGCCCGCCGTGGAAGTACGGGCTGCTGTGCGGGGTGGCCGTGGCGTGGCCGTTGTTCGCCGGCGTGACCGCGGGACTGCCGCACAGCGGCGCGTTCGTGGCGCTCGGCGCCTACCTGACCGCGTTCGGCGACGCGTACGGCAAGCCGTACGCGCAGCGGGCCTGGAACCTGGTCGTCAAGCTCGTCCTGGTGGCGGCCGGGGCGTGGCTGGGGCTGTTCCTGGCGCCGTACCCGTGGTGGGGGGCCGTGGTGATCGGCCTGGTGGCGGCGGCCGGGCGGTGGAAGCTCGTCGGGACGCCGCCCGCGATCGCGGCGATCGTCGCCTTCTACCTGCACGGGCCGGTCGGGCTGGCGGGGCCGTTGGAGATGGCGCTGGGCGGGGCGGTGTTCGTGCTGCTGGCGATGGCGCCGTGGCCGGTGCGGCGGCTGGACCCGCTGCGCGACGCGCTCGGCGGGGCGCGGGAGGCGCTGGCCTCGCTGCTCGACGGCGTCGACCTGGACGAGGAGGCATGGGGCCGGCTCCGGGAGCGCGCCTCGAAGGCGCTGGAGGGGGCGGCCACGGCGTCGGCCTCGTTCCACGCGGGTGAGGACACCACGCGCTCCGCCGACGCGTACGTGCGGATGCTGCTGCGCGTCTTCGCCGAGACGGTGGCGCTGCGCCGGCTGCGCGTGGAAGCCGCGGCGGACCGGCGGGAGATCGACGAGGTCGTACGGGCCCTGACCGTGGCGCTGCGGACGAAGGCGCCGCAGGACGTGCAGGCGGCGCTGGACGCGGCGGCGCGCTTCGGCGAGCACGCGGGCGAGGTGCGGTCCCGCTCCGGCGCCGATCCGGCGTCGTTGCGGCGGGTCGCGGTGCTGGGTCAGGTGCGGCGCTGCCTCGACCGGCTCGTGGTGGCGGTGCGTGGGATCGGGGTGTTCGCCGCGCGGGGGATCCGGGTGCCGGCCATGCCTCCGAGGGTCTTGTGGAAGCCCGTGGTGTGGCGGCCCGTGGTGTGGAAACCCGTGCTGTGGCGGCCGGCGAGCCTGGAGAGGGCGTGGCGGCGGGGATGGCGTGGGGCGCGGCGGTGGGTGTCCCGCGCGCTCCGGGCGGCCTGGCGGGCGCTGGGGGCCGGTGGGGTGGCCGAGCACTCGGGGCGGCTGGGCATCGCGGTGACCGTGGCGATGGCGCTCATGATCGGCACGCACGAGGTGTACGGCAAGTGGTTCGTGATCACCGTGATGCTGGCCCTGCGGTCCACGTACGGCGACACGGTGGAGCGGGTGGTCCTGCGGGTGGCGGGCACCGTGCTGGGGGCGGCGGTCGCCGCGCTGATCCTGGCGGCGGTCCCGGGGCCGTACACGATCGCGGTCACCGTGCTCGTGTTCGCCACGGTCGGGTACGCGCTGCGGGAGGTGAGCTTCGGGTACTGGATGGTGTTCGCGACGCCGCTGGCCATGATGCTGGCAGACTTCTCGACCCGGCTCGACTGGCGGGCGGCCGGGGCCCGGCTGCTGCTGACCATGGCGGGCGGCCTGCTGGCGCTGGCGGCGGCGCGGCTGCTGTGGCCGCGCGGCGAGGGGGGACGGCTGCGCGGCCGTACCGCCGAGCTGCTGGAGGAGCACGCGTCGCTGGTGGACGCGCTGGCCGAGCGGGACCTCGACGCCGTGCTGGCGCGGGCGGACGCGGCGGGTCAGGCGGCCGACGAGCTGACCGCGTCCCTGGACAAGCTGGGCAAGGAGCCGGGCGGGCGGGTCCCGCCGGAGCTGCGCGAGGCGGTGAAGGCGGCCCGGAAGCTGCGGGACGACGCGCTGGTGGTGGCGTCCGTGCTGCGCGGCTCGCAGGTGGGCTCCGACGCCACCGTCGCCGTGCTGGACGCGGTGGCGGACCGGCTGGCGGCCGTGGCGGAGACCGTGCGCACCCGGGAGCCCGCCCCGGAGGCCGACGAGCTGGAGGCGCGCCTGGCCGAGCTGGCCGGGGAGGTCAGCTCCCTCATGGAGAAGGCCGTGGCGAAGGAGGCGGCCGAGGACGTGGCGGCCGAGGAGACGTCCGCGGTGCGCCGCCAGCTCCGGCTGACCGTGACGGCACACCCGGCGCTGCGCTCCCTCTGCTCCGACGCCCTCGAACTCGCCCGTAAGACCACAGAGGCCCTCGAACCGGCGCGCGAAAGGCCGGTCACCGCCTGAGAGAAGCCGCCGCCTGGACGGAGAAGTCAGCGGGTGAGTGCGGTGTCCTCGGCGTCGGCCGCCTCGACCTCGTCCCGGGAGATGCCGAGCAGGTACAGGATGGAGTCCAGGTACGGCGTGTTGACCGTCGTGTCGGCCGCCTGCCGCAGCACCGGCTTGGCGTTGAAGGCGATGCCCAGCCCGGCCGCCGCGATCATGTCCAGGTCGTTGGCGCCGTCGCCGATGGCCACGGTCTGGCTGATCGGCAGCCCGGCCTCCCGCGCGAACCGTTCGAGCGCCCTGGCCTTGCCCGGCCGGTCGACGATCTCGCCGGCGACCCGGCCGGTGAGCCGGCCGTCGACGATCTCCAGGAGGTTGGCCGCGGAGTAGTCGATGCCGAGGTCCTCGACGAGCGCGTCGGTGATCTGGGTGAAGCCGCCGCTGACGATGGCGAAGCGGTAGTCGAGCCGCTTGAGCGTGCGGACGAGCGTGCGCGCGCCGGGAGTGAGCACGACCTCCTTGCGCACCAGCTCCAGCACGTCGGCCGGCAGCCCTTCGAGCAGGGCGACCCGGCGGCGCAACGACTCGGCGAAGTCCAGCTCGCCGCGCATGGCCTCCTCGGTGACCCGGGCCACCTCATCCAGGCAGCCCGCGTGGGCGGCGAGCAGCTCGATGACCTCGCCCTGGATGAGGGTCGAGTCGACGTCCATGACGATCAGCCGCTTGGCCCGCCGGGACAGGCCCGTGCGCTGCACGGCCACGTCGACCTGCTGGGCGGCGGCCTCGGCGGCCAGCTCGACGCGCAGCGCGTCGGGGTCGGCGCCGGAGACGGACAGCTCGATGCAGGTGACGGGCCACTGGGCGAGGCGCTCGATGCGGTCGATGTTGGCGCCCGCGGCGGCGATGCGGCCCGCGATGCCGGCGATCGCGGCGGGCTGGAGGGTGGCGCCGAGCACGCTGACCGACAGCCGGCCGCGGCGGCGCTTCTCCTTGGCCTGCGAGCCGGTGGAGAGCTCCACCTCCATGCCGAGGTCCTCGCCGATGCGCTCCACGGAGGTCCACAGGGCGCCCAGGGTGCTGCCCGTGCCGGTGGACGGCCCGCCCGCGTAGGCGACGAGAACGCCGAGGGTGAGCCGCCCCCGGATGACGACCTGCTCGATGTCGGAGACGGTGACCGGGAAGTTCGACAGCACGGAGAAGAGCCGGGAGGTGACGCCGGGCCGGTCCGGGCCGTTCAGGGTGATCAGGAGGGTCCGCTGGTCCACATCGAGTCACGCTACTGTGCCCGACGGGATGGTCGCGGACCAGGGTGGGTGTTCATGACTCGGATCACTCCACGAGCAGTCCCGTCGTTCACTCGTGTTCACTCTGCCAGCAGCAGGTGGGTGTCGCCGAACTCGTGCCACAGGTACCCCTCCCGCAGCGCCGCCTCGTACGCCCGGGCCAGCGGGCCGGTACCCGCGATGGCGGTCAGCATCATGAGGTGGCTGGACCGGGGCTCGTGCAGGCCCGTGAGGAGGCCGGTGACGGCGCGCACCCCGGTCTCGGGCGTCACGATGTGGCCGGTCCAGCCGGTGGAGGCGGCCACCTGCCCGTCCGCGTCCACGGCCGTCTCCAGGGCGCGCACCACGGTGGTGCCGGCCGCCACGACCCGGCCGCCGTTCCGCCGGGTGAGGTTCACCAGCCTCGCGGTGGGCGCCGGCACCTCGTACCTCTCGGCGTAGGGCGGCTCGTCCTTCTCGGGCGAGGCGACGCCCGTGTGCAGCGTGATGGGCGCGATGTGCACGCCGCGTGACACCAGCGCCGTCACCACCGCGGCGCTGAACGGCCGGCCCGCGCTCGGCATCTCGGCGCTGCCCGGCACGGTGGCGAACACGGTCTGGTAGGCGTCGATCGGCCAGTCCCTGGCCACGTAGGAGTAGCGGATCGGCGTCCCGTGCTCGCGCAGGTACGCCTCCACGTCGCGGTCGAGGCGGGCCCGCCACAGCCGTGGCGTCTCCCGGCCGAGCAGCCGCAGGGTGGCGCCGCCGGGGAGCGGCAGCCACTCGCCGGGCTCCCCTCCGGCGTACGGCTCGGAGGCGGCGCTCGTACGGCGGCGCAGCTCGACCAGCCACGTGCCGTCCTCGCGGGCGGTGGAGAAGTGGACGGCGAGCCGGTCGAGCCGGACGGCGGCGGGCAGCGTCGCCGAGTTGTTGACCACGACGAGGTCGCCCGGCGCGAGGAGCGCGGGCAGGTCCGTGAACCGGTGGTGGGCGGGCTGCTCGTCGCCGCGGGAGACGAGCAGGCGTACCCCGTCGCGGGGCAGCCCCCTGGCCTCGGGCGGCTCGTGCGCGGACAGGGCGTCGGGGAGGGCGAAGTCCAGTGCGGCGGTCATTGGAGGCTCACCCGTCCGGCGGCGGGCCGGGCCTTGACGAGGTCGTGGAGGGCGGCGGCGACCTTCGCGGGGTCGGCGGCGCCGGCGGCCTCCTGCTCGCCCACGGCGTCGGCGAGCATCCGGGTGTTCATCTCGCCGGGGTCCACCCACCAGACCGCGACCTCGTCCTCCTCGGCGGCCAGCACGTTCGAGAGCTGCTCCAGCGCGGCCTTGGTGGCGCCGTAGCCGCCCCAGCCGGGGTAGGCGCCCGTGGCGGCGTCGGAGGTGACGTTGACGATCGCGCCGCGCCGCCGGCGCAGCGCGGGGAGCGTGGCCTGGACGAGCGCGAGCGGCGCGGTCACGTTGGTCTCCAGCAGCGCCTTGAACGCCTCCAGCGGGTACGAGGCCAGCGGCGGCAGCGGCGTCACGCCGAGGTCACTGGCGTTGTTGACCAGCAGGTCCAGCTCCGGTACGGCCAGCGACAGCCGCTCGACGTGGGCCGGGTCGGTCACGTCGCCGGGGACGGCCGTGGCGCCCAGCTCGGCGGCGACCCGGTCGAGGTCGTCCCTGCCGCGGGCGGTGAGGACGAGGTCCCAGCCCGACTCCGCCAGCGACCGGGCGAGGGCGAGGCCGAGGCCGCGGGAGGCGCCGGTGATCAGTGCGGTGTTCGTCATGTCTCGACGGTAGGAAAACGGCGTCCCCGGCACATCGGACCTCGGACCTGTCCGCGTCTGGGCACTTCGTCCTAGGACCGTCTCGTCCCAGGAGCGCTGGGCGGGGACCATAGAGTGTGTCCGTGATGTCGGACCGGGAGGAGATCCTGCAGGCGGTGAGCTCCGCCGTGCTCGCGGTCACCCGGCACCTGTCGGTGCGCGAGGTGCTCCAGGTCATCGTCCGCTCGGCGCAGCGGCTGCTCGACGCCCGCTACGCCGCGCTCGGGGTGCCCGACGAGGACGGCTCGTTCGCCGAGTTCGTCGCCGAGGGGCTGACCGACAAGCAGTGGGACGCGATCGGCCCGCTCCCGCGCCAGCACGGCATGCTCGGCGCGATGCTCCGCGAAGGCTCCCCGGTGCGGCTGGCCGACCTGCGGGACGACCCGAGGTTCGAGTGGTGGCCGAAGGCGCATCCGGTGATGAAGGACTTCCTCGGCGTGCCGATCCGCGACGGCGACGAGGTGCTCGGCATCGTCTTCCTGGCCAACAAGCGCACGCCCGGCGGCTTCACGGAGGCCGACGAGGAGCTGCTGACGATGTTCGCGGCGCACGCGGCGATCGCGCTGACCAACGCCCGGCTGTACGAGCGCGGACGCGAGCTGGCCATGCTGGAGGAGCGCAACCGGATGGCCCGGGAGCTGCACGACGCGGTCACGCAGAAGCTGTTCTCGCTGCGGCTGACGGCGCAGGCCGCGGTGACTCTGCTGGAGAAGGCGCCCGACAAGGCGGCGGCCGAGCTGGATCGGGTGCAGCGGCTGGCCGGCGAGGCGCTGGCCGAGCTGCGCGCGGTGATCGTGGAGCTGCGCCCGGCCGAGCTGGACCGTCACGGCCTGGCCGAGACGCTGCGCAAGCATGTGCGCCTCCTGGACCGGCTGCATCCGGCGCGGGTGGCGTTCGACTGCGACGAGCCGCCGCCGCTCGACTCCGCCGTGGAGGTCGCGCTGCTCAGGGTGGCCCAGGAGGCGCTGCACAACGCGCTGCGCCACTCGGGCGCGTGCGAGGTGTCGGTACGGCTCGGCCACGCGGGCGGCAAGCTGACCCTGTCGGTGACGGACGACGGCGACGGCTTCGAGCAGGGCGTCTCGCGCGGGCTCGGGCTGGTGTCGATGCGGGAGCGGGCGGAGTCCGTCGGCGGGGTGATGACCGTGGACTCGGCGCCGGGCCGGGGCACGACGGTCCGCGTGGAGGTGGGCGTGTGATCCGGGTGCTGATCGTCGACGATCATCCGGTGGTGCGGCAGGGGCTGCGCACCTTCCTCGACCTGCAGGACGACATGACGGTCGTGGGTGAGGCGGGTGACGGGGCGCGGGCGGTCGAGCTGGCCGCGGAGCTGGCCCCGGACGTGATGCTGCTCGACCTGCGGATGCCGGTCCTCGACGGGCTGGGGGCGCTGGAGCGGCTGGCCGGGTCGCCGGTCCGGGTGCTGGTGCTCACGTCGGTGAGCGACCGGTCGGACGTGGCGCCGGCGATGCGGGCGGGCGCCGCCGGGTTCCTCTACAAGGACGTGGACCCGTCGGCGCTGGCACAGGCCGTGCGGGCGGTGCACGGCGGGCAGGTGCTGCTGGCGGCCGAGGCGGCCGAGGCGGTCCTGAGCGCCACCGGCAGCGCGGGCCCGTACGGGAACCCGGGCGGCGTGCCGGGGCCGGCGCCGCTGACCGAGCGGGAGCGTGAGGTGCTCGCGCTGATCGCGGCGGGCCGGTCCAACAGGGAGATCGCCCGGAGCCTCGCCGTGGCCGAGAAGACGGTCAAGACCCACGTGTCGAACGTGCTGATGAAGCTGGGCGTCCAGGACCGCACCCAGGCCGCGCTGTACGCCGTCCGCCACGGCCTGGCCTGATCCCCGGTGCGTCAGGAGCGGTCGGGGGAGGGCTCCAGGATGGCGTGGCAGGAGGCCAGGAGCGCCCGCCGTACGGCACGGTCCAGCTCGCGCAGCGCGGCGTCGCGGACGGCGACCTGCCCCGAGGTGAGCCCCCGCTCCCCGGCCAGCCGCAGCACGGTCGCCAGCCGGGCGGCCAGCGCGGAGACGCGGTGCGCCCGCGCCGGGTAGCCGGGGGCCAGGTCGCCGCCCGCGGCGCCCAGCCGCTCCGGACGGCCGGCCATGGGCCCGTCGACGGAGTCCAGCGACTCGGTGGCCGCGCGGATCGCGGCCGAAAGCTCCTGCTCGGCCTCCGCCAGCGACGGCAGGTCGTGGCGTACGGGCCCCGCCTCGTACACCGACAGCCGCACGCCCGCGTACGACGACCCGCGCCGGTCGGGTGAGGGCACCAGCCCGAGGCGCCGGTCGGGCAGCACGGCGATGGCCGCCTGCCCCGCCTCGACGGCGGCCGCGTTGAACTCCGGCGGCCCGGACAGCCCGAGCGGGTCGCCGGGCGCGGGCAGGGCGAGCCGCAGCTCGCTCAGGCCGTCGCGGCGCAGGACGGCGAGATACTCGCGCAGCGGAACCTCACCCACGACGGTGGGTCCGCCGGCGCTCTCCACCCGGTCGGCGGCCTCGTCCAGGCCGACGTGGCCGGCGAGCCAGGCGTTGCCCCACACGACAAGAACCCGGCAGACAGGTGATTCAGGGTGCACCGGTCCACGATATGCGCTCGCCCTGCAATAGGTTTGTCCCGAGCGTTCTCCTAAGGAGGGATCCGAGGATGGGTGGTCAGGTGCTGCGGCTCCAGGACGTCGCCGTCAGGCGCGACGGAGCGGCCCTGCTGCGCGGCATCGACTGGACGGTCAACGAGGACGAGCGTTGGGTCGTCATCGGGCCGAACGGCGCGGGCAAGACCACGTTGCTGCAGGTGGCGGCCACGCTGTTGTTCCCGACCGAGGGTGTGGTCGAGGTGCTGGGCGAGCGGCTGGGTCAGACGGACGTGTTCGACCTCCGGCCGCGCATCGGGCTGGCGAGCTCCGCGCTGGCCGAGCGCATCCCGCCGGAGGAGAAGGTCATCGACCTCGTGCTCACGGCCTCGTACGGGATCATGGGCCGCTGGACGGAGGAGTACGACTCCAACGACGTGACCCGTGCCGTGGAGCTCATCGACATGCTGGGCGCGGCGCACCTGATCCGCCGCCGGTTCGGCACCCTGTCCGAGGGGGAGCGCAAGCGGGTGCAGATCGCCCGCGCGCTGATGCCCGACCCGGAGATGCTGCTGCTCGACGAGCCCGCCGCCGGCCTCGACCTGGGCGGCCGGGAGGACCTGGTGCGCCGGCTGTCGGTGCTGGCCCACGACTACCGCTCGCCCACGCTGGCGCTGGTCACGCACCACGTGGAGGAGGTGCCGCCGGGGTTCACGCACGGGCTGCTGCTGCGCAACGGCTCGGTGGTGGCGCAGGGCTCGCTCGACGACGTGATGACGGCCGACAACCTGTCGCGGACGTTCGGCGTGCCGCTGACGCTCGACCGCAGCGCCGACGGCCGCTGGTACGCGCGGGCGCTCTGACCTGGCACCCCCGGAGGGTCACCCGGAATCGGGCCCTCTAGGCTCGGGCGGGTGATGTTCTGGGAAGGGGTCGCGGTGTGCGCGGCCGGTGTCGCGGCCGGGGCGATCAACGCGGTCGTCGGATCCGGGTCGCTCATCACCTTCCCGACCCTCGTGGCCGTGGGCGTCGATCCCGTGGTCGCGAACGTGTCCAACAACATCGGCCTCGTCCCCGGCTCCTTCACCGGCGCCTACGGCTACCGCCAGGAGCTCAAGGGCCAGCGTGAGCGGCTGCTGCGGCTGGCCCCGGCCTCCTGCCTGGGCTCGCTCATCGGCGGGATCCTGCTGCTGTTCCTCGACCCGGCCGTGTTCCACGTCGTGGTGCCGGTGCTGATCGGCCTGGCCTGCGTGCTGGTCGTGGTGCAGCCCAAGCTGAACGGCTGGCTGGCGGCGCGGCGAGAGGACGCCCATCCGCACGGCGGGGTGGCGCTCTGGCTGGGCGTGTTCGGTGCGGGCCTGTACGGCGGCTACTTCGGCGCGGCGCAGGGCGTGCTGCTGATCGGCCTGCTCGGCAGCTTCCTCGACGACGGCATCCAGCGGGTCAACGCCGCCAAGAACGTGCTCTCGCTGATCGTCAACGCGACCGCGGCCGTCCTGTTCTTCTTCATCGCCGACATCGACTGGTGGGCGGTGCTGGCCGTCGCGCTGGGCGCCACGGCCGGCGGGTTCCTGGGGGCCCGGATCGGGCGGCGCATCCCGGCTCCGGTGCTGCGCGGCATCATCGTGGTGGTGGGGATCGCGGCGATTATCAAACTAGTGTACGGATAAATTCCCGTCTTTCTGGGTATAAATCCGTACATGAAGGGTGATCGGGTGGAGATCGTCATCGACGCGGGCGGCACCCCGCGAACCTACGAAGTGATCGCCACCCGCGCGGGCCGCCGCGTCGAGGTGGCCACGCGCCGGGGCCTGGTCGAGGTCAGCGAGGTGACCCGCGGCGGCACGACCGTACGGACCGCGCGGTTCATGTCCAGCCGCATCCTCGCCCTGGTGGAGCACCCCGCCGACGAGAACTCCCACGGCGGGGGCGCGCGGGACGACGACTGACGACAGGGCGCGGCCCGGCCCGCGCCCCGGCCGTCCGGGCCCTCAGCGGAAGTCGGCGGCGTGGTCCTCCGCCCACTGGCGGAACGCCAGCGCGGGCCGTCCCAGCAGCCCCTCCACCGTGTCCGTGATCGTCTCGGGCGACGTCACGAACGACTCCCAGCCCCGCAGCGCCCCATCCACGAAGCCCGGGTCACCCCACGAGGCCAGCAGCAGCTCGCGCGCCTCCTGCGGCGGCATGTCCTCCCAGCGCACCTCGCGCCCGACCGCCTCGCCGATGACGCGCACCTGCTCGGCCTGCGTCATCCGCTCCGGCCCGGTGATCACGTAGGCCGCACCGGCGTGGCCCGCGGAGGTGAGCACGTGCGTGCCGACCGCCGCGATGTCCTTCTCGTGGATGAGCGACCTGGAGGCCGCCCCGAACGGCCAGCGCACCACGCCCTGCCGGATCTGGTCGGCCCACCCGAGGGTGTTGACCGCGAACCCGCTCGGCCGCAGGAACGTCCACGCCATCCCGGTCCGGCGGATGAGCCGCTCGACCTGCTGGTGGAAGATCGTCGGCTCGTCGTCGTCGTCGCCGGCCGCCGGCACGTGGGCGGACAGGTAGACCACGCGGCGGGCGTGCTTGGCGACGGCCTCCACCACCGGCTCGGCCGTCTCGGCGGCGAAGCCGGGCCAGATCAGGAAGACGGCGTCCACGCCGCGCAGCGCGGGCTCCAGCGTCTCGGGGGCGGTCAGGTCGCCGCGCACGGCCTGGACGCCGTCGGGCAGTGTGGCACGGGAGGGGTCGCGGACCAACGCACGCACCGGGATGCCTGCCTCCGCGAGCTGGGAGACGACGTGTCTGCCGACGTTGCCGGTCGCACCGGTCACGAGGATGTCGTTCATGCCTCCGACCGTAGAACCTCAACCAAGGTTCATAGCAAGCCCGGCCGTACCTGGAGCGTGCCGTCCTTCCTGACCCGTGTCTCGAACGCGGGGGCCGGCGCCGTGGCGGGGCCGTGCCGCACCGAGCCGTCCTCCAGCCGGAACGTGCTGCCGTGCCAGGGACACACCACGCACGCCTCGCCGTCCTCCGCGACCAGCCGGCCCTGGTGGAGCGGGCCCGCCAGGTGGGGGCAGCGGTCGGCCAGCACGGTGACGCCCTCGCCCTGCCGCAGCACGAAGAGCTGGATGTAGCCGAGCCGCCGGGCCACCGGCCGGCCGTCGGGCAGGTCGCTGAGCCGGCACAGGTCGTGCCAGCCGAGCGGCACCAGGTGGGCCACCTGCGGCGCGTGGTTCGCGCCGGCCGCCTGCCGGTAGGCCATGTGGCCGCCCAGGTACGCGCCGACGCCGCCCACGCCGAGCCCGGCCCAGGACAGCATGCGGCCGACCCGTTCGCGGCCGGACAGGCGGGTCGCCAGCGAGGCGGTGAACAGGCCGAGCGCCGTCACGTTCGACAGCATGTGCACGAAGCCGACGCGCTGCTGCTCCCGGTGGAGCGAGGACCAGTCGGTCAGTCCGGCGGCGGCCGTGGGGAGGGCGTTGCCGATGCCGACGGCCAGCAGCAGCCGCGCGGCGCGGGGATCGATGGTGGTGAGGTCGAGCACACCGGCCGATGCCCAGCAGCCCAGACTCACCGTCGCCATCGGCGGGTGCAGGGGCTTGCCCGTGGGAACGCCGTGGAGCACGTCCCGCAACAGGCCCGGCCGGATCCGGTCACGTACGGCCTTGGCGAGCCGCTGGATCGGCTTGTCCATGGCCTTGGACTTCTCCAGTCGGTCGGCCAGGTCCAGCGGTCCCCCCAAAACGCGCATCTGCCTACGTCTCGGTCGTACTATCTCTTTCACGACAAGTCCCCTACCCCACGCGTGAGGGCATCACTCGGACAGGTGACCTCTCGCGACGGACAGCTCGACCAGCTCCATGGCGTACGCGCCCAGTGACGGCGAGCCGTCCTCGATCAGCCGCACCTTCTCCTTGACCTGCGAAGCGGTGACGCGGAACAGCGGCCAGGTGCCGCCCTCGGTGTTGTGGTTGGCCAGGATCGGCGCGAAGCGGTCCAGCGCCTTGGCGAATCTCGCCTCCGGCGTCTCCCGCGCCTCGAACTCCTCCCACAGCGCGCGCATCGACGCCGCCTGGTCCGCGGGCAGCAGCGCGAAGATCCGCTCGGCCGCGGCCCGCTCGGCCTCGACCTGCGCGGCCACCGCCACCGGGTCGTAGATGAACGTGTCCCCCGCGTCGATCTCCACGAGATCGTGCACGAGGAGCATGGCCACGACCCGCTGGATGTCGGTCCCCGGCGGGGCGTGCTCGGCGAAGACGAGGGCCAGCATGCCTACGTACCAGGAGTGCTCGGCGTCGTTCTCCCGCCGCGAGCCGTCCATCAACAGGTTGCGGCGGATGACCCGCTTCAACTTGTCGATCTCGACGGCGAAGGCGATCTGGGCGGTCAGGCGGTCCTCATCTGGTGCGATAGTCACGCGCGACACCTTAATGTGCGGTGATCACCCCGGTTGGCAAAATCGTGACCGGCACCCCGTTGAACACGGCATTTCCGGACGGAACATCGATCGCCGTTTCGTCCGTCAGGGCGTTCACGCTCACCCCGGCGTGCTCGGCGGCCACCGCCTGGGTGCTGTCCGCGTGACCCCAGCCGTGGGGCAGTGACACCACGCCCGGCATGATCGCCTCGGTCGGCTCCAGCGGCACCGTGACCTCGCCCTTGGCCGAGCGCACCACGGCGACGCCGTCCAGGCCGAGCCGGGACACGTCGGCCGGGTGGATCTGCAGCGTGCAGGTGTTGCTACCGCCGACGAGCGGCGCGACGTTGTGCATCCAGCTGTTGTTGGAGCGCAGGTGCCGGCGGCCGATCAGCACGAACTCCGGCGGCTCCTCCTCCAGCCGGCCGCGCAGCCGCTCGACGTCCTCCATGAGCTGCGGCGGGGCCAGCTCCACCACCCCGGACGCCGTCCTGAGCACCTCGCCGAGGCGGGGCTCCAGCGGCCCGAGGTCCAGCCCGTGCGGGTGGTCGAGCAGCTTGCGCAGCGACAGGTCGCCCCTGCCCGCCCACGCGCCGTACGGGCCGAGCCGCAGCATCACGTCGAGCCTGCGCTCGGCGCCCGTCTCGCCGTCCAGCTCCGCCCGCAGCTCGGCCGGGTCGCGGCCCGCCACCGCCGACCCCGGCGTCTCGACCGCCTTGGCCAGCATCCCGCCGATGACGAACTCGTCGAGGTCGCCCTCCAGGCCCGAGGCGATCTGGGCGAGCCGGGAGAGGATCAGCGCCTCCGACGGCCGGCCGTCCAGCGGCAGCGACGGCGGGGAGTAGCGCGCGTAGTTGCGCACGGCCAGGCCGAGCAGCGAGAAGTCGAAGTGGCCCGACTGCAGCACGCGCGGCGGCGGCAGGATCACGTGCGCGTGCCTGGTGGTCTCGTTGAGGTACGGGTCGACGCTCACCATGAAGTCGAGCCCGGCGAAGGCCGCGTCGAGCCGGTCCCCGTGGGGCGCCGACAGCACCGGGTTGCCGGCCACGGTCACCATCAGCCGGATCTGCCCCTCGCCGGGCGTCTCGATCTCGTCGGCGAGCGTCGCCACCGGCAGCTCGCCGTTCGCCTCGGGCAGGCCGCGGACGCGGCTCCTCCAGCGCCCGACCGTGTACGCCCGTCGCCGCCCCGGCGACTCCGTGGCGGCCTTGGGGAACATGGCGCCGCCCGGCCGGTCGAGGTTGCCGGTCAGCACGTTGAGCACGTCCACCAGCCACTGGGCCAGCGTGCCGAACTCGGCCGTGCAGGTGCCGATCCTGGCGTACACCGCGGCGGTCGGGGCCGCGGCCAGCTCCCTGGCCAGCCGTGCGACGACGTCCGCGGGCACGCCCGTGCGGCGGGACACCACCTCGGGCGGGAAGTGCTTGGCCGCCTCCCGCACCTCGTCCAGGCCGTCGACCGGCGCCGCGACCCGCGTCAGGTCCTCGGCGAACAGCGTGTGGACCAGGCCGAACAGCAGGTAGGCGTCGGTGCCGGGCCGGACGGACACGTGCTCGTCGGCCAGCGCGGCCGTACGGGTGCGGCGCGGGTCGACCACCACGAGCCTGCCGCCCCGGGCGCGCAGCGCCTTGAGCCGGCCCGGGAAGTCCGGCGCGGTGCACAGGGAGCCGTTGGACTCCAGCGGGTTCGCGCCCAGCATCAGCAAGAAGTCGGTGCGATCCAGGTCGGGCACCGGGATGGCCAGCGGGTGGCCGAACATCAGGCCGCTGGACACGTGCTTCGGCATCTGGTCGGCGGTGCTGGCGCTGAAGACGTTGCGGGTGCCGAGCGCCTTGACGAGCGGCCCGCCGTACAGGGAGCCGGCCATGCTGTGGATGACCGGGTTGCCCAGATAGACGCCGAGGGCCTGCCGGCCGTACGTCTCGACGACCCGGTCGATGTTCGCCCTGACCAGGGCGAATGCCTCGTCCCAGCCGGCCTCGCGCCACAGGTCGCCCTCGCGGATCAGCGGCTTGCGCAGCCGGTCGGGGTCCTCGTCCAGGCGCCCCAAGCTGGCGCCCTTGGGACAGATGAAGCCCCGGCTGAAGGGGTCCTCCTTGTCGCCCCGGACCCCGGTGACGTGCCCTCCCTCGTCGAGGGTCAGGGCCAGGCCGCACACGGCCTCGCACAGGGGACAGGTCCGGTGGACGGTCGCCGTCATCGCCACTCCTGGGTTCGTGGAATGAACTCATCTTGGCTCGTGCCGGCCGGAGGGGGAAGCCCCGGAGCCCCCGCGCTGTCTCCGGGGCTTCGGCCAGGAAGCGCCCGGCGCGGTGGGCGCTCCCTGGGTCACCTGGTCAGGCCGCTGTCAGGGCCCGCTCGCGGTGGAGGAGATCAGGCGGCTCCTCGAGGTCCGGGCGCAGCGAGATCCACGCGCGCCTGCCGTACAGGCGGTCGAACCCCGGCGACAGGACGCCCGGCAGCTCCTCGCGCCGCACCACCTCCACCACCACGAGCTGCGCCCGCCTGCGGTGCCGGTAGACGTTGGCGCTGCGCGCCCAGCAGGCCGCGGCGATCTCCTCCGCGTACGCCTCGAACTCCGCGGCGCTGATGCCGGCCCTCGTCAGGATCAGTGCCTTCTCGCCCGTGCGCGTCGGCGTGATCCACAGCACCAGCGGGATCCTGCCGGAGCGGGTGTGCATGGTCGTCTCCAGGCAGGTCCGCTGGAGGCGGTGCCGGGAGACGACGCACCAGAAGTGCGCCACCACCCAGTTGCGGCCCGTCCGGGTGACCGCCGGCGCGGAGATCGCGCCGGCCGTCAGGGCGAACGGCGTCCAGTGGCCGCCCCGCGCCGCCCCCAGCAGCATGAACGTGACCAGAACGGCCAGCGCGAGCAGCAGCAGCTCCGCGCGCCAGCGCCACAGCCGGGCCAGGAGGCCGCTCCGGCCGGCGCCGGGCAGGTCCTCGTTGGCCGGGTAGATCTGGTTGCGGGGGTTGCGCGGCATGCTCACGACACCTCCTCGGCCACCTTGGCGGGAAGCTTGAGCTGGTCGAACCGGGGGTCGCGGTAGACGCGGCAGCCGAACCCGGTACGGGTCACGGCCCAGCCTCGCCGGTAGGCGAACTCGTCCGGCTCCATGCAGATCTCGCGGTCGGCCCAGGCGATGAGTTCCCGGATTCGGGACTTGATTCGGCTGAGTCCCTTGGTACCTTGTGGGTACATAGAAGACCCCTTTCGCGGCATTACTCGAGGTGGCTTCTTACGCCGGACTGCAGGCTGGTGACCACGTCGTCGCAGGGTGGCAGCCCATATGCGGCGATCCGGTGACCGGCCTCGGTCCGGCTTTTCGGTGCTCCCCTGACCTGTGCTCATGTGAGCGGCGCTCGTGGCGGACGATCGGGCGGAGCTGCTGCGGTCGCGGCTTGCGTTCAGATGAATGCGGGGTCCTTCCGGCAAACGGCCTCCCTGGCGTAGATCTGCGTATCCGGGACGGCGCCGTTGCCGGTGGTGCGGCCCGCGTGGCCGCGCGTGATCGCGAGGGAAGATCCCTGAGCGCCAGGCCGTGAGACGTTCATCCCGGCCTCCTTGTGCGCTCGATGTCCCTCCAGGCCTTGATGGTCCCTCCGGCTTTCTTCCCCTGCAAGAGCTTGCGCAAGAGAAGATTTCGATTTCTTCGCACCTTGCCGGATGAATTGCCGTGCAAGTTGCACCGCAACGTGCTGTCATGGGTTTGACGAGGGGAGTTCCATGCTCGTCGGTGCGTCTCCCGGGGGCCTCCCACCGTGACGCGTGCAACTTGCAGTGTAAGATTGGGCGGACGGTCCACCGCCCCGGGCGTCCAAACGACCTTTCCGGCTACACCTTCCTTCCGACGAGGAGAGTGGACGGTGTCATCGCAACAGGGCAGCCCGACTGTCCGCAGGCTCAGGCTCGGCCAGGAGCTCCGCCTCCTCCGTGAGCGTCACAAGCTCACCGGTGCCGCGGCCGCCAGGGAGCTCGGCTGGTCGCCCAGCAAGGTCAGCCGCATCGAGGCCGCCAAGACCATGCCCAGCGCCGAGGACATCGAGTCCATGGCCAAGCTCTACCGCGTGGCCGAGGCCAAGCTTGACGAACTCTTCGGCCTGTTGCGAGATGCGGATCAACGGGGGTGGTGGGAGGATTACGAAGACTCCCTGCCCGGGGAGTACACAAGATTCCTCGGGCTGGAGGCGGAGGCCGTGTGCCAGCGCAACTGGGAACCCCAGGTCGTGCCCGGTCTTCTGCAAACCGAGGACTATGCGCGCGAAGTCGTCTCGGCGCCTCGTAGCATCGTCCGCATCACTCATAGTGGCGTGCGGAGCCGGGTGGAGGCGCGCATGGATCGGCAGCAGCGCGTCCTGTACCGGCCCGATCCGCCGGATGCGCGTTTCGTGTTGGACGAATCAGTCCTGATCCGCAAATTCGGCGAGCCTTCGGTCATGCAGGCGCAGATGGAGCATCTCCTGGAGGCTTCACTGCTCCCGCACGTCAGCATTCGCGTTCTCACCATGGAGTCGCTGCACCCGGTCAACACTGGAGGATTCGTACATCTCAAGTTCGCGGGCTTCGATGACGTCGTTTACCTGGAGCAGCTTTACGCGGGTGGCTTCGTCGAAGACCTCGGACGGGTCGCTGGATACGAGGCGGCTTTCGAGTACTTGGGCGCGGAAGCGCTCGATGAGGACGAATCCCGCGTGCTGATCCAGCGAAAAGCCATGCTGTGGCGAAATTAGCACAAGAAGAGGGCAATGGCGCCCTTTTTTGCCCATATGGGGAGATAATGCACATCAACATAAGCTCGGCGGCATGGCGGAAGAGCAGCTTCTGCAACGGCTCGAGCACCTGTGTGGAAGTCGCCCCGCTGGGCGACGGCAGTGTCGCACTGCGGGACGGCAAGATCGGCGACAGCCCGGTTCTCGTCTTCACCGAAGCAGAATGGACGGCCTTCGTGGCCGGGGTCCGCGACGGTGAATTCGATCTGGCCACGCTGACGCCAGGCGTATGACGCCGAACGGCCTTGGATGATCCGGGACACCGTTGGCGAAGTAGATCAAAAGAAGTGGCCTCGTGATCACGTCTGTGATCATGGGGTCACTTCTGTGGTTCTTACCTCGGATGTGCCCCGGTGTCCCTACGTTCGACTGGTCCGGACGGGATCCCGGCGGCCACGCCGGCGGTAGCCCGTGCGGCCTTGCTGGATG
This sequence comes from Nonomuraea sp. NPDC005501, assembly GCF_040605905.1. Lineage (NCBI taxonomy): Bacteria > Bacillati > Actinomycetota > Actinomycetes > Streptosporangiales > Streptosporangiaceae > Nonomuraea > Nonomuraea sp. NPDC005501. The sequence goes on along the minus strand of NZ_JBEXDT010000001.1, from coordinate 34,417 downwards.
CCTGGTTCACCGGAACGCCACTGGCCCCGTCGCGAGCTGACCCGGGCGCTGCGCACCGGCCGCGCCATGCGCAAGCCCCGCCGGTCGGCCCAGCAGCGCCCGCCCCGCTACAGCGCGCCCATGGTCATGATCAGCGAGCGACCCGCCGAGGCCGACGACCTAACCGTGCCCGGCCACTGGGAAGGGCGACCTCATCATCGGCAAGAACGGCAACGCCATCAGCACCCTCGTGGAGCGCAGCACCCGCTACGTGATGCTCATCCACCTTCCTCACGGCCGCAGCGCCGAACTGATGCGCGAGGCTCTCACCCAGACCATCACGACCCTGCCACGCCACCTGTTGCGATTACATCCCCAAGGGCACCGACTTGTCCGTCCACACCCGTGACGAGCTCGACATCGTTGCTGCCGAATCGAATGCCAGACCAAGAAGGACGCTCGGCTGGGACACCCGGGCTGAACGCCTCGCGGAACTTGTGGTGACCTACGCCTGACCTGGCCCGAACCTGTCTCCTGACTCATCGCACAGTAGATGGCCGATATCAGCGAACCGTTCCCCTTCGACACCGGAGACCCCACGATCTTCAGTGACATGTCCCGATCCGATCAGGGGAAGGGCGTGAGAGTCTGGACATATGACAATTGAGTGGTCCCGGCAGGAGGTCCTCGAAGCGGTCAGGACACGCTTGCTGCGTGCGGACGCTGTGTTGGACGGGTACTTCACCGTCGATGTCATGGCAGAGCCCGACGGCATGCTAGTGATGTTCCAATGGCGGCGAGACCCGAACACATACGCCATCAAGGTCGAGTTTCCGATGGCGTCGAAGAGTCCGTGGACCGGCGGTTCCTACACTGGCCTGCCGGTGACCTCGCCGGATGAATGGGCCGCAGACTTCGCATTCCGTCTAAGGTTGGAACTCGATACCGGGCTGGTTCGCCGAAGCCGCCGGATGATCCGAGATGGGTACGTCCTGTTGGACATTCACGATGCCCCAGACGACTGCCCCGCCGGCTTCTTCATCGGATCGCTGTCGGCATCGGTTTCTCCGCCTGCGGCCAAGGTCGGCACCCACCTGGCCCGGGCAGGGATGGATGTCACCATCCCCAGACAGCTGATCGTCGAAGCAAGGCTTGCCTGCTGGCTTCATGCCTATGTCGACAACGCCCGCGGGGAACCCTTCGTCGGTCAGGCAGTCGCGTCCTGGGAGGACAAGCGACGCACCATCGCCCGTCTCGACCTGGTGCACATCCAGCCCGGCATTCCATCACAGGTGCGCGATGCGTTGGTGCGTCTCGTGGTCCGCGAGGTAGCCGAGGCCGGCGCCCTGCGCGTGGTCACCGCGGTCGACGATCCTGAGTTCCATGGACTGGGGTTCCGGCCCGCGAACGGTGGTGGCCTTGCGCTTCACACTAGGAGCACTGAACCACCATCGGAACCCCACGGCTGAAACCTGACCCAAGACGCCTCACATACGAGGCTGGGCCTCAACCTGCGAAACCACCCATAACGTCTCGGCGACCGCCTGAGGGCACTTGGCGCTCTTCCCGCGGTTATCGGACAACCGCTCAGGCATCAACTTGTGCGCGAACTACGAACGTGACAGAACCATCGGTGGTGACGATCGGCCACTTCGGCGGAGCGCCGTCCGGAGGTGGGTCGATCTTCGACGAATATGCAGGTCAGGACTCACGTGACATCCGAGCGCACCCTGGAAGGCGCACCGCTGAGTTACCACAGGGACCCCTAAGCCTCCGACTGGGTTTTGTCTTCCCTCAAAGGAACACGGTGGCCCAGTCGGCTCGCGCTATGCTGACCGCTGCCAGTAAGTGATCACGGGCCCTTTTCTGTTCGGTCTACTTCCCCAACAGCATCCCCAAATCGCGGGACAGGGGCCGTTTCACGTGCCGCTCAAACCGCGGGTGCAGCCGCACGGCGCCGTACGAGGAAGAGGGAGCTGATCCCGGCCAGGACGGCCAGCGCCGCGAGGGCGATCGCCGTGGACATGGAGGCCGAGGCGCGGCCCTGGAGCGAGACGAACAGCGTGCCGACCGTCGAGACGCCGATCACCTGACCGAGCTGCATGACGGTCAGCAGCGCGCCGCTGGCGTCCGCCGCGTACTCGTCGGCCACCTGCTCGGTCGCCAGGTTCGTGACCGCGACCTGCACGCCGAGGCCCGCGCCGATGAGGGCGCTCATGACCGCGTACGGCAGTCCGCCCGCCGCCGCGAGCCCCAGGCCGACGTACGCGGGCGCGGCCACCACGTACCCGAACGGCACCAACCGGCGCTGCAACCGCGCGGGCAGACGCGGCCAGCCAAGCCCGACCAGCGCGAACGCGAGCGCGCACGGCACCAGCATCATGCCGGAGGCCAGCGGTGTCAGGTGCAGCTCGCCCTGGAGGTGCAGGGCCGAGGTGAACAGGAACGCGCCCCAGGTCGCCGGCCCGAACAGCAGCACGCCCAGCCCGGGCCGCATGCCCGGTGCCCGCAGCACCGCCGCGTCCACCAACGGTCGGCCGCCCCGCGCGGTCACCCAGCGCTCGACCTGGACGAACACCCCGAACATCACCACGCTGAACGCCATGGAGATCCAGCCCCACACCGGCCAGCCCAGGTCCCTGCCCAGCACCATCGGCACGATCAGCAGCAGCACGGCGGCCGACAACGTGACCAGGCCCAGCGGGTCGAGCCCGGCCCGCCCCCCGCCGCCCTCGTCGGCGGGGAGCACCTTCACACCCGCGGCCAGCAGCAACGCCGCGATCGGCACCAGCACCAGGAACACGATCCGCCAGCCCGCACCGAGCCCCAGCAGGATGCCGCCCATCGCCTGGCCGACGACGATGCCGCCGCTGATCACCGCCGACCACAGGCCGAGCGCCCGTCCCCGGGCCGCACCCTGGTAGTTGCGCTGGATGAGCGTCATCACCTGAGGCATCATCATCGCCGCGCCGGCACCCTGGGCCAGGCGGAAGGCGACCAGCCAGCCCGTCGAGGGGGCCAGCCCCGCGCCGAGCGTGGTGACGCCGAACGCGGCCAGGCCGCCGAGGAAGGCGTTGCGGTAGCCGAACAGGTCGCCCAGCCTGGCACCGGTGATCAACAGGACGGCATAGACAATGGTGTAACCGGCCACGATCATCTGCAGGCCCGCGCCGGAGGAGTGCAGGTCGGCCCGGATGGTGGGGGTGGCCACGTTGACGATGTTGACGTTGAGGATGGCCAGGAACTGCCCCACCAGGATGACTGTGAGGAGCAGCCCGCCGGCCCGGGTCCTTTCCGGCTGTCCGGCCAGAGAGGGGGAAACGGCTGTTTGGGTCATGCTCCTAGGATGAGGGGATTTCGATACCAGTAACGAGAGCCTCTTTATACTGGTACTGGCACCACCTGGATCATCGTTGCCCGGCGGACCATAGGGGAGACATGACGATGGCGGAGACCAAGCGGACCGACCTGGCGGCGTTCCTGCGCACGAGGCGCGAGCGGATCACCCCCGAGATGGTGCGCCTGGCCCCGGGGCCGCGCAGGCGCACGCCCGGCCTGCGACGCGAGGAGGTCGCGCAGCTCGCCGGCGTGGGCGTCACGTGGTACACGTGGCTGGAGCAGGGCCGTCCCATCAACGCCAGCACCCAGGTGCTCGACGCGATCGCGCGCACGCTCCGGCTCGACAACGCCGAGTGGCAGCACCTCTACCGGCTGGCCGGACACACCACGGGCGTGCCCAACGACGACACCACGCGCGTCACCCCGCAGGTCCAGGCCATCCTCGACCAGCTCGGCCCGATGCCCGCCTGCCTGGCCAACAGCCGCTGCGACGTGCTCGCCTGGAACCCCGCCTACGCCGCGCTGTTCCCCGAGGTCGTCGGCGCGCCCGACGGCGAGCGCAACACCCTCTGGCAGAGCTGTGTGGGGCCGCTGGCCTGCGTGCTGGTCAACCGCGACAAGGAGCTGGCCCGCGCGGTGGCCGTCTTCCGCGGCGCCTACAGCCGTCACACCGACGACCCGTGCTGGCAGGACTTCGTCCGCCGGCTCACCCGGGAGAGCCCGGAGTTCGCTCGCCTGTGGGCGCGCCAGGACGTGGCCGAGCCGGGGCCACGCGAGAAGATCTTCAAGCACACCGAGGTGGGCAGGCTCCGCTTCAGCACGGTGAGCTTCAACTCCTCGGCGGCGCCCGAGACGCGGATGGTCATCTACACCCCGGTGGACGACGCCAGTCGCGAGGCCGTCACCTGGCTCATGTCCCGCTGACCGTCCGGAGTTAGGGCACGCCGCGTCGCCACCCATGGCATGCTCGTTGGCTGAATGTCAGGAACGAGCAGAAGTGGCGACAAATGAGACTCCCCCGTCGTGCCGCCGCGGCCGTGGCCGTCGCCGCCGCCCTCACCGCCTCCACCGCGTGCGCCGCGGACGAGCCCGACCCCCAGCCCAGCGCCCAGAGCAAGCAGGCCCTCGACAAGCCCGCCGTGGCGGACTCCACGCCGTCGCCGGAGCGCCGGCCGTTCACGATCTCCTTCGGCGGTGACGTGCACTTCGAGGGCGTGCTGCGCCCCCGTCTGAACAACCCGCGTACCACCCTCGGGCCGATCGCGTCCGTCCTGCGCCGCGCCGATCTGGCCATGGTGAACCTGGAGACGGCCATCACCACCGGCGGCACGCCCGCGCCGGGCAAGCAGTTCACCTTCCGGGCGCCCGCCAGCGCCTTCACCGCGCTCAAGGCCGCCGGGGTGGACGTGGTGTCCATGGCCAACAACCACGGCATGGACTACATGGAGACCGGCCTGTCCGACTCGCTCGCGGCCATCAAGAAGTCCAGGTTCCCCGTGGTGGGGATCGGGGCGAACGACACCGAGGCGTACCGGCCGTTCCGCAAGGTCGTCAACGGCAACCGCGTGTCGGTCATCGGGGCCACGCAGGTGCTCGACGCCGAGTTCGTCAACGCCTGGACGGCGACGCCCGGCAAGGGCGGTCTCGCCTCGGCCAAGAACGAGGACCGCCTGCTCCGGGCCGTCCGGCAGGCCCGCAAGAACTCCGACACCGTGATCGTCCACCTGCACTGGGGCACCGAGATGCAGAAGTGCCCGAACCCGGCGCAGCTCTCCCTCGCCCCCAAGCTGGTCAAGGCCGGCGCGGACGTGGTGGTCGGCGGCCACGCGCACATCCTGCTCGGCGCCGGTTACCTGGGCAGCTCCTACATCAGCTACGGCCTGGGCAACTTCGTCTTCTACAACTCCACTCCGGGCACGACCGGACGGACCGGGGTGCTGACGCTCACGATCAACGGGCGCAAGGTGCTCAAGGACCAGTGGACCCCGGCCACCATCCAGGGCGGCATCCCGGTGCCGATGACCGGCGCCGCCAGGACGCAGGCGGTGGCCGACTGGAAGGCGCTGCGCTCCTGCACGGGCCTGTCCACCCGTCCCTGACCGGCGTTTGCGGGCGGCGTGGCCGGTCATGTCCTCTGGACGGGCCGGCGACGTGGAGGAGGCCGCGATGCGGTGGGTGGAGTCCGGTGACGTACGGCTGTGGGTGGTCGAGGAGGGCGACCCGGCCCACCCGACGATCCTGCTCGTCCACGGCTATCCCGACACCCACCGCGTCTGGGACGAGGTCGCGGAGCTGCTGCGCGACCGCTTCCACGTGGTGCGCTACGACGTGCGCGGCGCGGGCCGCTCCACCGCGCCGGCCGACGACGCGGACTACACCTTCGACCACCTCGCGGGCGACCTCGCAGCGGTGCTCGACGCGATCGGCAAGCCCGCCGTCCACCTCGTCGGCCACGACTGGGGCTCGCTCCAGGGCTGGGACGCGGTGAGCAGGCCCGGCATCCGGGAGCGGGTGGCGTCGTTCACCAGCTTCGGCGGGCCGGGGCTGGCCCAGGCCGGCCGGTTCATGCGGGAGGGCAGCCCCGCGGAGGTCGCCTCGCAGCTCGCACGGTCCTGGTACATCGGCGTGTTCCAGACACCGGCGCTGCCCGAGACGGCGTGGCGGACGTTCATGCCGGCGGTGCTGGAGCGGAGCATGCGGGTCCGCGACGGCGTCCAGCCGCGCGCCGGGCACCCCGCGGACACGCTGTCGAGGGACGCCGCCAACGGGCTGTGGATGTACCGCCGCAACATGGGCCCCGGGCTGCGGCCCCGCCACACCGCGTCACATGGCGACCCGGTGGTGGACGTGCCGGTGCAGCTCATCGAGGCCACCCGTGACCCGTTCGTCTCGCCGGCGCTGCTGGCCTCGCTCGGGCGGTGGGCGCCGAGGTTCTGGCATCGCAGGATCGTGGCGGGACACTGGGCGCAGCGCGGCCGGCCGGACGTGGTGGCCAGGATGATCGCCGAGTTCGCCGCGCACGTGGACGGCGCCGAGGCCCCGCCGGGCCTGCGCCGCGCCCGGCAGGAGTCCTCCCCGGGGAGGGAGAAGGCGTTCGCGGGGCGGCTGGCGGTCGTCACCGGCGCGGGCAGCGGGATCGGCCGCGCCACCGCCCGAGCCTTCGCCGCCCACGGGGCCGAGGTGGTCTGCGCCGACGTGGACGAGGCGGCGGCGGCCCGCACGGCCGCCGGCATCGCCAAGGACTTCGGCAGCACGGCCCACGCCCAGCAGGTCGATGTCGCCGACGCCGCCCGGATGGAGAGCTTCGCCCAGAAGGTCCGCGCCGACCACGGCGTCCCGGACATCGTGGTCAACAACGCCGGCATCCTCGTCGCCGGCGCCTTCCTCGACCACTCCGTGGAGGACTGGCGGCGCATGATCGACGTCAACCTGTGGGGCGTGGTCCACGGCTGCCGGCTGTTCGCGGCGCAGATGGTCGAACGCGGCGAAGGCGGCAACATCGTCAACGTCGCCTCGCTGGCCGCGTTCGCGCCCACGATGCTGCTGCCCGCGTACTCGACGGTCAAGGCGGCGGTGAAGACGCTCAGCGACTGCCTGCGGGCCGAACTGGCCGGGCAGGGCATCGGCGTCAGCGCGATCTGTCCCGGTTTCGTCTCCACGAACATCGCCCGTCACGCCACGTACGTCGGCACCGATCTCCGCGACATCTCGGTGACGGCGCTGGAGAGCCGCGGCTACCCGCCCGAGCGCGTCGCCGCGCACATCCTGCGGGCCGTCCACCGGAACGAGGCCGTCGTCCCGGTCAACGCCGAGGGCAAGCTCGGGTACGCCCTGTCACGCCTCTCGCCCGGCGCCGCCCGGGTGCTGGCCCGGCTCTCCGGCACGGCCCGCCGCCTCGGCCACCGGCCGAACTCGCACGAGGCTCACCTGGAGCCGTGAGAAATCCACTGATTGCCAGATAACGATCGTGTCCTTGGGGGAAAGATGGAACTCGTGCTGTCACCCCAGATGGACGAATGCGTGCGACCCCAGCCGTTACGGCGACGGCCGGCGCAGCGCCGCAGCGCGCGCCGGGTCGAGCGGATGCTCGACGCCTGCGCCGAGCTGCTCGACGAGATCGGCTACGAGTCGCTCTCCACCACCCGCATCGCCGACCGGGCCGGTGTCGCGATCGGGTCGGTCTACCAGTTCTTCCCCGACAAGCGGGCCATCACCCAGGAGCTGACCCGGCGCAACGTCGAGCAGTTCGTCTCCAGGGTCGGCCGCAGGTTCCTGGAGGAGGACTACGTCGGCTGGTGGGAGGCCGTCGACGCGATCATCGACGAGTACGTCGACATGCACCGGACCGTCCGGGGCTTCAGAAGCCTGCACTTCGGCGACGTGGTCGACCTCAACCTCCTCGACTCCGACTCCGACAACAACACGGTGATCGCCGGACGGCTGCGCGGGCTGCTGCTCCAGGAGTTCGGCCTGGCCGACAGCCATGAGCTGGACGTGGCGGTCCTGGTGGCGGTCGAGGCGGGGGACGCGGTGCTCAAGCTCGCCTTCCGCCGCGACCCGAACGGCGAGCCGGAGATCATCGCGGCGGCCAAGCAGCTCATCCGCGGCTTCCTGTCCCGCCAGCTCCGCTCCTGGACGCCGCAGACGGCCTGACGCCGCGGACGGCCTGACGCCGCGGACGGCCTGGCTCTGTGGACGGCCTGACGCCGCGGACGGCCTGACTCCGTGGACGGCCTGACGCCGCGGACGCCGTCCGGGGTGGTCAGTCGTTCAGGCGCAGGCGCTGGATGAGCTCGGGGAGCCAGCCGAGCGCCGGGTGCGGCTGCTGGGCCTTGGGGGCCGGCGGCCGCGTGTCGGGCGCCGGCGGGCGTGCCTCGCCGGCCTGGGGCGCCTGCGAGGGCGTCACGCGTTGCCGGGGCGCGGGGGCGCGCCCCTCGCGGTCCTTGGCCGTCGGGGCACCGTCGCAGGGCGCCGGGAGCGCCACCGGCCACGCCTGGCGGTCCTCGCGCGCCTCCCGGGCGTCCAGCCGGGTCTCGATCGCGTGGAGTTCGCGCTCGGCCGATTCCACGGCGGCGAGCCGTCCGGAAAGGTATCCGGCCGCACCCGGAACCAGGACCGAAAGCGCCACGGCACAGGAGAGCGTGAAGGTCGTCTGCTTGGAGATGCCCATCGCAGCCCCTCCTCCTCGCCGGTGCGCGCGACCGCTATATGCCCTACGGCCTGCGAAGACACGCCGGAAGCGGGCATCCTTTGACATGACCTTGCCAAAGTCGTGCCGGATCGGCGATGTGCATTGCCGGGGCAAACCGGCACCTGGCTCGGTAGTCTCGCGGTGTGGCGCATGTGACCCGTGAGCACCTTGATCGCCTGCTTGAGCAGGCTCTGCTGGCCGACGACCACAGCTCCCTTGCCAGGCGGCTGTACGACGTCGCGCTCGGCTATTCCTCGGGCGATGTCTCCAGGGCGTCCATCCTGGTCCTCGCGGCCGAGGAATGGCGCTCGGCCGGGCAGCCCGCCCGGGCCCTGGAGTGCTTCCAGCGCGCGGTGGAGGACGGCGGTGAGTCGCTCATCGACCCACGCGCCGGCATCGCCGACACGCTCTTCGAGCTCGACCGTCCCGCTGAGGCGAGGGAGGTCATCGAGGCGATCCGCGCGGAGGGCGGGATCACCACGGCGACCTCCCACACGATCGCCGAGACGCTCGTCGCGTACGGCGACCTGCCGGCCGGGCTCGAATGGGTGACCCAGGCCGTGCTGGCCAGTGACGAGGACGACCCGGAGCATGTGGCGCTGCTGCGCACGCGCTACCGCATCCGGGTCGACCTGGGCCTGCCCGAGGACGAGCTCGACGCCCTGGTGTCCTGAGCCGGGCTCTCCCGGCCGGGCGATCCTGTCCGGCCCGGGGTGCGCCCCGAGGGGCGCTCGCTGCCGTCGGCATGCCCGCGATCAGGCCGTACGGGCGATCCGGGGTCAGAGGGCGGCCGTGGCCTCCGCGCCGGTCGCCAGCCACTGGCCGGTGGGCCACGTCTCCAGCCGCCACGCGCTGTCCCAGAACATCCACTCGTACTCCGTCGCCCGGCAGAACGCCTCGGCCATGGCCCGGCGGGTGGCGGGGTCGGCGGTCCCGGCCAGCCGGTCGGCGATGGCACGCACCTGTGTCACCGAGGCGGCGAACGACGGGTCGGAGTAGGTGGAGATCCACGCCTGGTACGGGTGGCCGGACCGGCCGGCCGTGCGCTCCAGCAGGGCCGTTCCGACGTCCTGGTAGACCCAGAAGCACGGCAGCACCGCGGCGACCAGCACGGGGAGGGGCGCGCTGAGAGCCGTCGCCTGGAGGTACGACGCGTAGGCCAGGCAGGTCGGCGAGGTGCGGATGCCGGCCACGTCCTCGGGGCTCAGCCCGAACCCGTCGAGGTAGCCGGTGTGCAGGGCGCGCTCGACGGCCAGCGCCGTGTGCGCGCTCTGGGCGAAGAACATGGCGTCCGCGGGCTCGGTGGCGCGCGCCGACGCTGTCGCCAGCACCTTCGCGTACGCCGCCAGGTAGCGGGCGTCCTGCACCAGGTAGAAGGTGAACCGGTCGCGGCTCAGGGTGCCGCCGCCGAGGGCGGTGTTGAACGGGTGCCGATGGATGGCGTCGAGCAGCGTGGCGGTGCTCGCCCAGACCTCGTCGCAGAACGACAACGTCGACGTCCCTTCGCCAGTACGAACTAGATCAGGTTCGACGGGTGTGATCTCAGCCCGGCCCTCCGGGCACCCCGCGTCACGGTCCACCGTAACAGGGATCATCCCAGCGGCAGGCTCGGGAGGAGGGTGCCGACGTCGCCGAGCGAGGTGACGCCGGGCTCCGCGACGCGGGAGGCCCCGGTGCGCGGCCCCTCCGCGTGGGTGGCGGCGTCCCGGCGGCTCGGTGCGCGGTCCGGCGCCTCGTGCGCGTGCTGACGGCGGACGGCCGGCTCCGGGGCCCCCGAGACGGGCACCCCGTCGAACGTCCGGACGGGCCGGGCCGGAGCCGCCGGCAGGCCGGGCAGGTCGGGCGCGGCGGCCATCGTGGACACGTCGGACAGGCCCGAGGGGTTGCGCGCGCCCGGAGGCAGGACCGGCACACCCGCGGCCGTGGCCGTCAGGTCGGGGGCGACCATCGGGGAGCCGGCGCCCCGGGGGCCGGTCAGGCCGAGGCGCTCCGCCGTCCGCGCCGCGACCGCGGCGGCGCTTTCCTCGCCGGCCGCCCCGCCCTCGTCCCCGGCCGGGACGGGGGTGAGGGCGTGGGTGAGGGCGAGGACGGGAGGCGGCGCCGCGATGATCCAGATGACGCCGGCGCTCAGCGTGGCCGCCGCGACGGCCCGAAAGCCGGGACAGGACCGGGATGACCTGGGATAGGACCGGGATGACCTGGGATAGGACCGGGATGACACTGACACTGAACGTCCCCCTCGTCGGTACGGCTGCCCGGGCGGACGCCGGGCGGATCTCGGACGAAGGCCGAAGCTAGCCAGGGAAGCGGTGCGCCGGGGCGGGCTTGGCCGAACGGTGGACCAGCCCTTACCGGCGAGCGGGCCGCGACACGGACCCGGGCACGCGAAAGCCCCGGGAAGCCGGCGGGAAAGGCCGGCCCCGGGGCCTTGTCGTCGGTACGTCGCGCGTCAGGCGCGCTTGACGGTCAGCTCGTCGTCGCCGAGGTCGACCAGCACCTTGTCGCCGTCCACGATCTCGCCCGACAGCACCGCCTTGGCCAGCTTGTCGCCGATCGCCGACTGCACCAGGCGGCGCAGCGGACGGGCGCCGTACAGCGGGTCGTAGCCGGTGAGCGACAGCCACTCGCGGGCCGCCGGAGTGACGTCCAGGGTCAGCCTGCGGTCCGCCAGCCGCCTCGCCAGCCGGTCGACCTGGAGGTCGACGATCTGGGCCAGCTCCTCCGAGCCGAGCGCGTCGAACAGGATCACGTCGTCGAGCCGGTTCAGGAACTCCGGCTTGAAGGCGCCGCGGACCGCGCCCATCACGGCCTCGCGCTTGGCGTCGCCCTCCAGCGTCGGGTCCACCAGGAACTGGGAGCCCAGGTTGGAGGTGAGGATCAGGATCGTGTTGCGGAAGTCGACCGTGCGGCCCTGCCCGTCGGTGAGCCGACCGTCGTCCAGCACCTGGAGCAGGATGTCGAAGACCTCGGGGTGGGCCTTCTCCACCTCGTCCAGCAGCACCACGGTGTACGGCCTGCGCCGTACGGCCTCGGTGAGCTGGCCGCCCTCCTCGTAGCCGACGTAGCCGGGAGGGGCGCCGACGAGCCGGGCGACGCTGTGCTTCTCGGAGTACTCGCTCATGTCGATGCGGGTCATCGCCCGCTCGTCGTCGAACAGGAACTCCGCCAGCGCCTTGGCCAGCTCGGTCTTGCCCACGCCCGTCGGGCCGAGGAACACGAACGAGCCGGTCGGCCGGTCGGGGTCGGCGATGCCGGCCCGGCTGCGCCGGACGGCGTCGGACACGGCGCGTACGGCCTGCTGCTGGCCGACCAGGCGCCTGCCCAGCTCGTCCTCCATGCGCAGCAGCTTGGTCGTCTCGGCCTCCATCAGGCGGCCGGCCGGGATGCCCGTCCAGGACGAGATGACCTCGGCGATGTCGTCGGGGCCGACCTCCTCCTTGACCATGGCGTCGTCGGGCTGGGCGGCCTCGGACGCCTCCCGCAGCGCCTGCTCCAGCCTCGGCACCTCGGCGTACATGAGCCGGGACGCCGCCTCGAAGTCGCCGTCGCGCTGCGCCCGCTCCGCCGAGCCGCGCGCCTCGTCGAGCTGCTTCTTCAGCTCACCGACCTTGTTGAGGCCGGCCTTCTCCCGCTCCCAGCGGCCGACGAGGGCGCTCAGCTCCTCCTGGCGGTCGGCCAGCTCCTTGCGCAGCCGCTCCAGCCGGTGGAGCGAGGCGTCGTCGGTCTCCTTGGAGAGGGCCAGCTCCTCCATCTTCATGCGGTCGACGTTGCGCTGGAGCTGGTCGATCTCCACGGGCCGGGAGTCGATCTCCATGCGCAGCCGCGAGGCGGACTCGTCGACCAGGTCGATGGCCTTGTCGGGCAGGAACCGGCTGGTGATGTAGCGGTCGGACAGGGCGGCGGCGGCCACCAGCGCGCTGTCGGCGATCTGCACCTGGTGGTGGGCCTCGTAGCGGCCCTTCAGCCCGCGCAGGATCGCGATGGTGTCCTCGACCGTCGGCTCGCCGACGTACACCTGCTGGAAGCGGCGCTCCAGCGCCGGGTCCTTCTCGATGCGCTCGCGGTACTCGTCGAGCGTCGTCGCGCCGATCATGCGCAGCTCGCCGCGGGCCAGCATGGGCTTGAGCATGTTGCCCGCGTCCATCGCGCCCTCGGCGGCGCCCGCGCCGACGACCGTGTGCAGCTCGTCGATGAAGGTGACGATCTGGCCGTTGCTCTCCTTGATCTCGGACAGCACGGCCTTCAGCCGCTCTTCGAACTCGCCGCGGTACTTAGCGCCCGCCACCATCGCGCCCAGGTCGAGCGAGATGAGCCGCTTGTTGCGCAGCGACTCGGGCACGTCGCCCGCCACGATCCGCTGGGCCAGGCCCTCGACGACGGCGGTCTTGCCGACGCCGGGCTCGCCGATCAGCACCGGGTTGTTCTTGGTGCGCCGGGACAGCACCTGCACCACGCGGCGGATCTCGGAGTCACGGCCGATGACCGGGTCGAGCCGGCCCGCGCGGGCGCGCTCGGTCAGGTCGACGCCGTACTTCTCCAGCGCCTGGTAGGTGTCCTCGGGCGTCTCGCTGGTGACGCGGGCGTGGCCGCGCACCTTCTCGAACGCGTCCAGCAGCGCCTGCGGCGTGGCCCCCTGCCCCTTGAGCAGCTCCGCCACCTGGCCGCCGTCGGTGGCCAGCGCCACGAGCAGGTGCTCGGTGGAGACGTACTCGTCCTCCAGCCGCTTGGCGCGCTGCGCCGCGGTGTTGATGACGGTGAGAAGCTGGCGCGAGCTCGTCGGCGCGCTCACGGTGGAGCCCTGCGCCTTCGGCAGCGCCGCCAGCTGCTCCTCCGCCCTGGCGCGCACGGCCTTCCAGTCGGCGCCCACGGCCTCCAGCAGCGGGACCGCGGTGCCGCCCGTCTGGCCGAGCAGCGTGGTCAGCAGGTGGGCCGGGGAGATCTCTGGGTGACCCTCGGCGGCGGCGCGCCGCATGGCCCCCGAGAGAGCCTCCTGGCTCTTCTGAGTGAGCTTGTAGTCCATCTTGTTCTAGGCCCCCGGTGGCAGCTCGTAGCGGATCAGCGCCTTGACCATCTGCATCTCGGCGCGCAGGCGGTGGACCTCCTCGCGCAGCCGCAACGCCTCGTTCTCCAGCTCCAGGATCCGTTTGATGCCGGCGAGGTTGATGCCCTCCTCCTGGGAGAGCCGCTGCACCTCGCGGAGCTGGAGGATGTCGCGCGTCGAGTAGAGGCGGCCGCGCCCCGCCGTACGTCCGGGGCTGACCAGCCCCAGCCGGTCGTACTGCCGCAGCGTCTGCGGGTGCAGCCCCGAGAGTTGCGCGGCCACCGAGATCACGTAGACGGGCGTGTCGTCTGAGAGATCGAAATAGTTGGCGTCCATCGGCTACTCGCTTCTGGCTCTCTGAATGAGATCAGCTCGCGGGTCGTCACCCGCCGTCGCGGTGCCGAACTCCGTCAGGAGCTCGCGCGACTTGTCGTCGAGGCTCTGCGGGACGACCACCTCCACCGTGGCGAGCAGATCGCCCTTCGTGCCGTCCTTGCGGGCGGCGCCCCGGCCGCGGACGCGGAAGGTGCGGCCGTTCGGGGTCCCCGGCGGGATGCGCAGCGTGACCGGCATCCCCTTGAGGATGGGCACCTTGATCTCGGCGCCCAGCGCGGCCTCCGTGAACGTCACCGGCACGGTGATCGTCAGGTTGTCGCCCGAGCGGCCGAAGACCGCGTGCGGTTTGACGTGGGTGAGGATGTACAGGTCGCCCGCGGGTCCCGCGTTCTCGCCCGGCGCGCCCTTGCCCTTGAGCCGGACCCTCTGGCCGTCGGCCACCCCCGCGGGAATGCGCGCCTGGATGGTGCGCGTGCTCTTGGCCCGGCCGCTGCCGTCGCACACGGGGCACGGGTCGTCCACGAGCAGGCCGCGGCCCTTGCAGTCGCGGCACGGCTCGGAGAAGGCGAAGTTGCCCAGGTTGCGGCTGGCCGCGCCGGTGCCCTCGCAGGTGGGGCAGACCCGCGGGGTGGTGCCCGCCTTGGCTCCCGTGCCGCTGCACGCGGTGCAGGCGGCCGAGCTGGTGAGCCGGAGGGACACCGTGGTGCCCTCGACCGCCTCCGTGAACGTGAGCGTGACCTCGGACTCGATGTCCTGTCCGCGGCGGGGTCTGGTGGTGCTGGTGGTGCGGGTCGCACCACCACCTCCCGTGCGGTTGAACAGCCCGCCGAACAGGTCACCGAGCCGCTCTCCGGCGCCGTGGCCGCCCTGGGGGCCGGCCGTGCCGCCGAAGAGGTCGCCGAAGTCGAACGGGAACCCGCCACCGCCGCCGGGCCGCTGGGCGCCGACACCGGAGCCGAACAGCGTCCGCGCCTCGTCGTACTCCTTGCGGCGCTTGCCGTCGGACAGGACGTCGTACGCCTCGGAGACCTCCTTGAACTTGGTCTCCTTGGCGGTGTCGCCCTGGTTGGTGTCGGGGTGGTACTGCCTGGCCAGCTTCCGGTACGCCTTCTTGATCTCATCGGCGGTGGCGGACTTGGGCACACCAAGGACGGCGTAGTAGTCCTTCTCCAGGTAGTCCTTGGTGCTCATCTACAGCCCTTCGTCCATGTTCGTGGAGTTGTCGTCGCCGGAGTCAGTCGGCGATGTCGCCGGACGCCGGGGGAGCGTCCTCGGGCTCGGCCACAGCCACCCGGGCCGGGCGCAGCACCCGCTCGCCCATCCGGTAGCCGGACTGCAGGACCTCGACCGCGGTCGGCTCGGTCACGTCCGGCGAGTAGCTGTGCATCAGCGCCTCGTGGACCATCGGGTCGAACGGCTCGCCCTTCTGGCCGAACGCGCTCAGCCCGAGCTTGGTGACCGCCGCCTCCAGGGACTCCGCCACCTTCGCGAAGCCACCCGTCAGCTCGCCGTGGTCGCGGGCCCGGCCGATGTCGTCGAGCACGGGCAGCAGCTCCATGAGCGCCCCCGCGACGGCCTGCTCGCGCACCGCGACGCGGTCACGCTCGACGCGCCTGCGGTAGTTGGTGTACTCGGCCTGGAGCCGCTGGAGGTCGGCGGTCCGCTCGGCGAGCTGGGCCTCCAGCTCGCCGTCGGTCGTCGTCCCGGCCTGGTCGGGGGCCGGCGCCTGCTCGGAACGGGCCTCGGCCCCCTCCGAGCTGACGCGTGGCAGCCCCGTCTCCGGGTCGATCTTGCGGTTGTCGCGGATCACCGGCTCACCGTGCTCGTGCCCGTTGTCACGCGGCGGCATCACTGGTCCTTCTTCGGCTGGTCGTCGTCAACGATCTCGGCCTCGACCACGTCGTCGTCGGCCTTCTGCTGCTGGCCGTCGCCGGGCGCGGCCCCCTGCGGGGCGCCCTCGCCGCCGGCCTGCTGCTGGCTCTGGGCGTAGATCGCCGAGCCCATCTTCTGGCTGACGGTGGCGAGCTTCTCGGCGGAGGTGCGGATCGTGTCGGTGTCCGTGCCCTCCAGGGCCTTCTTCAGCTCGCCGAGCGCGTCGTTGACCTCGGTCTTGATGTCGCCCGGGACCTTGTCGTCGTTCTCGCGGAGGAACTTCTCCGTCTGGTAGGCGAGCCCGTCCGCGTTGTTGCGGACCTCGGCCTCCTCGCGGCGCTTCTTGTCCTCCTCGGCGTACGACTCGGCCTCGCGCATCATCCGCTCGATGTCGTCCTTCGGCAGCGCGGAGCCGCCGGTGATCGTCATCGACTGCTCCTTGCCCGTGCCCAGGTCCTTGGCGGAGACGTTGACGATGCCGTTGGCGTCGATGTCGAAGGTGACCTCGATCTGCGGGATGCCGCGCGGCGCCGGGGCGATGCCGGTCAGCTCGAACGTGGCGAGCTTCTTGTTGTACGAGGCGATCTCGCGCTCACCCTGGAACACCTGGATCTGCACCGACGGCTGGTTGTCCTCGGCCGTGGTGAAGACCTCGGAGCGCTTGGTCGGGATCGTGGTGTTGCGCTCGATGATCTTGGTGAAGATGCCGCCCTTGGTCTCGATGCCCAGCGACAGCGGGGTCACGTCGAGCAGCAGGACGTCCTTGACCTCGCCCTTGAGCACGCCGGCCTGCAGGGCGGCGCCGATGGCGACGACCTCGTCCGGGTTGACGCCCTTGTTGGGCTCCTTGCCGCCGGTCAGCTCCCTGACCAGCTCGGTGACCGCGGGCATGCGGGTCGAGCCGCCGACGAGCACCACGTGGGCGATGTCGGAGACCTTGATGCCGGCGTCCTTGATGACCTGGTGGAACGGGCCCTTGGTCCGCTCGAGCAGGTCGGCGGTCAGCCGCTGGAACTCGGCGCGGGTCAGCTTCTCGTCGAGGTGCAGCGGGCCCTCGGAGGAGGCCGTGATGTAGGGCAGGTTGATGCTGGTCTCGGACTGGCTGGACAGCTCGATCTTCGCCTTCTCCGCGGCCTCGCGCAGGCGCTGCAGAGCCATCTTGTCCTTGGACAGATCGACGCCGTGGGCGTTCTGGAAGCGCTTGACGAGCTCGTCGACGACGCGCTGGTCCCAGTCGTCGCCACCGAGGTGGTTGTCACCGGAGGTGGCCTTCACCTCGACGAAGCCGTGGCCGTCCTCCTGACCGACGTCGAGCAGGGACACGTCGAAGGTGCCGCCGCCGAGGTCGAAGACCAGGATCGTCTGGTCCTGCTCCTTGTCGAGCCCGTACGCGAGGGCCGCGGCGGTGGGCTCGTTGATGATGCGCAGCACGTTAAGGCCCGCGACCGTGCCGGCCTCCTTGGTGGCCTGCCGCTGGGCGTCGTTGAAGTACGCGGGGACGGTGACCACCGCGTCGGTGATCTTCTCGCCCAGGTACGCCTCGGCGTCCTGCTTGAGCTTCTGCAGGACGAAGGCGCTGATCTGCTGCGGGGAGAACTTCTTGCCGTCGATCTCCTGGGACCAGTTGGTGCCCATCTCGCGCTTGACGGAGCGGATGGTGCGGTCCACGTTGGTGACGGCCTGGCGCTTGGCGACCTCGCCGACCAGGACTTCGCCGTTCTTCGCGAAGGCGACCACGGACGGCGTGGTCCGCGAGCCCTGCGCGTTGGCGATGACGGTGGGCTCACCGCCCTCGAGGATCGAGACGACGGAGTTGGTCGTCCCAAGGTCGATACCTACCGCACGTGCCATGAGTACGTCCTTGTGGTCAAAGTTGAGTCGGTCAGACTCAAGCTACGAATGCCGGGAGGCTTTGTCAAACGACTTGAGCCTACCGGACTCAACCTAGATGACTCGCCCGGCATTCCGACAGAACGCACATTCCTCCAAGAAAGTGCCCCGGCACGGATGTCCGTACCGGGGCGGGGCCTGGCAGGGGTCGCGGGGCCGCTGGGGTCAGTGCTTGGCGCCGTCCACGAGCTTGCGCTTGCCGAGCGGGGCCTTGAGCTTGACGGTCGTGGTCTTCTCGATGGCGATCATGATGCAGGCCACGTTCTTCGCCTTGGGGGAGGCGCCCTCGTACAGGGTGACGGTCACGGTCTTCGCGGTCTCCTTGACCTTGACCCGGTCCAGCACCGTGCAGGGCTCCACGCCGGACGACCACACGAGCCGGATCATGCGGCTCTTGGGGACGGCCCGGGCCGTCTGCCAGGGCACCTTGCGCACGTTCACCGCGTCGCCCGTGGGCTTGACCGGCTGGGGACCCTTGGGCGGGGTCGTCGCCGCGGGGACGGAGACGGGGATGTGTGGAGCGGGAGAGGCGGCCTGCCCTCGGGAGGGCGGTCCGGCCTGCCCGGCGGGCGTCGCCGTGCCGCATCCCATCGCGAGCACGACAGATCCGGCCAGAAGAGTCGCTTTCAAGGTCCGCATACCCCTACGACGGACGGCACGCCCGCCCGGTTCAAGGGGCGTGAGCGGATCGCGCACCGGGGCGGACGGCGATCCGCCGCGGGGCGGGGGCATCGGGCTAGGGTTGGGGACGTGCTTCGTCAGGTGCTGCTCGCAGCTTCCAGGAGCGACCGCGTCGAGCGGGTCGTGTCCACCTCGCCGCTGACCAGGGACGTGGTCAGCCGCTACGTCGCCGGCGACGTGCGGGACGTCGTCTCCGGGCTCACCCGCGAGGGTCTGCTCGTCAGCGCCGACCACCTGGGCGAGGAGGTCGCCGACCCGGCCCAGGCCGAGCGCGAGGTGCAGGCCTACCTGGCCCTGCTCACCCAGCTGCCCGAGGGCGCCGACGTGTCGGTCAAGCTCACCGCGCTGGGCCTGCGCCTGTCGGAGCAGCTCGCGCTCGACAACGCCGCCACGATCTGTGAGCACGCCGCCGCCCGCGGCATCACGGTCACCCTCGACGCCGAGGAGCACGACACGATCGGCAAGCTGCACTCGGTCCACGCCACCCTGCTCAAGGAGCAGCCCACGGTCGGCGTGGTCGTCCAGTCGTACCTTCCCGGCGCCGTGGAGCGCTGCGCCAGGCTGGCCGAGTCCGAGGGAGTCCGGGTGCGGCTGTGCAAGGGCGCCTACAGCGCGCCGGGGGCGCTCACCGCGCCGGCCGACATCGACCGCGCGTACGTGCGATGCCTCAAGGTTCTCATGGCCGGCGCCGGCTACCCCATGGTCGCCACGCACGACCCCCGGCTGGTGGAGATCGCCTCGGCGCTCGCCGTGCTGCACGGCCGCGACCACTCCGGGTTCGAGTTCCAGATGCTGTACGGCGTGCGGCCCCGCGAGCAGGACCGGCTGGCCCGGCTCGGCGCCCAGATGCGCGTCTACGTGCCGTACGGCTCCGACTGGTACCCGTACCTGATGCGCCGCCTGGCCGAGCGTCCCCGCAACCTCGCCTTCTTCCTGCGCTCCCTGCTCGGCCGCCGCTGAGCGGTTCCCGCCGGGTCGCCGCCGGGCGGAGACCCGGCGTGCGGGCGGCCGGCGGGGCGCCGGGTAGGCTGCTCGCGGGAGGTGCGACGTGATCGCGATTCTGGGCACCGGCAAGATGGGCGAGGCCCTGCTGTCCGGGCTGTTGCGGGCGGGGCGCCAGCCGGACGACATCGTGGCCACCACGCGCAGGCCCGAGCGGGCGCGCGTGCTGCGCGAGACGTACGGCGTGCGGACGCTGTCCAACTCCGAGGCGGCCAAGGTCGCCGAGACGCTGGTCCTGGCCGTCAAGCCGCAGGACATGGCCACGCTGCTGGCCGAGATCGCCCCGCACGTCCCGGCCGACCGGCTGGTGATCACCGCGGCGGCCGGCATCACCACCGCGTTCGTCGAGCAGCGGCTCGACGTCGAGGTGCCGGTGGTGCGCGTCATGTCCAACACGCCGATCCGCTTCGACGAGGCGATGAGCGTCATCTCGGCCGGCGCCCACGCGGGCGAGGAGCACCTGCGGCACACCGAGGACCTGCTCAAGCCGGTCGGCAAGGTGCTGCGCATCCCCGAGGCGCAGCAGGACGCCGCGACCGCCCTGTCGGGCTCCGGGCCCGCCTACTTCTTCTACCTGGTCGAGGCCATGGTCGACGCGGGCATCCTGCTCGGCATGCCGCGGGCCGCCGCGCTCGACATGGTGACCCAGTCCATCGTGGGCGCGGCCGTGATGCTGCGCGACTCGGGCGAGCACCCGGTGATCCTGCGCGAGGCGGTGACCTCGCCGGGCGGCACCACCATCGCCGCGATCGCCGAGCTCGAACGGCACAGCGTGCGGGCCGCGTTCCTGGCCGCCATCGAGGCCGCCCGCGACCGCGGCCGCGAGCTGGCCTCCGGCTGACACCGCCGCGACCCGGCCTCCGCGCACCCGCCGGCCGAGGCCGGGTACGCCGAGGAGGCCGCCTGGTGGGTCAGGCGTCGCGGCGGTGCATCAGGACGGCCGCGACGGCCAGCGTGACGGCGATCCAGCCGAGGTAGACGGCGAACCCGCTCCACGAGCTCAGGGAGCCGTTGCCCGCGCCGGACACGACGAGCAGGCCGGCGTTCGTGGTGAAGTGTGCGGCCACGGTCCGCCCCCACTCGCCAGGAAGCTGGTTCGCCAGCGAGGGCAGCACCAGGATCAGCGCGATGGCCGACACGATCGCGCCCGGCGTGTGCCTGACCAGCGTGCCCAGTCCCAGCCCGAACAGCCCGCAGGCGGTCAGGTAGAGACCGGACCCGAGCGCGGACCGCGCCACGTCGCCCATCTCGATCGACGGCGGCTGGGAGATGGCCACGCCCACGCCGATCGCGCCGGCCGAGGCGACGGTGCAGACGACCAGCGAGATCGCGACGAACGTCGTGATCTTTCCGGTCAGCAGGCTCATGCGCCGCGGCACGGCCATGAACGAGGTGCGGATGCCCCCGGTGCGGTACTCGCTGGAGATCACCAGCACACCCAGGGTGGCCATGGACAGCGACGCCAGCATGAGGCCGGTCAGGCTCAGCATGATCGCCTGCTCACCCGGGATCGGACCCTCGGCCGCGTTCCTGGCCGAGGCGCTCAAGAGGGCGGACAGGCCCAGCATCAGCACGGCGGTGACGGCCAGGGTCCACACCGTCGAGCGGACCGATCGGATCTTGGTCCATTCGGAGCGGATGATGTCGATCATGACGAGTACTCCAGGCTGTCCTTGGTGAGCTCCATGTAGGCCGCCTCCAGCGAGGGCTGCACGTGGGTCAGCTCCTCCAGCGGCAGGCCGGCCCGGGCGGTGAGGGCGCCGATCTCCAGCGGCGACATCGCCGTCACGCGCAGGTGGTCGGCGTACAGGCTGCCGACCTTGACCAGTTCGGCCACCTCGGCCAGGCGCGGCGAGCGCACCCGGACGTACGCCTGGGAGCTGCGGCCGATGAACTCCGTCATGCTCGTGTCGGCGATCAGCCGGCCCCTGCCGATCACGACGAGGTGGTCGGCGGTCTGCGCCATCTCGCTCATGAGGTGGCTGGAGACGAACACCGTGCGCCCCTCGGCGGCCAGGTCGCGCATGAACGTGCGGATCCACAGGATCCCGTCGGGGTCGAGCCCGTTGACCGGCTCGTCGAAGATGAGGATCTCGGGGTCGCCGAGGAGCGCGGCGGCGATGCCGAGCCGCTGTGACATCCCGAGGGAGAAGCCGCCGACGCGCCTTCTGGCGACCTCGCGCAGGCCGACGGTCTCCAGCACCTCACCGACCCTGCTCGCGGGGATCGCGTTGGCCTGCGCGATGGCCAGCAGGTGGTCGCGCGCGCTGCGCCCGCCGTGCACGGCCTTGGCGTCGAGCAGCGCGCCCACCTTGCGCAGCGGGTGCCGCAGCTCCCGGTACGGCGTGCCGTCGACGAGCACCGAGCCGCCGGTGGGGCGGTCGAGGCCGAGGATCATGCGCATGGTCGTGGACTTGCCGGCGCCGTTCGGCCCGAGGAAGCCGGTCACGTGGCCGGGTCTGACGTCGAAGGAGAGGCCGGCCACGGCGACGGTCCGGCCGTAGCTCTTGGTCAGGTTCGTCGCGGTTATCGCGGTCATGTGTCCAGCCTGGCCGCGCGGCGGCGGGCGGACCTCCTGCGGGAGGACCGTTCGCGGGCGGGGCCTCTGGGAGCGCGGTCCTACTCTCCTGGGGTGATCGCCCCTGACTCGTAGGCCACGATCACCGCCTGGGCCCGGTCCCTGACGCCGAGCTTGCCGAACAGGCTCGTCACGTGGTTCTTCACGGTCGAGGGGGAGACGCCCAGCTCGGCGGCGATCTCGCCGTTGGAGCGGCCCCGGCCGATCAGCACGAGGATCTCGCGCTCCCGCTCGGTCAGCCCGCGCAGGGTGGAGCGCCGGCCCGGGCGGCGGGGGCGCGCGGCCCGGACGAACGTGCCGATGAGGCGGGTCAGCAGTCTCGGCGCCACGGCCGACTCGCCCCGGTGGACCACGCGCACGCCCTCCACCAGCTCCTCCGGTGAGACGTCCTTGGGCAGGAATCCGTTGGCGCTGGCCCGCAACGCGGCCACCACGTTCTCGTCGAGGTCGAACGTGCTGAGCGCGAGCACCCGCACGCCGGGCAGCTCGGCCGTGATGAGCTCGGTGGCGCGCACCCCGTCGAGGCCCGGCATGTGCAGGTCCATCAGCACCACGTCAGGGCGAAGCCGCCTGCTCCGCTCGACCGCCTCCTCGCCGTCGGCCGCCTCGCCGACGACGGTCATGTCCGGCTGGGCGTCGAGCATGAGCCGGAAGCCCTTGCGCACCAGCGCGTGGTCGTCCGCCAGCAACACCGTGATCATGCCTGCTCCACGGGGATCTCCAGGGGGATGCGCGCGTGCACCCGGAAGCCGCCTTCCGGCCGGTGGCCCGCGCGCAACTCGCCGCCGCACAGCGCCACGCGCTCGGCCATGCCGCCGAGCCCGAACCCCGGCGGCCTGTCCGTCTGCGCGCCGGCGGCGCCGTCGTCGAGGACCTCCACCTCGACCGCGTCCGGCTCGTACGCGAGCAGCGCCCGGGCCCGCGCGCCCGGCGCGTGCTTGCGGGTGTTGGTCAGCGCCTCCTGGACGATGCGGTAGACGGCGTGGTCCACGGCCGCCGGCAGGGGCACGGCCGTGCCGATCACGGTCAGCTCGGCGGGGAGCCCGGCGGTGCGGGCCTCCTCGACGAGCGCGGGGAGGCGGTCCGCGCCGACGCCCGTGGCGGCGTCGGAGCCGTCTCCGTCGGCCCGCAGCACGTACAGGAGCTGGCGCATCTCGGCGAGCGCCTGGCGGGCGGTGCCCTCGGCGCTCGACAGGGCGTCGCGGGTGACGTCGTGGCCTGGCGGTAGCGTCGCCCGGGCGCCGCCGACCAGGGCGTTGATGACGCTGAGGTGGTGTGCGACGACGTCGTGCAGCTCGCGGGCGATGCGCCGCCGCTCGGCGCGGACCGCGGCCTCGGCCGCCTCCGTCTGATCGCGCTCCCTGAGCTGGGCGCGGACGCGGACGAACTGCCCCACCCCCATGGACGCGAAGAACAGGAGAGCGGTGGGCAGCACGGTGCTGGGCCCGTCCACGGCGATCGCGCCGGCGACGTTGTAGACGATCGTGGCCGCGGTGGTGACGAGGACGGCCGGCCTGCCCCCGGTGTAGCGGCCGACGCTGTAAAGGGCGATCACCACGGACGCGTTGGCGCCTTCGATGACGCCGGTCGCCAGGCCCATCAGGTCGAGCGCGGCGACCAGGGCGGCGGCGGCGACCGGGTGGCGGCGCCGTACGAGGAGGGGGACCGTGGTGATCATGAAGTGCGCGGCGCCCGCGGCCGCCTCGCGATCACCCTGCAGGAGCACCGCCACCAGGCCCAGACAGGCCGCGGCGACGAGCGCGAGCACCAGAGCGGCGTCGAGGACGGGCGGCCGCCTGAGGAAGCGCCACACGGCCGCGGCGCGCCGGGCCGTCGGCCGGGGGAGAGCCATGACCTGACCTTATTGCGGCATATGCATGGGTATGCGGACTCGTGTCCGGACGTGCTGTGTTTCACCTTGATCAACGGAGGCCACCGCGTGGGCGGCCCCCGTTGACGCTGCGGTAACGTCGCCCCAAGGCGAGGAAACGGGAGAGCTATGAGTCGGACAGCACGGGTCATCTGGGACGACGCTCTCACCTCATACAACTTCGGGCCGAGCCATCCGCTGGCGCCCGTCCGGGTCGAGCTGACGATGGCGCTGGCCCGCGAGCTCGGCGTGCTCGACAAGGTGGAGGTGGCCGGGTGCGAGCCCGCCGGTGACGACGAGCTGGCCATGGTCCATGACCGCGGCTACATCGAGGCGGTCAAGCGGGTGTCGGCCACCGGCGCGCCCGACCTGTCGGCGGGGCTCGGCACGGCCGACAACCCCGCCTTCGCGGGCGTCCACGAGGCGTCCGCGCTCATCGCCGGCGCCTCGCTGGCAGCCGCCCGCGCGGTCTGGGAGGGCACGGCCGAGCACGCGGTCAACGTGGCGGGCGGCCTGCACCACGCGATGGCCGCCACGGCCAGCGGCTTCTGCGTCTACAACGACCCGGCGCTGGCCATCGCCTGGCTGCTGAGGCAGGGCGCCACCCGCGTCGCGTACGTGGACGTCGACGTCCACCACGGCGACGGCGTCCAGGCGGCCTTCTACGACGACCCCCGCGTGCTGACGATCAGCCTGCACGAGAGCCCGCGCACCCTCTTCCCCGGCACGGGCTTCGCCGAGGAGACCGGCGCCGAGGGCACGGCCGTCAACGTGGCGCTCCCGGCAGGCTGCGGCGACACCGGCTGGCTGCGGGCGTTCGACGCGGTCGTGCCGCCGCTGCTGCGCGAGTTCCGGCCGGAGATCCTCGTCACCCAGCACGGCTGCGACAGCCACGCCCTCGACCCGCTGGCCAACCTCATGCTCAGCATCGACGGGCAGCGCACGGCCTACGCCGCGCTGCACCGCCTGGCCCACGAGACGGCGGGCGGCCGGTGGATCGTCACCGGCGGCGGCGGGTACGAGCTGGTCCAGGTGGTGCCGCGGGCGTGGACGCATCTGATCGCCGAGGTCGCGGGGCACCCGCTCGACCCTGCCACGCCGACCGGCGAGGAGTGGCGGCGCCTGGCGCGGGAGCGCACGGGTGAGACCCCGCCGCTTACCATGACAGACGGTCGCAATCCGGAATTTCGCCCCCTATCCGGTGGTTATGACCCAGGAGACCCCATAGACCGTGCCATCATGGCGACCCGCAAAGCGGTCTTCCCGTTGCACGGCCTCGATCCCATGCCCTGAGCCCCCTGTCCTGACGAGGAAGAGCAGTGCTGAGCCGCGACGAACTCCGCGAGCATCTGGTGCGCACCCGCATCGCCGGCGATGTCGCGACCCCCCGCGAGAACAACCTCGACCACTACAGCTCGCTGGCCAACGGTGACCCGTACTACATGCTGGGCCTGATCAGTGACCAGCCCTGGGCGTTCAGGGACGTCCTGGAGCTGATGGCCAAGTCCGCGGGCGTGGTCGCCGACCCGGGGCACCGCTGGGGACAGGACACGATCGACCCCGAGCTCACGATCGACGCGCTCGACGCCATGGCCGAGCGCATCGCGACGGCGCTGTCGCACGGGAGCCCGCGGCTGCTGTTCGCCACCGGCCACCCCACGGGCCTGCTGGCCGTCCACCTGCCGCTGGCCCGCTTCGCCGCCGAGCGCGGCGCGACGCTGCTGACGCCCGCCGAGGGCTGGACGTACTCCGGGTCGGGCTTCGGCCGGCCGCGGCGCCTGCGCTACCTCGACGACGTGGCGATGCTCGACGACAAGGGCGGCTTCGTCCACACCCACGACGCGGCCCCGATGGAGTGGATGCTCGCCGAGCTGGGCGACAACCCGCCGGACCTCGTCATCGCCGACCACGGCTGGGCCGGCGCCGCCGGGCAGGCGGGCGTGCCGACGGTGGCCTTCGCCGACAGCAACGACCCCGGCCTGTTCGTCGGCGAGGCCGAGGGCAAGATCGACGTGGTGGTCCCGCTCGATGACAACGTGCTGCCGCGCTATTACGCGCCGCTGACCGAGAGGCTCGTCACTCTGGTCTCACGAGCCCTCTGAGTTCAATTCGGCCCTCCCGATACGGTCTTTTCGCGCCTGCATTCCAAGAGGCTCGCTGTCCCTTTGCCAACTTTTGGCACACCCTGGGCGACTCTATGTGTGACAAGTTGGATGGTTCCAAGGTCCAGGCGAGGTGCTCGGCAACGGTGCTGGCCAGCGATTTCGCTGGTCTGGCTGACATGCGGCTCCGCGAACTGAGAAACTAGGGGGTTTGCCGACTCGGAGTCGCGACTTACGCTGACAGCAGTACACGTGCGTGAGCAATGGCACCAGTGGGGATAACCCGGAAACACGTGCGGAAGAGGCGTCCGATGGGTGCAGGCAGCGAAAGACCTCTCAGCGAGGTGAAGTTCCTGACCGTGGCGGAAGTGGCCACGGTCATGCGGGTGTCCAAGATGACCGTGTACCGCCTGGTGCACTCCGGCGAGCTGCCGGCCATCCGAGTAGGCCGGTCCTTCAGAGTGCCCGAGCAGGCGGTCCATGACTATCTGCGGGAGGCCTACATCGAGGCAGGCTGATGCTGGAGTAGCGGTGTGGGGCACGCCGTGATCACACCGCGAATGCCGACGCGGGAGAGGCCTGGCCGGCGCCACGCGGCCGGGCTTCTACCCCCCTTGGGGCGATCTACCGTGGATCGCCGGTAGTGTATGAGCCGGTGTGCGCTCGCACACCGTTCAGACTTGCTACCAGCACTGGGGGTCCCGTGGGCTCTGTGATCAAGAAGCGCCGCAAGCGGATGGCCAAGAAGAAGCACCGCAAGCTGCTCAAGAAGACGCGCATCCAGCGGCGTAACAAGAAGTAAGACACACGCAGCTGCGAGGCGCTGATGACCCACACCGTGCTCGTCACCGGGGTCTCGCGCCATATCGGCGCCCGGGTGGCGAGCGTCCTGGCTGCAGACCCGGACGTCAGCCGTGTCATCGGAGTCGACACCGTGCCGCCCCCCTCCCTCACGCGGGACGGCGGCATCTCCCTCGGCCGGACGGAGTTCGTCCGGGTGGATCTGCGCAGCCCCGACATCGCCCAGGTGATCGCGGCCGCTGACATCGACACCGTCGTGCACATGAGCCTGGTGAGCGCTCCCTCGCGCACCACCGGCCGGGCGCTGATGAAGGAGCACAACGTCATCGGCGCCATGCAACTGCTCGGCGCGTGCCAGCGGTCCGCCACCGTGCGGCGTGTCGTGGTGCGCTCCACCACGGCCGTCTACGGGTCGTCGCCCCGGGATCCCGCGGTCTTCACCGAGGACCTGGAACCCCACGACGGCCCGGTCCACGGCTACGCCAAGGACGCCGCCGAGGTCGAGGGCTACGTGCGCGGATTCGCGCGCCGTCGCCCCGACATCACGGTGTCGCTGCTGCGTTTCGCCAACTTCATGGGTCCGGGCGTCGACTCGCCGCTGACCCGCTACTTCACCCAGCCGGTGCTGCCGACGGTGTTCGGCTTCGACCCGCGGCTGCAGTTCGTCCACGAGGACGACGCGGTCGAGGTGCTGCGCCGGATGGCGACGGAGGACCACCCCGGCACGTTCAACGTGGCCGGGGCAGGCGTGCTGCTGCTGTCGCAGTGCGCGCGCCGCGCGGGCCGGGCGTCGATGCCGCTGCTCGCACCGGCCTTCCGCATGCTGGGCGACGCGGCCCGCCGGGCCGGGCTGGTCGACTACTCGCCCGAGCAGGTGCGCCTGATGAGTCATGGCCGCGTGGTCGACTGCTCCCGGCTGGAGGCGGAGCTCGGCTGGAAGCCCAAGTTCACGACCGGCGCGGCGTTCGACGACTACCTGCGGTCGCGAGGGCTTCGTCCGCTCGGAGGTGTCCGCAGGTGAGCGTTTCGGACCACGAGGACGCGCGGGTGATCCCGATCACCTCGGCTCCCTCCTACGACCAGTCGGACCGGGCCGAACCGCTCGCGCAGGCGCTGGCCTTCCTGCGCCGCCGCATCACCGGTGAGTACGAGGTGGACGAGTTCGGCTACGACCCCGAGCTCACCGACAAGGTGATGCTGGAGCTGATCAGGCCCCTGTACCGCCACTGGTTCCGGGTCGAGACCGTCGAGCTGAAGAACGTGCCCGCCGAGGGCGGCGCGCTCGTCGCCGCCAACCACTCCGGCACGCTGCCGCTCGACGCGCTCATGATGCAGGTGGCACTGCACGACGAGGCGGGCCGGCCGTTGCGCCTGCTCGGCGCCGATCTGGTCTACCAGCTCCCCGTGCTCGGGCACCTGTCGCGCAAGACCGGCCACACCCTGGCCTGCCCCGAGGACGCCGATCGGCTGCTGCGCAAGGGGGAGCTCGTCGGGGTGTTCCCCGAGGGGTTCAAGGGCGTGGGCAAGCCCTATTCCGACCGCTACAAGCTGCAGCGGTTCGGCAGGGGCGGCTTCGTGGCCTCCGCCATCCGGGCGGGCGTGCCGATCGTGCCCACCGCCATCGTGGGGGCCGAGGAGATCTACCCGAAGATCGGCGACCTGCCCACGCTGGCGCGGCTGCTCGGGCTGCCCTACCTGCCGATCACGCCGTTCTTCCCGCTGCTGGGCCCGCTCGGGCTGGTGCCGCTGCCGTCGAAGTGGATGATCGAGTTCGGGGAGCCGATCCGCACCGACGAGTACGACCCGTCGGCCGCCGACGACCCCATGGTGGTCTTCGAGCTGACCGACCACGTGCGCGAGGTCATCCAGCAGATGCTCAACGAGCTGAGGCTGCGCCGCGGCCACGCCTTCCCGCCGTTCCTCTGACCGCGACCGCGACCGCAACCGCTCCGGTCCGGCCGGTGTTCTCCGGAGGTAAGTGACACCGAACCCCGAGGGAACATCGTGGATCTGCAGCTTTCCGGCCGCGTGGCCGTCGTCACCGGAGCGTCCAAGGGCATCGGCCTGGCCGTCGCCCGCACCCTGCACGAGGAGGGCGCGCACGTCGTGGCCGTCTCCCGGACCCGTACCGGCGACCTGCCCGACAAGGTGGTCCACGTGGCCGCCGACCTGATGGACCCGCAGGCGCCCGCCCGGGTCGTGGCCGCCGCCGTCGAGGAGTTCGGCGGCGTGGACATCCTCGTCAACAACGCCGGCGGCCCGCCGCCCGGCGTCACGCTGCCGCGCGTCGGCTTCCTGGCGGCCGACGACGCCGCCTGGCGGGAGATGTTCGAGTTGAACCTGTACGCGGCGGTCCGGATGATCCGCGCGGCGGTGCCGGTCATCCTGGAGCGCGGCGGCGGCGCGATCGTCAACGTCTCCTCCACCATGGGCAAGCAACCGTCGGCGATGAACGTCGACTACGGCGCCGCCAAGGCGGCACTCGACCACGTGAGCAAGGCCCTGTCCGAGGAGTACGGCCCGCAGGGCATCCGGGTCAACACGGTGCTGCCCGGCGCCGTGCTCACCGACTGGTGGACCAAGGAGGGCGGCGCGGCCGACGTCATCGCCGGGATGGCCGGCGCCGACAAGGACAGCGTCATCTCCACCGTGGCCCCCCAGATGATGAGGATGGTCACCGGCCGCCTGGTCGACCCGCAGGAGATCGCCGACGCGGTGGCGCTGCTCGTGTCGCCGCGCTCGGGCAGCACGACGGGCGCCGAGATCGCGGTGGACGGGGGATTCCTCAAGGAGCTGTGACCCGGCTCCCGGCGTCGTGAACCCGTAAGGCGGGTTGTGGCGAGACATCTGCGACCTACTTCCCCGCAGAAGGGCGTTGATGATCACGCAACCCGCCACCAGGGGGCCTGACGCCGACCTCGTCAGCGCCTCCTGGACACAACCGGAGGCGTTCGCCGAGCTGTTCGACCGCTACTCCGGCATGCTCTACCGGTACGTCTCCAAACGCCTCGGCCCCGAGCCCGCCGAGGACCTCGTCGGCGAGACGTTCCTGGTCGCCTTCTCCCGCAGGAAGAGCTACGACCTGGCCTACGCCGACGCCAGGCCGTGGCTCTTCGGCATTCTCACCAAGCTCATCTCCCGCCATCACCGCAGCGAGGCGGCCCGATACCGGGCCCTGCTGCGGGCGCCCGTCGAGGACCGCGTGGACTCGCCCGCCGACCGGGTCGCGGCCGGCGTCACCGCGCAGGCGTCACGGCCCGAGCTGGCCAGCGCGCTGGCGGCGCTGCCCGCCAAGGACCGTGACGTGCTGCTGCTCATCGCCTGGGGCGATCTCTCGTACGAGGAGACCGCTCAGGCCCTCGGCATCCCGATCGGCACCGTGCGCTCCCGCCTCAACAGGGGCAGGCGGAAGGTACGCGCCGCGCTGGGCGACACGAACCCGCTGCTCGACGAGGAGGCGTGACGATGGACGACCTGAAGCTGCTCCGCGACCTCGGCGCGGCGCTGGAGCACGAGCCGCCCGCGACGCTGGCGCGCCAGCGCAACCGCCTGACCCGGGCCAGGCCACGACGGCGCCGGACCGGCCTGCTGCTGACCGGCCTGGCCGCCGTCGCCACCGCCGCCGCGGTCGCCGTGCCCACGGTGGTGCTGCGCGGCCACCAGACTGTGCCCCCGCCGGCCGGCGTCCGGCCGGCGAAGGTGACCGGCGCGCTCAACGTGCTGGTCGTCGGCACCGACGACAGGGCCGGCTCCGCGCGATTCCGGGCGGAGAAGGGGGCGCGCAGCGACACGATCATCCTGCTGCACCTGCCGGCCGACCGGAAGAAGATCACCGCTGTCAGCATCCCGCGGGACTCCATGGTCCGGCTCCCGGCGTGCGGCTCCCAGCCTGCCCGGCGCGACATGATCAACTCGGCCTTCAGCAAGGGCGGGCTGACGTGCACGGTGAAGGCCGTGGAGAAGCTGACGAACGTGCGGATCGACCACATGGCCGAAGTGAACTTCGACGCGTTCAAGGACGTCGTGGACGCCCTCGGCGGGGTCGAGGTCACGCTGCCGCGGCCGGTGGACGACAAGGCGTCCAAGCTGAAGCTGCCCGCCGGGAAGAGCCTCCTGAACGGCGAGCAGGCCCTGGGCTACGTCCGGCTGCGCCGCTACGGCGACGGCTCCGACATCCAGCGGATCAAGCGGCAGCACGTGATGCTCATCGCGATGCTGGCCAAGGCCCGCAGGACGCTGACCGATCCCGGGAAGGTCCGCGCCTTCCTGGCCGTCAGCACCAAGTCGATCAAGACGGACGAGGGGCTGGGCCTGGAGACCATGGTGGACATCGCACGGAGCGTGGAGAAGAGCCGGCCGATGCTCGTCTCGGTGCCCTGGCAGCCCGACCCGAAGGACCCCAACCGGGTCGTCTGGAAGCAGCCGGAGGCGAAGCAGCTCTTCGAGACGTTCAGGTAGCCGTGTCCTACAGGCGGTGTCCTACAGGTGGTGGCGGTAGTGCCTGCGCAGCGCGATGCCCGCGGCCACGCCGCCCGCCACCGCCCCCACGCCCGCGGCGATGGGCAGCGCGGTCAGCGTCGCCTTGCGGCCGGTGCGGAAGTCCTTGACCTGCCAGCCGACCTTCTTGGCGTGCTCGCGCAGCTCCGTGTCGGGGTTGATGGCCACCGCCCGGCCGACCAGCGACAGCATGGGCAGGTCGTTGGCCGAGTCGCTGTAGGCGGTGCACCGGGTGAGGTCGAGGCCCTCGCGGCGGGCCAGCGCCCGCACCGCCTCGGCCTTGGCCGGGCCGTGGAGCAGGTCGCCGACCAGCCGCCCGGTGTAGACGCCGTCGGCGGTCTCGGCGACGGTGCCGAGCGCGCCGGTCAGGCCGAGTCGCTGGGCGATCACCCTGGCCAGCTCGACGGGGGTGGCCGTCACCAGCCAGACGCGCTGGCCCGCGTCGAGGTGGCTCTGCGCCAGCGCGCGGGTGCCGCCCCAGATGCGGTCGGCCATCACCTCGTCGTAGATCTCCTCGCCGAGGCGTACGACGTCGTCGACCTTGGCCCCCGCGACGAAGGCCAGGGCGGTCTCGCGGGCCACGGCGATGTGCTCGGGGTTCTCGTTGCCGCGCAGGCGGAACACCGCCTGGCCCACGGCGAACTTGAACAGGTCGGACGTCGTGAACATGCCGCGCGTCGCGAGTCCCCGGGCGAAGTGGTAGATCGAGGCGCCGCGCATCATCGTGTTGTCGACGTCGAAGAAGGCCGCCGCCTCCAGGTCGGGATCGGCCGGGGGAGTCGTCACGGCGGCCGCCGCCGCGGCCTCTCCGGCGAGCTCCGGTTCCACCTCGTGCCGTCGTCGGATAAGCCGCCTCATGCCGTTCAGCTTACCCAGGCGGAGCCACGAGCCCTTCGATGTAGTCGAGGTACCCGGTGGCCTTGTCGTGATCGTCGTCGGCCATGCGCTCCAGCATGGGCTCCACCATGTCGCGCTGGTTCTCGGCGAACGTCCTGATCTTCGGTGAGCGCGGGCGGACGCGTTCGAGCCTGCTGATGCCGGAGCGGGTGGACTCCTCCATGTCCCTGAGCGTCCTGGTGACCAGGGCGTCGTCGGCGGAGGAGCCGAGCAGCTCGGACACCTCCTCCGCCCTGGCCTTGGCCGAGTCGAGCTCGCGCTCGGCGCGCTCGACGTCGTCGCCGCTGAGCCGCACGAGCGTGCTCTCGGCGGCGCGCTTGAGCGGGTAGAGGGTGTCGCCGGGCACCGATCGGTACGTCGAGAAGGCGGACAGCATCAGACCGGCCGCCAGGCTCAGCGTGGCCAGCTGCGACAGCCACGGCCGCGCCCGCCCGCGCCGCCGGGCGGAGCCGGAGCAGGAGCCCTGGGCGTGTCGCGGGGAGTTCGCGCCGGCAGGGGTACCCGTGGCAGGAGTGGAGGCGCGGGCGGCGAGGAGCTCGTCGCGCAGCCTGTGGCGGAACGCGTCGCTCGGCCCGCCGCCGAGCTGGAGTTCCCGCAGCTCGGTGAGGTGACCCACCACGCGCTCGCGCGATCTGCGCGACCTACCCATGACAGCTCCCTGACCTCCCCCGAAAAACCTTCAGTCGTGACAAATGCCTAACGAAGTGACGCAATGGGAGGTTACGCAAGGTCATGACGGAGGGCCCGCGCCAGAGCCTTGATCGCCCGGAACTGCAGGGCTTTGATCGCTCCGCTCTTCTTCCCCATGATCAACGCCGTCTCCGCCAGTGACAGACCGTGCAGGAATCGCAGCACCACGCACTCCTGCTGCTCCGGTCCGAGATCGCGCACCGCGCGCAGCACCCGGTCGTTGACGATGGCGGTGACCACGGCGTTCTCCGGGATGTGCGCCCCGTCGAGCGGGACGTCGATCACCTCTCCCGTCGGGATCTCCAGCCGGTAGCGGCCCGACTTGAAGTGGTCGGTCACCAGGTTGCGGGCGATCGTCACGAGCCAGGCGCCGAAATCGCGTCCCTGCCAGGTGTAGTCGGCGATGCGGCGTAACGCGCGCAGGAAGGTCTCGCTGGTCAGGTCCTCGGCGAGCGGGTGGGAGCCCACCCGGAAGTAGATGTAACGGTAGACCAGCTCTACGTAACGGTCATAGAGCGTGCCAAAAGCATCCGTGTCACCAGTCTTGGCGCGCAGCACCAGCAGGCGTAGGTCGTCGGGGAGCTCCTCGCGTACGGCGAGCTCGGACGTCCGGGCGGCGCCGGAGACCGCTGGTGAGAGCAGCTCGGCGAACGGCCACGAGTCAGGCATCCGGTATCCCTACGGGTAAGGGGTGCGGCGTGCTCGAACACTCTAGAAATCAACTGCAAAATCCACAATCCAGGTGCAGCAGGCATGACTTGCCGTAATCGGCGGATACCGTGTGGACCGACCCGTTCCCTCTTCGGCTACCGGCTGGGAGGCATAGTCCGGCAGCATGGGAGTCACCATGGAGATCCTTGTTGCTGTCATAGCCTTCGCCGGTGCGCTCCTCGCCGCGATCGCCACGGGCGCCCTCGTCCGCCGGTTGCGTGAGGAGGCCGAGGGCTGGCTGATCGCCTGGACCGTCGCGGCGGTCGCGCTCTGCCTCTCACTCGCCGGGATCGGCGTCGGCTACCTGACGGGCTTCGGCACCGTCACCTTCAAGCTCTACCAGCTCACCGGGTCCCTGCTGGCGCCGCTCTGGCTCGCCGTCGGCCTGGTCCAGCTGCTGGCCGAGAAGGTGCCGCCGAAGTTCGCCGCCTGGCTGTTCGGCACCGCGTTCACGATCGTGGCGGGCGTCATCCTGCTCGTCGACCCGATCATCGGCGACGAGATGACCAAGGTGCTGCCCGCGGGCGGCGCGCACTGGGGACTCATCCCCAACGGGCTGCTCCTCGGCGCGCACGCCGTCGTGGCGGCGCTCCTCCTGGGCGCGCTGGTGGTGGCCGCGCTGCGCTGGCGCAACGGCGACGAGTACGACACCGACAACCTCCACGCGGTGCTGGTCGTCGTGCCGTCCGCGCTGGCCGTCCTGGGGGCGATGCGCTTCGCCGTGCCGGGGTTCTTCACGGCGGCGCTGCTCGTGGTGGCCGCCGCCGGCATCTGGTACTGCGTGCTGCGTCCGCTGGCCCCGTACGAGGACGACGACGAGGACGACTTCGACGACGCCACGGGGGGCCGCGACGACCGCGGGCGGGGCGGCGGCGGTCGCGACGACCGCGGCCGGGGCGCCGGTGAGCGCGACCTGGACTCCGGCCGGGCCGAGGGCGGG